>CALWLL010000012.1 GCA_944381555.1 uncultured Agathobacter sp. | reverse complement strand
CGAGTGGGACAAACAGCAGGATTATATTTATGTAAAGGAAGACGGTACGGTTGTGATTTCTCCGGATTTTGAGATGACCGGCAGCGGAGTCGGGCTTTCCATGAAATAATAAAAATTAAAGGGGGCGGTATCATGAAATCGGTTCAGCGGATCCTGCCGTATACAAAACAGCTTGTGCTGTATGCGCTGTACGATGTTCTGGATTCGGAAAAAAGCGAATATGACAAACAGGAAAGCGGATGTATCGCCGCCGGAATAACCGTTTATGGAAACAGAAGCGGATTTACGCTGTCTGTATCCGAGCATCCGCCGGACACGGTCCTGACGGTGGAGATCAGCGACCCCTGTGAGGGACTTTCCCGGCAGGCGAGCAGCGTGCGGTGGATTATCTGGCAGACCGGGTGGAACAGCTGCTGGAAAATGAGCTGAAAATATCGGCTTTATTTAAAGCAAAAAATATTAGAAACAAGTGTAATTATAATGATACCAATCAATAAAAAGCGCAGTTGTGCCAACCGGTATTTTTTATAGGAATCTTTTGCCAACAGGCTTTAAGAGCAATAATCTATATGAATTGAATCGGACAGTGTTTTTACAAAAACGCTGAAATCCCGTGACAAAAACTAAAATGTTCTGCGATTCGAACCGATTTGTCCGATAAGATTTTAGCTTTTTTCATTATGATAAAAGGCTTCTTCGGCAGCATTGGGAGTTTTGTAGTGTATAGTGCTGTGCGGTCTCTTTTCGTTATAGAAAGCGATATATCTTTCTATTCTTTATCAATGCTAAAACCTAAAAATAGTAATTCGGCAACATTAAGTAGAAATATTGATAGGCAAACAGGTGTTGCAAAACCTGATGAATATGCAACACATCATATTGTTGCAGGTGATGCACCTGGAGACTAAGAAGCAAGAGATATTCTTGATGATTTTGGAATGGATATTAATAGTGCGGAGAATGGCATGTATTTGTCATCAGATACTTTATCTGGTGGCATCAACCATAGGACATTGCACACTACCGATTACTATGATAAAATTAATAATAAGCTAAGTTGTACGCAAAATTGAGATGAAACAATTGATATATTGAATGATATTGCCGAACAACTTTCTAACGGAACATTTTAAATGGGAGTATTGTCATGAAAATTTATCAATTATGGACTGATCGCACATATTGAGCATTTGAAACAAAAGATAAGAATGGCTATAAAGCGTTTATGTTTAGTGGTCAGCTAATAGAAAATTGGGAAAGTGTCGAGTTGTATCCAAGCAAACACTACACAGAAACAGGCAAGGAAATCGGAGATGTTTATTCTATTGAAGTCAGCTCCGTTGTTGTGAACGAGAAATGTTTTAATGTGCTCAGTTCACACCTTCAGGGGAACACCCAAATCTTGCCGGCACAAAGTGCGTCTCAACGCCTTTATGTGCTTAATGTAACGACAGTAATTGATTGCTTAGATCGAGAAAAGTCGAAGATAAAACTGTTCAAAAGTTCCGGTAGAATTATGCGGATTGAGGAGTATGCTTTTCATAGAGAACTTCTTGATAATGTGTTTATTTTCAAGATTCCGGAAGAAGTATTTACTCACCCTTATGTCACAGAGGATTTTAAGGAGCTAATAGAGCAAAATGGTATTAAGGGGTTTAAGTTTATCTGTGTATGGCAAGATGACAAAGAATAAATTATTTTTATGTCAATTTTCTTAAAAAGCTGAAATAAAAGTGGTATTCGCTGGAAGACTTGAATTGCAAGAAAAATGATTTGTGTGAGAGTTCAACTCCCTCTTTCGTAAAACGCAAAATATCTTTTTTATAGTCCTTAGACAAAGAATAAAAGAAACTCAGACGAAACAGTCTGGGTTTTTTGTTTTTTTTGAAAAAAATGTCGAAAAAATTCCAAAGAAAAAAAGGAATTTCAAAAGTGGCATAGAATATTAATTATGTAGGTTATTCTTCGAACTTAACAAAGGAGAGGAAATATGACAATACGTGAAAGAATTGAAGCAATGGAAAGAGAGACTCTTAGTCCATTTGCCTGCCTGAGTGTAAACAGCAAAGGCAGAGATATGGAGGAGCCAGAGTGCGATATTCGTCCGGTGTTTACAAGGGATCGCGATAGAATTCTGCACAGCAAATCTTTCCGGCGTCTGAAGAATAAGACGCAGGTGTTTTTAACGCCTAAGGGAGACCATTATCGCACCCGCTTATCTCATACCTTAGAGGTGTCTCAGAACGCAAGAACCATTGCAAAGGCTTTAAGACTAAATGAGGATTTGGTGGAGGCGATTGCTTTAGGTCACGATTTAGGACATACTCCGTTTGGCCATGCGGGCGAGGCTATCTTGAACCAGATATATCTTGGCGGATTTAAACATAACGAGCAGAGCGTGCGTATTGTAGAAAAACTTGAAAAAGACGGACGTGGCTTAAACCTTACATGGGAGGTTCGGGATGGAATTTTAAATCACCAGACGGGGGCAATGCCGCATACCTTAGAAGGAAAAATCGTGCGTATCTGCGATAAAGTAGCCTATGTAAATGCAGACTTTGATGATGCAATCCGGGCGCAGCTATTGTGTGAGGAAGACATTCCGTTAGAGATTCGCAAGACATTAGGATACAATACAAAAAGCAGACTCGATTATTTGATTCATAATACCATTACAAACAGCATGGGACAGGATGACATCAGAATGTCAGAAGAATGCGCCGGAGCATTAAAGGAGCTTCGTGCGTTTATGTTCCGTAATCTGTATACGAACCCAATTGCAAAGAGAGAAGAAGCAAAAGCAAAGGTTATGTTAGAGCAGTTATACTTTTATTATGCAGAGCATATGGATATTCTTCCTGCAAAATATCTTCGTATGTATGACGAGGGAGAGGATAAGGGGCGTGTGCTTTGCGATTATATTTCCGGCATGACTGACCAATACGCAATTACCAAATTCAGCGAGTTTTTCTTACCGGAGGCATGGGCAGTTGACGGATATTGACGCATTGTTGACAACATAGATACCGGTTGAAAGGAGGGCGTATGGCTTTTTACCCAGATGAACTAATCGAAGAAGTCCGTTCACGAAATGACATCGTGGATATTATTGGCAGTTATGTACGCCTTCAGAAAAAAGGAAATACATACTTTGGGTTATGCCCGTTCCATAATGAAAAGACGGGTTCTTTTTCCGTTAGTCCGCATAAGCAGATGTATTACTGCTTTGGCTGCGGCGCAGGCGGAAATGTATTTACATTTCTCATGCAGTATGAGAATTTTACTTTTGGTGAGGCAATGCAGACCTTGGCAGACAGAGCGGGTATAGAACTGCCGAAACAGGAACTGTCTGCGGCAAAGAAACAGGAAGCAGACAAACGGGCCAGACTTTTGGAAATCAATAAAGAAGCCGCAAAGTATTTTTATACGCTGCTTCGGCATCCACGAGGAAAAAAAGCTTATGAGTATTTTAAAAAAAGAGAGTTGTCGGATGAGACGATGCAGAAGTTTGGACTGGGTTATTCGGACCAGTACAGTGATGATTTGTACCGATACTTAAAAAGCAAGGGGTATGAGGATGAAATTTTAAAAGAATCAGGGCTCATTACCTATGACGAAGTCCGGGGCGGGCGGGACAAGTTCTGGAACAGGGCGATGTTTCCGATTATGGATGTGCATAATCACGTTATCGGTTTTGGCGGACGAGTGATGGGAGATGGCGAGCCGAAATACTTAAACTCTCCCGAAACGAAAATATTTGATAAGAGCCGAAACCTTTACGGACTTAATGTTGCCAGAAGCACAAGAAAAGAGCAGTTAATTCTATGTGAAGGATACATGGATGTAATTGCACTTCATCAGGCTGGCTTTGATAATGCGGTGGCATCCCTTGGAACGGCGCTTACCGGTGGACATGCTAATCTCTTAAAACGCTACACCAAGGAGGTGTATTTAAGTTATGACAGCGATGGCGCCGGTGTCAAAGCCGCTCTTCGGGCCATTCCGATTCTTAAAGAATACGGAATGGTAACTAAGATTATAAGTATGCAGCCATATAAAGACCCGGATGAATTTATCAAGGCCCTTGGGGCAGAAGAATACCAAAAACGGATTGATGAGGCTGAAAACAGTTTTCTGTTTGAAATTCGTATAATGGAGAGCAATTATGATATGAAAGATCCGGAGTCAAAGACTGCATTTTATAATGAAACAGCAAAAAAACTTCTGGAAATTCCAGAGGAATTGGCTCGGAATAACTATATAGAGGCTATTGCGAACAAGTACAAAATAAGTTTTGATGACTTACGGAGAAAGGTAAACAACCTTGCCATGAAAGGTACGGTTGTAAACAAACCGCCTCAGCTAAAAAGCGGTGTCCAAGGAAAGAAAAAAGAGGATGGAATGAAGCAGTCACAGAAGCTCCTGCTCACATGGCTTGTGGAAGATGACCGTTTATTTAAAGCTGTTTCCGCCTATATTACACCGGAGGATTTTACCGAAGAGTTATGTCACAAGGTTGCACAGATCGTCTACGAACAATATAAGGCGCAGGGCGAGGCAACTCCGGCGCAAATCATCAGTATGTTTGAAGATGAAGCGGAGCAGAAAGAGGTGGCAGGATTATTTAGCGCACATGTTCATGAATTGGAAACACAAAGTGATAAGGAGAAAGCGCTAAAAGAAACCATTATCCGTATTAAACAAAACGCAATGAACTTCCGCAGTGAGCATATGGACCCAACGAATTTAGATGTAATGTCGCAGATAATAGAGGACCGCAAAGCCCTGCAGCAGTTGCAAACATTGCATATTTCTATTAATTAAGGACAAAATAGTAAATAACCTGAGAGGACAAATTAAAATGGCAATGAAAAAAGAAGAACAAGTAGAAGCAGTTGTAGAAACAGAAGATGTTAAAGTGAAATTTCAGGAGAAGCTAGCAGAACTTCTCACACTCGGCAAAAAGAAAAAGAATATTCTTGAATATCAGGAAATCAGTGATTTTTTCAAAGATTTCCCATTGGACGTCGAAAAAATGGAACTGGTATTGGATTATCTTGACCATAATGGCATTGATGTATTACGCATCAGCGATGATGACGATGATGAAATCATTTTGACAGAAGATGATGATGTTGAGGTTGAAAAAATCGATCTATCTGTGCCGGATGGCGTAAGCGTGGAAGACCCGGTTCGTATGTACTTAAAAGAAATCGGTAAGGTACCGCTTCTTAGTGCAGAAGAAGAAATTGAACTGGCGCAGAAGATGGAGGCAGGTGCGGTTGCAACTGAAAAAATCCAGATTCTTAAGAGCCGTATAGACAATGAAGAAGTTGAAGAAGCAGAACTTGACGGGTTAAATGAAGAGATTAAAAACCTCCAGAAGGATGTTGACGGGGGTGCTGAAGCCAAAAAGCGCCTTGCAGAAGCAAACCTTCGTCTTGTAGTAAGCATTGCGAAGCGTTATGTGGGTCGTGGTATGCTGTTCCTTGATTTGATTCAGGAAGGAAACCTTGGTCTTATAAAGGCGGTTGAAAAGTTTGACTATCGTAAGGGATATAAATTCTCTACTTATGCGACATGGTGGATTCGCCAGGCAATCACGCGTGCGATTGCAGACCAGGCACGAACGATCCGTATTCCGGTTCATATGGTAGAAACGATAAATAAGCTTATCCGTGTCTCCAGACAGCTTCTTCAGGAGCTTGGACGTGAACCTTCACCGGAAGAAATCGCAGAAGAAATGAATATGCCGGTAGATCGTGTCCGTGAAATTCTAAAGATTTCTCAGGAGCCTGTGTCATTGGAAACACCAATCGGTGAAGAAGAAGATTCACATCTTGGGGATTTTATTAAGGATGATAATGTTCCGGTTCCGGCAGATGCCGCAGCATTTACACTGTTAAAGGAACAGTTAGAGGAAGTCTTAGGTACATTGACAGAACGTGAACAGAAGGTACTGACGCTCCGCTTCGGTCTGGAGGATGGACGTGCCCGTACACTTGAAGAAGTAGGAAAAGAGTTTAACGTTACCCGTGAACGTATCCGTCAGATTGAAGCAAAAGCGCTTCGTAAGCTCCGCCATCCAAGCAGAAGCCGCAAATTAAAGGACTATTTAGAGTAAAGAAATGATAAAACTGTCAAAGCGAATGAATGCTGTTGCTGATATGGTAACGCCGGGAAATGTTCTGGCTGATATTGGAACAGATCACGGATATGTGCCTATCGCATTGGTACAGCAGGGAAAAATACCCAGAGCAATTGCAATGGATATCAATGCTGGCCCGCTTCAGCGGGCCAACGAACATATTTCCATGTGCCAATTGGAGGATTACATAGAGACAAGGCTTTCAGATGGGGTGGCAGCCTTGGAAGCTGGGGAAGCAGAGACCATTCTGATTGCGGGAATGGGCGGAGATTTGGTAATTCACATTATAGATGCAGGAATGGCTGTGTGCAGACAGGCAGAAGAATTGATTTTGCAGCCGCAGTCTGAACTGGCGAAGGTGCGAAGGTACCTGCGTGAGCATTGCTTTCAGATTATTGATGAAGATATGATTATCGAAGATGGCAAATACTATCCCATGATGAAGGTGGTTCCGGTTAAGGAGGATAACTTCTGGCGCTTTTTGCCGGAAGAAACCATTTGTTCCTGTGATATGTACGGGCCTCTTCTTTTAAGGAATGGAAATCCGTCTCTTCGAAAATATCTGGTAAAACAGCATAAACAGTTAAACAAAATTTTAAAGAAATTAGAAAGTCAGCCTGATTCAGAAGCTATTTCCATGAGAAAGCAAGAGGTTTTGGAAGAAATAGCCTTAAATGAATCAGCATATACTATTATGGGGGAAATCAAAAATGCAGGAATTTAATTTAATAATCAAAATCTCAGATGAAGAGAAATTTACAGAGCGGGTGACAGAGGGCACTCGCTTCATTGACCTTGCGAAGAAATACCAGAAATACTACAAGGACCAGATTGTGCTTGTTATGCACGACCATAGACTTAGAGAACTGACTAAGAAAGTAAAAAAGGATTTAGAGCTTACCTTTATCACAATGACTGACAAGGATGGCAAACGCGCATATCGCAGAAGCGCAGTCCTTTTAATGCAGAAAGCGGCGAATAATCTTTGGAAAAACGATGTGATGATTCGTGTGAATCATTCTTTGGGGCAGGGGTACTTTTGCAGCTTAGAAGGTGTAGAGCTAAATAAGGCGAGCATTCTTATGTTAAAAGAAGAAATGCTTCGTCTGGCTGCTAAGGATTATCCGATTGAAAAATATAATGTCAATAGGGATGAAGCTATTGAGATGTTTCATAATTTCGGGCTTATTGATAAGAAACTTACGATGGAGTACCGCAGAAACTCCAGAGTGAACCTCTATTCCTTAGATGGATTTGTGGATTACCATTTCGGATTTATGGTGCCAAGTACGGGTTACATCCAGTGGTTTGATTTGGATTTGTATGAAAATGGGTTTGTGATTATGTTCCCGAACAAAAACGGTTCGGTGGTAGAACCGCTGGAAACTTCCACAAAATTGTTTCATACGCTTCAGGATTCCAAGAAATGGAGCCAGATGTTAGGCGTAGGTACGGTAGGAGCGTTAAACGAGGCGATTTCTCATGGAAAAGGTCATGAATTGATTCTCCTTCAGGAGGCATTGATGGAGGAACGAATCGGCAGTATTGCAGCCCAGATTGCAGCGTCTCACGACAAAAAATTTGTCATGATCGCAGGACCATCTTCCTCAGGGAAAACAACCTTTTCCAATCGCTTGGCCATCCAGCTTCGCGCAAAAGGGTTAAACCCGCATCCAATCGGTTTGGATGATTATTATATTGATCGGGATAAATGCCCAAGAGATGAGAATGGGGAATTTGACTTTGAATGTTTAGAAGCGATTGACGTAGAGAAATTTAACGAAGATATGACAAGTCTTTTAAATGGGGAAGAAATTCCAATGCCGTCCTTTAACTTTAAGACAGGACGCCGGGAATATCGTGGCAAGAAGCTAAAACTTGGAGAAAACGATATTCTTGTTATAGAAGGAATTCATGGTTTAAACGATAAGCTGTCATACAGTCTGCCGGCAGAGAGTAAATTCCGTATTTATATCTCTGCCCTGACACAGCTTAATATTGACGAGCATAATCCGCTCCCAACAACAGACGGACGCTTGCTCCGCCGTATTGTGCGCGATGCCAGAACGCGCGGTACCTCTGCGCAGGAAACTCTGGGAATGTGGGCTTCAGTAAGACGTGGTGAGGAAAAATACATCTTCCCGTTTCAGGACAGTGCAGACGTTATGTTTAACTCGGCTCTGGTATATGAAATGGCAGTACTTAAGGTATATGCAGAACCGCTGTTATTCCAGATTCCAAGAGACTGTGAAGAGTATTTAGAAGCCAAGAGACTTCTGAAACTTCTGGATTATTTCCTTCCGCTTCCAACAGAAGAAATTGCACACAATTCGTTAGTAAGAGAATTTGTGGGCGGAAGCTGCTTTAATGTATAGATAAGGTATCAGAACGCTAAGAACAGTTCAAATTATATACAAATTTATTTGTATAGCAATTTGGACTGTTTTTTATTTAAAAAATCCTCCTCTATTTTGTTGCCAACTTTGTCCGTTTTTTTATAGAAGGGAAATAGACCATTTTTTAGCACAATCTTACATAGAGTCTTATTTCGGATGGGCGTTAATAGAGGTAGATTGGGAGACGGGCTATAACAATCAAGATGAGGCGGTTAATAGGGAATATTTTAATGAAAAGTATGCATATGCAGTTGGAAATCAAGGCGGTGAGGATGGATATACATATCGAGGCGCAGGATACATTCAGTTAACAGGAAGATATAATTATACGCGTTTTTCTAAGGATTTGGGAGATGAGAGAATACTAGAAGAGGGGGCTGATTATGTTGCGGAAAAGTATGCGTGGGAAGCAGCAGGATGGTATTGGAAGACATATGTTCAACATCTTTTTGATGATGGAAATACACCTACTGTAAAAGAGGTAACTCAAGAAATAAATTCTAAAGAAAAAGATTCTAGTAAGAGAATAGATATATATAATAAATTGACAGAAATGGAGTAATCGTGTGAAAACTAAATTTTTAACACGATAATTTGAGTTGGGTGCTACTTGACTCAAAGCTGCATATGTGCAAAAAGAGGCACGGAAATGGAGATTAAAATGAAAAAACGAAGTTTTGTTGTTATGATAATAATGGTATTGTGTCTGTCTGGATGTGGAAACAGTAGTGTCAATAGCAGCAAAGATGGAAGTGAAGGAACATCTGTGAGCGAAACGACTGACAGCAGTTGTGAAACGGATGAATCTTATGGGATGAATAATGAATCGGGTACGAACACGGAAGAAGATACGGAAAGCGGGTTTGTTAACTCAGAAATCTTTGATTACGACGAAGATCTTTTGTCTTTAGACAGGCTCGTAATTAGTCCAAAAGATAGGATGAACTTATTTTATTCAGATGACGAGGTGTATAGCATTACCATTGAGAGGCTGTATGTGCCTGAGAGTGCACCAAATCCGGTTGGGTTATTCTATGGATTAACAATCGATAGAGAGACAGGGCGTGTTATTTACCTGAAAGATTATATTCCTAGTTTGGAAGCATTAATTCAAATGGTGGAAACGGGAGAATATGAGGTTGAATATGGTGGCTATCATGTGATGTCCCAGAAGGAAATAGTAGAGCATCTTAGAAGAGTCCGGACAGAGGAAGAGTGGGATACATATTACCTAAATTATTATATTGATAAAGAGCATATTTATATAATTGCTGAAGATACATGGGGCGATTATTCCATTTTAAAATTGAAACGGTAATGGAAAAAAGAATATATTAAGGTATGTAAAATAATTTGCTTGCTTTTTTCGGAGTAAGTGTGTATAGTATTTCAAGCAAACGAAGTTTGTAAGTAGACCAAGTTTATAAGTAGACGAAGTTTATAAGTAAACGAAGTTTATAAGTAAACGAAGTTTACTTTGTGCAGGACAGGTGATCGCGGCTGCAAGTGCCGAAAGGCCGCAGGTGAGGAAAGTCCGGGCTTCATAGGGCAGGATGCCGGTTAACGGCCGGTGGAGGAAACTCTAAGGAAAGTGCAACAGAAATATACCGCTGTGGAATGGAAGTTCTGCAGTAAGGGTGGAATGGCAGTGTAAGAGACTACCGCCTCGCTGGTAACAGAGAGGGCACATGTAAACCCCATCCGAAGCAAGACCGAAACAAAGCGATGATGTGGCCCGCTAGCTTTAGGTAGGTCGCTTGAGGCGGCTGGTAACAGTCGTCCTAGATAGATGATCACCCAACGACATAACCCGGCTTATCGTCCTGCATAACTGTAAGATTTAGGTGTCGCGCATGTGCGCGGCACTTATTTATTACCAAAATATAAATTCTTCCTAAAAAGATAATACCTCCATTGACGGCAGACTTTTTCCAATGTAATATGCTTAGAGAAGGCTGTTAAAAATGCAGGAAAGCCCTTAGTTTATTATAGAAATGGAGAACCACAAATGAGAGAAAAATTTATGAGATTTATGCAGGGAAGAAATGGTGTGGACGATTTGTCTAAGGCATTAAATGTGGTTATTTTAGTGCTCCTTATTCTTTCGATTTTCACGGGCTGGGGCTTCTTATATGCCATAGCATTCCTTTTAATCATTTATATGTATTTTCGCGTGTTTTCTAAAAATATTCCAAAGCGTTATGCAGAAAATCAAAAGTACCGTAATTTCCGTTATGATATGACAATCAAATGGAACAATAAGAAGAAAGAATGGGCACAGAGAAAAGTGTATCGTTTTTATCGTTGCCCTATCTGCAAACAAAAAGTGCGTGTACCAAGAGGACGTGGTAAAATCTGTATTACCTGTCCAAAATGTAGAACAGAATTTGTGAAACGTTCCTAGAACGTTTTTTAGCATGGAGGCTGTATGTTTGGCTATATTAATGTAAATAAGTCAGAACTCTCAGAAGAGAATAAAAAAATATATCAATCCTATTATTGCGGTTTGTGTCAGCGTCTGCATAGTAATTGCGGTATAAAAGGACAAATGCTGCTTAGCTATGATATGACATTCCTGATTGTCTTGTTAACCGGTTTATATGAGCTGGAAAACAAAGAGAAACAATTTACCTGTGGCGTGCATCCGACAAAAAAGCAGACTGCTTTTGAAAATGAAGTATCCGATTATTGTGCGGCAATCAATGTAATGCTTGCCTACCATAATCTGATTGATGACTGGAAGGATGAAAGAAGTTATAGTAAGAAAACTTTAGCGGGAATTATTCGGAAGGATTATGAAAGATTTGCCACTGAATATCCAAGACAGGTAAAAGCCATTGAAGAGTATATGGAAAAGACTGCGCAGTACGAAGAGGCAGGAGAAACCAATATTGACCTTGTCGCAGGGCTGACGGGAGAGATGTTAGGCGAACTCATGGCATGGAAAGAAGATGAATGGTATAAGGAGTTAAAAACTCTGGGGTATTATATGGGTAAATTTATTTATCTCATGGATGCCTATGAGGATGTTGACAAAGATGAGAAGAAAAATAATTACAATCCGCTCAGGGCTTTAAAAAAACAGAATGAAAAGGATTTTGAAACCCTGTGCAAACTTATGATGACCAGCATGATGTCAGAATGCGCACGGTCCTTTGAAAGGCTTCCGATTTTGCAGCATGCAGATATATTACGTAATATTTTATATTCAGGTGTATGGACAAAATATGAGTACATTCAACTGAAAAAGAAAAAGAGGACACAAAAATGATGGATCCATATCAGGTGCTCGGGGTTTCCCGAAATGCCTCGGATGAAGAAATAAAAAAAGCATATCGTGCATTGAGCCGCCGTTATCACCCGGATGCAAACGTGAATAATCCAAACAAAGCACAGGCAGAAGAAAAGTTTAAGCAGGTTCAGCAGGCATATGACCAGATTATGAAAGAAAAGCAGCAGGGAACGAGTGGTTATGGAAGTTCCTCTTATGGCGGATTTGGTTCCGGATTTGGTGGAAACTATGGCGGTCAGAATTCATCTTACCGTGAAGAATCCAGCAGGCTTCAGGCGGCTGCCAATTATATTCAGAACCGGTATTACAAAGAAGCGCTTAACGTGTTAAATGACATTCCGTTTAGTGAGCGTCAGGGAAGATGGTATTACTACAGCGCTATGGCAAATCAAGGCGTTGGAAACACTGCGACAGCTTTGGAGCATATCCGCCGTGCGGTAGAACTAGAGCCGAGCAACGTTTCGTATCGTCAGTTTCAGGAGCATTTGGAATATGGCGGAACATGGTATACGACTATGGGAAGCGGATACGAACGTCCATACTCCGGCGGTGATTGGTGCATGAGGATGATTTTGCTGAATCTTTTCTGTAACTGTTGTTGCAGACCATGTTAATAGGTGTATAATAAGATTGCCGAAGAGAAACTGTGGCAATCTTATTTTTTAGGGGGGAAGGATGAATAGAAAAGCAATATTGTCAGGGATTATAGTATTGATGATTTTTTTTACGGCGTGTGGAGGAGTCTGGTCTGATACAAATGGAGAAACACAAACAGGGAACATGGAAGGACAGACAGAAAACAGGACGGAAACACAGAGCCATACAACAGAGAGCGCGGGCGGAATAGAGCAGACACAGGAGGAAACAAGCTCTGAAACAGAAGCAGTTCCACAGCCGGAGGTAACGGAAATCGTTATCAGCGCCGTAGGGGATGTGATGCTTGGAACAAACCAAAAGACTGCCTACAGCAGATCTTTTCACGAATACTATGATAAGTACGGAGAAGATTACTTCTTTCAGAATGTAAAAGGTGTATTTGAAGAAGATGATTTCACGATTGTCAACTTAGAAGGAACGCTCACTGACTCTGATAATATAAGAACGACAAAACAATGGAACCACAAAGGAAAACCAGAGTATGTCGATATTCTTGTCAATGCTTCTGTGGAAGCGGTAACTTTAGGGAACAATCACATTATGGATTACCAGCAGGAAGGTGTAAATGATACCATCCAAACGGTAAAAGACGCAGGGCTTGCCTATGGGTTAAGCGGCGACTGGGGCCATGCTCTGGGAATCTATGAAGTAAAAGGCATAAAAATCGGGTTTGTGTCCGTCAACGAATATTATGATGGAGACAGGGTATATCAGTGGCTCGAGGATGGATTGGAAGACCTAAAAAGTCAGGGCGCGGATATTGTGATTGCAGCCATGCACTGGGGTGGAGATAAAGTCCACGAATTAGAAGAAAACCAGTATATAATGGGCAAATGGTGTATTGACAGGGGATTTGACCTTGTACTAGGCTGTCATCCGCATGTATTGCAGGGAATTGAAAAGTATAACGGAAAATACATCGTATACAGCATGGGCAATTTCTGTTATGGCGGAAGCAAGAATCCTGCGGAAAAGGAATCCATGATTTTTCAGATAAAATTTTCTTTTGCAGAGGGTGTTATGCAAGAGGAGACCGAGGCAAAGATTATTCCATGCCGCCTTTCCTCTGTAACGAATCAAAACGACTATTGTCCGGTAATCCTAGAAGGAGAAGAAGCGCAGAAGGTCATTGCTCAGATGAACGGATATTCCGAAGAGTTTGGGGTCGTGATTGATGAAGAGGGTAATATCAACTAAACAACAGCAGGAATAAAGAGAGGGAGAAACGACTGCCGGCGTTGTGCCATATGCAGGTTTCTCCCTTGTCTGTCTTAAAAGTTATCGGCTATATCATCATCCTGGGCGTCACAGTTTTGCGCGTCAATATTCATGGTATTTAAGGTACGGCGTTTGATTCTCGCCTCTTCAGAAGTCTTCAACAGATAAGCCTTGATGTTATCGGAATTTTTAATGTGTTCTAATTTGATTTCCGGATGCGTGACATCGCCGGTGTAGCAGATAATGGTAGCAAGCCCAAAAATACGTTCAATCAGAGATTTATTTAATTTTACATCCTGAATCTTGTACATATAGCAGTCATCCTGAACGGTGTTCAAAAGTCCTCGGTCTACAGTCAGAAAAGATGGTGTAATGGTATATTTTGTAAATGTCAATGGAAGGCCAAAAAATAACAGGCGCTTTCTCTCCCGGAATACAACGGTGGTGTCCATATCTACATGAATATTGTTCTGTTCTGCCATAACAAATCTCCTTTTCTTTTATAAAATAGTAACGTTTTGCTTTTTCTTATATTTCATATTTTACTAGAAAAACTTCAAATTGCAATCATATTTTATCTTGAACTTTAGCACGGGTTGAGATATGATAGAAAAAATGTATAAATCAAGGAGGAAGAAATGAGACACCTGATTAGTCCATTGGATTTCTCGGTGGAGGAGTTGGAAAGGCTGTTAAATCTTGCCAATGACATTGAGAATAATCCTGATAAGTATGCAGACGCCTGTAAAAGGAAGAAGCTTGCAACCTGCTTTTATGAGCCAAGTACAAGAACAAGACTTAGTTTTGAAGCTGCCATGTTAAATCTTGGGGGTTCTGTTTTAGGTTTTGCAGGAGCTGATTCTTCGTCAGCCGCCAAAGGTGAAAGTGTTTCTGATACAATTCGTGTTATTTCCAGTTACGCAGATATCTGCGCTATTCGTCATCCAAAAGAAGGAGCTGCATTAGTAGCCGCTTCGAAATCTGAGATTCCTGTTATCAATGCCGGTGATGGTGGACATCAACATCCAACCCAGACTCTTACCGATCTCCTTACTATCCGTTCTTTAAAAGGAAGATTAGACAATTTAACAATCGGTCTTTGCGGAGACTTAAAATTCGGACGTACCGTGCATTCGCTGATTCATGCGCTGGTGCGTTATGAAAATGTCAGATTTGTCCTGATTTCACCGGAAGAACTTCGCATTCCGGAGTATATTCGTGAGGATGTATTAAAGGCAAAAGGAGTTGAATTTCAGGAGGTAGAGCGTTTAGAGGATGCTATCGGAAGTCTGGATGCACTTTATATGACACGCGTCCAGAAGGAACGTTTCTTCAATGAAGAAGACTATATCCGGTTAAAAGACTTCTATGTGTTAAACAAAGCGAAGTTATCTCTTGCAAAAGATGATATGCTAATCCTTCATCCGCTGCCGCGTGTAAATGAAATAGCAGTAGAGGTAGATGATGATCCAAGAGCAGTGTATTTCAAGCAGGCGAAATACGGCGTATATGTTCGTATGGCATTGATTCTGACGCTGCTTAATATTGAGGTTTAAGGGGGTAGTCATATGTTAAATATAAGCGGAATACATGAAGGCTTTGTATTAGACCACATTCAGGCAGGAATGAGCTTTCAGATTTACCATGACTTGAAATTAGACAAGTTAGATTGTACGGTTGCGATTATTAAAAATGCAAGAAGCAATAAAATGGGCAAGAAGGACATTATCAAAGTGGAGTGTCCAATTGAAGCACTTGACCTTGATATTTTAGGTTTCATAGACCATAACATTACTGTGAATGTGGTAAAAGGGGACCGGATTGTGGAGAAAAGAGCATTGACGCTGCCCAAAGAGGTAAAGAATGTCATCAAGTGCAAAAATCCAAGATGCATTACCTCTGTTGAGCAGGAGCTGGATCAGATATTCCTTCTTACGGACCCTTTAAAAGAGGTGTACCGCTGCAAATACTGTGAAGAAAAGTATATAAACCCTGCAAGACGCCAAAAATAATACAGGTTTAAAAAGGAATAAGCTGTGTCTTATTCCTTTTCGATTTATCAGTGATGAATCTTATTCAGTTTGATTTAACGTATCATAAATAATCTTATAGTAGTCGTTGTTGATAATCTGCAGGGAAATCTCAAATTTATTCTGCACATAATTGACACATGCATCAATGTACTCCTGAGATACCGTATCTTTATCTGCCAGATATGTAACCTTTCCGTTAGAGGTGTTATATTTGATTTTATCCGTGATAAAACTTTGGTTATATAACATTGCAACATGGAAAGAATCCGTATCTAAGATATCCGTTCCCGCCAGAAGTCTGGAGTCGTAATCAACACCGAAGAGATTAAGGAGCGTAGGAATAATATCTACGGTACAGCATGGCGTATCTACTACGACCTTTTCGTCCATGCCTGCATTGTAGCAGATGAAGGCGTTTTTGTAGATGCCATAGGTAGGTTCGATTGTTTTCCCGGTAAAGGAAGCAAGCTCTTTAAATTCCTTATCCGTTAAGCCGTATGGATAATGGTCATTGGTTAAAACGATTACGGTATTTTCCAGACAGCCGGCGTCTTCTAAGCACTTTAAGAGCTGGGTAAGCATATTCTCCAACTCAAGATTTGCTGCGATATAGGCTTTTACATGGCTGCTTACAGGAAGCGTATCGACAATCTCACGGTTTTGAAATACCATAGGGTTTCTGGTCTTGTCTGTTTCCGTTACATCATAATATGGATGATGTCCGCTGTAGGTCATATAGTATGCATGAAACTGCTTTACATTTCCATTTTCATCTTTTTCATTCAGATAATCCGGCATGGTCTGTAAGATGGTCTCTTCATCGGAATTTGGCCGTTTGGTGGTGTACTTTAGTTTGGCGTTTGAATCAAAAACACCATCTATATAAGAGCCGTCTAAGAAACGAAGTACATCATATCCCATGTTTAAATGGGTTTTTTCACGTTTATAATAATCCCCATCGTTGCTATGATAGGCATAGGTTCTTGCGTCCATATTCTGAAAAACTCTGCCCATACAGTATGGGAGATATTTATCCGAAGATGCCAGAAAGGTAGAGTTGGTTTTTAGTTCTGTGCTTTTTCCAACCGTATTTGGCATAAGTCCGGTGCAGAAGGCGTATTCGCCATTGGTAGTAACGGATTTGAAGGTTCCGTAAAAGTTTGGAAATACAAATCCGTTGTTGGACATTTTGTACAAAGTTGGAGTCAGTTCTTCGTCAATCATATAAGAGGTAAAGCTTTCCGCACAAATCATAATGAGGTTATATCCTTCAAAATATCCCGTGTATGCATTTGCATTTGAACCCGGCTGGGATTGTACATACTGATGTACGGCGGTGATTGCAGGATCGGTTTCACTGGTCAGTAACGCATCAAAATCAATATCTAAAATATTTTTTGTTTTTCCCGGTACGGATGGTTGGGTATTTTCCGTACCAGTTTCTGTGCTATTTTCAGTTGTTTCTTCAGTTGAGCTGTCCTGGTTCGAAGAAATGGTATTCTTTTCGGTGTCCGGTCCTAATAAAACGGACATATCATCATCCTTGAACGCATTTTCTATCTCCTTATCGCCCCTTGCAAACAACATTTGGGATAAATCCAGACGGAATGCCGTAAGCAGGCCAAAGTTTTGCATATTGTTGTCCAGAATGCCGGGATTTTGCTTATACATGGCAATTGGGGTATATGCGCCGTCTCCTTCAAGATGTAAGAGACCGAAGCATCCAAAATGCAGGATAACCGCAAACGCAATACCGCCAATGCAGATGGAAACAGGTTTTTTCTTTGGTTTGATTTTAAAAGCGGTTTCTAATGAAAAAATTACAGTCAAGGCAGCAAAAAGAAATATACCGGGAATACAGCTTATGACTGCATCTGCCATTTCAGCTCCGAAGTTTTCAGCAACATCACCGCCCATAAAGATTTTGTTGATTTCCATATATGTCTGAAACACATGGGAATAACAAATCTGCACACATGCCCAGAGGGCAGGAACTGCCATAGCACAGATGCTAAGAAAAATATTTGCCTTTCGTGGGAACCATGAGAAAAATGCAGTCAGTAAAAACCCTAATGGAAGGCAGAATACCACAGGATAAATCAACCGCAATGAGAATTCAAAGCCCTGCATAAAGTGAAACAAAAGCTCCAATACAATATAGAAAAAAGAAAGCATGGATGCCTGAAATAAATATCCGCTCATTTTTTTGATATATTTTCTCTTTATAGTTTTCATAAAATCCCCATATTTAACCTTTGTATATTTTCATAAAACCCTAAGAAAAGTATGCAATCTTTCTAAAAGAAAGTCAAGATTTCAGAGTGTTTTCATGCTCATTACTGTGAAGCAGCAGCCATTCAAAGAGAAGTCCGGCAGCAGCCCATAGCGGAAAGAAATCCATTCTTATAATTCCTTTGACGGAAAACCTGCATCCATCATAATTCCAAGGGCATACGCCAAGCTTTTTTAAAATGCTTCCGCTTACATATTCTCCTGTCATGATAGAACAGCCGTACAGAAGGCCTCTGTGAAGGGGATGCCAATGCTTGATTTTCGGATACACCAGTTCAATTCCTGCCGCCATGCCATAGATAGGAAACATCCATGCAGAGGTTTGTCCCATGAGTTTTTTGTCTTTTTTCCGGGCAGCATTAAAAGAGGTAAAGGCAACCTCAATACACCAACCCGCTAATCCGCACATAATGAAGTTTTTTCCACGCATAATTCTCTCCAAACATAATTTATTTGTAATATTCCTTATTTTGTCATATAATATTGACAAGTATGCACATATGAAAAATATGAGGTGAAATAGTGGCCAGATATGCAAATATCATTGTTGATATTTCTCATGAAAAACTGGATAAAACCTTTCAGTATCTGATTCCGGATAATTTGCAGAAAGAAGTAAGCGTCGGTGTACTCGCAGAGATTCCCTTTGGAAACCGTTCCATTACGGGCTATGTTGTGGAGCTTACGGACGAGCCGGAATTTGATGTAAGCAGGCTAAAGCCGATTACAGGAGTGAAAAAGGGAAGCATTCCCATTGAGTCCCAGCTTATTGCTTTAGCAGCGTGGATGCGTAAAAACTATGGCGGAACCATGAATCAGGCATTAAAAACCGTGATTCCAATTAAGCAGAAGACGAGGGCAATAGAGCGTAAGACATTGAAACTTCTTCTTTGCAACGAAGAGGCCCTGCGAATGCTGGCTCTTTTTGAGGCCAGACATTTTACTGCAAAAGCCAGACTGCTTCGGGAACTGATTGCCGAGGGAGAACTGGATTACGCTGTGGTTATGCAGCGGCTGCATATTCCTGCTGCTACCGTAAAAAGTCTGCAAATGCAGAATATTGTGGAAGTTAAGGTCTTTGAGGAATATCGAAATCCTGTAAACCATTTAAAGAGTAAGGGCTATCACCTTACTTTAAATGACAGGCAGCAGGCTGTGGCAGACCATATCATAAAAGACCTTGATGCCGGTGTGGCAAAGACATACCTGCTAAAAGGCGTTACCGGAAGCGGTAAAACAGAAGTTTATATGGAGCTGATTGCGCATACGATAGAGAGAGGGAAACAGGCAATCGTCTTAATTCCCGAAATTGCACTTACTTACCAGACGGTAATGCGTTTTTACAATCGTTTTGGGGATAAAGTGTCTATCATGAATTCCAGATTGTCGCAGGGAGAACGGTACGACCAGTATCTGCGCGCCAAAAATGGGGATATTGATATTATGATTGGGCCGCGTTCCGCGTTATTTGCTCCGTTTTCCAGACTGGGCCTGATCATTATAGATGAGGAGCATGAAGCCTCTTATAAGAGTGAGACCGTCCCAAGATATCACGCACGCGAAACTGCGATAGAACGAGCGCACATGAATGGGGCAAGCGTGGTGCTTGGCTCTGCAACTCCTTCTGTGGATAGTTACTATCATGCGAAGGAGGGACGGTATGAACTGTTGGAACTGACGGAGCGCGTACAAAAGAAGCCGCTTCCAGCCTGTGAGGTGATTGACCTTCGCGAGGAATTAAAGAAGGGAAACCGCTCGATTCTCAGTGAGAAGTTACAGATATTGATGGAAGAACGATTGGCGAAAAAGCAGCAGATTATGTTGTTTTTAAACCGTCGCGGAATGGCCGGCTTTGTATCCTGCCGTTCCTGCGGATATGTTGTAAAATGTCCGCACTGTGATGTGTCGTTAAGCCAGCATAATGCATCAGGCGGGACGGAGGGGAGCAGAATGGTGTGCCACTATTGTGGTTACGAGGAACCGGCGCCAAAGATTTGTCCATCCTGCGGCTCGAAATATATCAGTGGTTTTAAGGCAGGAACACAGAAAATAGAAATGCTTGTTAAAGCGCGGTTTCCGCAGGCCAGAGTGCTTCGCATGGATTTTGATACAACCAGAACGAAGGATAGTTATGAACAGATTTTACAGGCATTTGCCAATCAGGAAGCAGATATTTTAGTTGGAACGCAGATGATTGTAAAAGGACATGATTTTCCGAATGTAACGCTGGTGGGGGTGCTGGCGGCAGATATGTCCCTTCATGTGAGTGATTTTCATGCGGCTGAGAGAACCTTCCAGCTTCTGACACAGGCGGCAGGAAGAGCAGGAAGAGGGCAGGAGCCGGGAGATGTGATTATCCAGACATATAGTCCAAAGCATTATGCGGTTCTGACATCTAAGGAACAGAATTATGAGGATTTTTATGAACAGGAAATTACATACCGCAGGATGATGTCCTATCCGCCGGTTTGGAATCTTCTGGTAATTATGTGCGCATCTGAGCAGGAACAAAAGCTTATTTCTGCGGCTGCAAAAATGGTAAAGCGGTTAAAATATCACATGGATAATGAAGAACTGCTAAAAGATGAGAAAATTCAGATGATCGGTCCGGCAGATGCATCGGTTGCAAAAGTAAATGATATTTACCGTAAGGTAATTTATATAAAAACAAAAGAATATCAGAAGCTTGTTCTGCTAAAAGAACGGATGGAATATTACGTACAGGATAACAAGGATTTTCAAAATATATCTGTGCAGTTTGACTTTAATCCTATGAGCAGTTTTTAAGGAGGAAAATAGTGTAAAAATGAACTTTTCACACAGCACTTTGAGTCTTAGCGCTGCTTGACTCAAAACTACATATGCGTAAAAAGCGGCGCAGAAATGGAGAATAAAATGGCATTAAGAGAAATTCGTTTACAGGGAGACCCGGTACTTGAAAAAAAATGTAGACCAATTACGGAGGTTACTCCTAGAATTATTGATTTAATCAATGATATGATTGAAACCATGTACGAAGCCAATGGGGTAGGACTTGCAGCGCCTCAGGTTGGTATTTTAAAACGTCTTGTCGTGATTGATGTTGGAGAGGGTCCGATTGTTATGATTAATCCAACCATCATTCTGGCAGAAGGAGAGCAGACAGGTTCGGAAGGCTGCCTTAGTGTTCCGGGAAAGGCCGGACAGGTAACACGTCCAAATCATGTAATCGCCCGTTTTTATGACGAGGAAATGAATGAATGTGAGGTGGAAGGAACGGAGCTTCTTGCAAGAGCTATCTGTCACGAATTAGACCATCTGGATGGGCATATGTACTTGGAAAAAGTAGAAGGCAAATTGTATGATGTGAATTATGATGCGGACGAGGAGTAAAAATGAGAGTAATTTTTATGGGAACCCCTGATTTTGCAGTGGTGACATTAGAAGCAATTATTAAGGCCGGACATGAGGTTGTGCTGGCTGTAACCCAGCCGGATAAGCCAAAGGGCAGAAGCGGCGTATTGCAGTTTCCGCCAGTGAAGGAATGTGCCTTGGCGCATAATATTGAGGTCTTTCAGCCAGTAAAAATCCGTATGGAGGAAAATGTGGAATATCTTCGCAGATACGATGCGGATATTATGGTCGTAGCAGCGTTTGGACAGATTCTGCCAAAGAGTATTTTAGATATGGCAGAGTACGGATGTATTAACGTGCATGCGTCACTGCTTCCGAAATATCGTGGAGCTGCGCCGATTCAGTGGGCGATTATCAATGGAGAGCCGTATACGGGTGTTACGATTCAGCGCATGGATGTTGGCGTAGATACCGGTGACATTATTGCAGAACGAAGGATTGCGATTGCAGAGGATGAAACCGGCGGAAGCCTTTTTGATAAACTGGCGGAACTTGGCGCGCAGTTGTGTGTAGAAACAATGCAGCATATTGAGGATAAGACAGCGGCCTATACGCCTCAGGATGAAACACAGGCTACACATGTTTCTATGATTGGCAAAGAGCTGGGGAATATCGACTGGTGCAGAAGCGCAGTTGAAGTTGAGCGCTTAATTCGCGGATTAAATCCCTGGCCAAGTGCTTATACTACTCTGGATGGTAAAACTTTTAAAATCTGGAAAGCAAAAGTGGCTGCCGGCACAAATAACTGCCAGCCGGGATGTATCACAAATGTTACAAAGGACAGCATAGAGGTGCAGACCGGAAAGGGTGTACTGGCACTGCTTGAGGTTCAGCTTGAAGGGAAAAAGCGTATGGAGACTTCTGCCTTCCTACGCGGTTACAATGTAGAGAAAGGAACATTCCTGCGGTAGTTTACCGCAGGGGATTTCACCCCAAAAAGGAGGAATTGATATGTTATTTTGGGATTCCACTTATATTTTAGTATTGATTGGTGCGCTTATCTGTATTATTGCATCAGCAAATGTAAAGTCAACGTACCGGAAATATTCACAATACCGCAGTGCGGCAAATATGACAGGCGCACAGGCTGCACAAAGGCTTTTGCAGGCAGCGGGTATTTATGACGTCAGAGTAGGGCATGTAGCTGGAGATTTGACGGATCATTATAATCCGTCCACCAAAGTGCTTAATCTGTCAGACACCGTATACAATTCAACATCAGTGGCGGCCATTGGTGTGGCAGCACACGAATGCGGACATGCCATCCAGCACGCAAAAGGTTATGCGCCGCTTACGTTTCGGACGGCATTCGTGCCGGTTGCCAATATTGGTTCGACACTGGCATGGCCTGTGATTCTGCTTGGTTTATTTATCAATTCAGAATCTTCCCAGATGATAATCAACATAGGAATCGTTCTGTTTTCGTTCGCAGTTATTTTCCAGTTGATTACATTACCGGTTGAGTTCAATGCATCCAAAAGAGCATTGGTATTGTTAGAAAGCCAGGGAATTTTGAGCGAATCGGAACTGCCGCATACCAGAAAAGTATTAGGCGCGGCGGCATTAACTTATGTCGCAAGTGCGGCATCTGCGATTTTACAGCTTCTGCGAGTAATCATCTTATTTGGAGGCAGAAGAAGAAATGACGATTAACATACGGGAATTGGTATTGGATATTCTTTTGGAAGTGAATGAAAAAGACCGGTACTCACACCTTGTAATCAGAGATGTTCTGAATAAATACCAGTATCTTGAAAAACAGGAACGGGCATTTTTGACGCGTTTGGCGGAAGGAACTATTGAGCATATGCTGGAGATGGATTTTATCATTAACTCCTTCTCCAAGGTAAAGGTAAAAAAGATGAAGCCGTTGATTCGCAATCTGCTCCGGATGAGTGTGTACCAGCTAAAATATATGGATTCCATACCGGATGCGGCCGTATGCAACGAAGCCGTAAAACTGGCGAGAAAACGTGGATTTGGACAGCTAAGGGGATTTGTAAACGGAGTACTTCGCGGTATTGCAAGAGATCTTAATAAACTGGAGTATCCGAATAAGCAGATGGAACCGGTACTCTATCTGGAGGTAACGTATTCGGTTCCGGCATGGCTGTCAGAAAAATGGATTGCAGATTACGGCATAGACAAAACCGAGCAGATCTGCGCTGCTTTTTTAGAAGAGAAGCCAATTACCATCCGAACAAATCTGACGAAATGTTCACCGGAGGAATTGCAGAGAATACTGGAAAAGGAAGGTGTTACGGTGCATCCGCTAGAGCGGCTGAATTATGCTTTTGAAATAGAAGGGTTTGATTATCTGCAATCGCTAGACAGCTTTTCACAGGGTTTATTCTATGTGCAGGACATCAGCTCCATGATGGTGGCGGAGGCGGCGCAGCCGCAGAAAGATGATTATATCATTGACGTATGCGCAGCGCCCGGCGGAAAATCGTCCCACCTTGCTGAGAAGTTAAATGGTACAGGAATGGTGGAAGCAAGAGATCTGACGGAGTATAAGATTTCTTTGATAGAAGAAAATATACAGCGTCATGGTCTTACGAATATGAAAGCGGTGCAAATGGATGCAACCGTTTTTGATAAAGAATCCGAAGAAAAAGCCGATATACTTATCTGTGATTTGCCATGCTCCGGTCTTGGAGTTATGGGAAAGAAAACGGATATCCGTTATAAGATGACAGAAGAGAAAATGGCAGATCTTGTAAATTTGCAGCGGCAGATTCTGGATACGGTACATTCCTATGTGAAAAAGCAGGGAACATTGGTATACAGTACCTGTACCATTCATAGAAATGAAAACGAAGGAAATGTTGCATGGTTTTTAGAAAAATACCCGGAGTTTGAACTGGTTTCTAAGGAGCAGATGTTTCCGGGCGATACTTACCGCGACGGATTCTTTATCGCAACGTTTAAGAGGAAATCTTTATGACAACAAAAAAAGATATAAAATCCATGAACCTTCCGGAGCTTACGGCCTTTATGGAAGAACTTGGAGAAAAGGCGTTTCGGGCAAAGCAGATATACCAGTGGATTCATGAAAAACAGGCAGACAGCTTTGAGGAAATGACTAATATCCCGAAATCCTTAAAAGAAACGCTGAATGGGACTGCATACCTGACCAGTCTGAAAAAGGAAGAGGTGCAGACCTCCCGGATAGACGGGACAAAAAAATATCTGTTTCTTTTAGAGGATGGCAATGTTATCGAAAGTGTGCTGATGCGTTATAAGCATGGCAATTCGGTGTGCATTTCCTCGCAGGTAGGATGCCGTATGGGCTGCCGCTTCTGCGCATCTACCTTAGACGGACTGGTAAGAGGTCTTAGCCCAGGCGAGATGTTAGACCAGATCTATCAGATTGGAAAGGATATTGGAGAGCGCATCTCTAATGTTGTGGTCATGGGAACGGGCGAACCATTAGACAATTATGATAACCTGCTTAGGTTTATCGAACTTCTGACGGATGAGAACGGCATACATATCAGCCAGCGCAATATTACCGTATCCACATGTGGAATTGTTCCAAAGATGCGGGAGCTGGCAGATAAAAAGCTTGCCATCACATTGGCGCTTTCGCTCCATGCTTCTAATCAGGAAAAACGTATGGAGTTAATGCCTGTGGCGAATAAATATGATATTTATGAGGTGATAGATGCCTGTAGATATTATTTTAAAAAAACGGGGCGTAGAATTACTTTTGAGTATAGTCTGGCAGGCGGCGTGAATGACACAGACGAAGATGCAGATGAATTGTCAAAGCTGATTAAGGGTATCAACTGTCATGTGAATTTAATTCCGGTAAATCCGATTAAGGAAAGGAATTATGTGCAGTCAAATGCCCGTGTCATAGAGGCATTTAAAAATAAACTTGAAAAAAACTGTATAAATGTTACTATAAGAAGAGAAATGGGCAGGGACATTGATGGTGCCTGCGGTCAGCTTCGCAAGAGATACAGAGAAAGGACTACAAAGGAATGAAGACGTTTTCCATAACGGACACAGGAGTCTTACGTACAATGAATCAGGACTATTGTTTTTCTTCAGACACTTCTGTAGGCAAGCTGCCAAATCTTTATATCGTATGTGATGGAATGGGCGGTCATAAGGCCGGCGATTATGCATCCAGACACACAGTAGAAAGGATTGTTGCTTCCATAACGAGAAATAAATGCGACGATCCGGTACATGTGATTCGTGATGCAATCCAGAAAGCAAACGAGATTTTGGTAGCGGAAGCTAAGGAAGATGAAGATAAACAGGGAATGGGAACGACAGTTGTTGTGGCGACAATTGTTGACCGCAGAATGTATGTTGCCAATGTTGGCGACAGCCGCTTGTACGTGGTAAATGAACAAATTCATCAGATTACCAGAGACCATTCTTATGTAGAAGAAATGGTTCGAAGAGGTGAGGTTGCGCCAGAGGATGCCAGAACCCATGAGAAAAAGAATGTCATCACCAGGGCGGTTGGCGCCGGGGAAACGATTAACATTGACTTTTTCGAGGTAGAATTAGGTAAGAAAGATACTGTGGTTATATGTTCTGACGGATTATCAAATATGGTGACAGATGAGAGAATTCTTCAAATCGTTATGTCGCACACGGATACAGAATCCATATGTAAGGAACTGGTAGATGAAGCAAATAAGAATGGTGGTTCAGACAATATCACGGCACTTGTAATCAGGCCATATAGTGATGAGGTGAAAGTATGTTAGAGAATGGTATGTTTTTGATAGACAGATATGAGATTTTAAGCAAAGTAGGCGCAGGCGGAATGTCTGACGTTTATAAAGCAAAAGACCATATTCTTGGTCGTACAGTAGCAATTAAAGTAATGAAGGCAGAATTTTCTGAGGATGTGAACTTTGTAACGAAGTTCCGCTCAGAAGCACAGTCAGCAGCCGGTTTAGAGCATCCGAACATTGTAAATATTTATGACGTAGGAAGTGAAAACGGTTTACATTTTATCGTAATGGAATATGTAGAAGGCATTACATTAAAGACCTATATTGAGAAAAAAGGCCAGCTTTCTTTTAAAGAAGCAACCAGTATTGCAATTCAGGTGGCAAGAGGTATTGAAGCTGCGCACAGCAAGGATATTATCCACAGGGATATTAAACCACAAAACATTATTATTTCTACAGAGGGGAAAGTAAAAGTAACGGATTTTGGTATTGCCCGTGCAATCAGTTCAAATACAATCAGCGCGGAAGTGATGGGATCTGTTCATTATGCTTCGCCGGAGCAGGCAAGAAACGGCTTTGTAGATGGAAGAAGTGATATTTATTCTCTTGGTATTGTGATGTATGAGATGGTTACCGGACGCGTACCATTTGACGGAGATACAACCGTATCCGTTGCTATCCAGCATCTTCAGGAAGAGATGGTTGAGCCAAGTGCTTATGCACCGGAACTCCCGATCAGCTATGAAAAGATTGTTTTAAAAGCAACGCAGAAGAATCCGGACCGCAGATACCAGACGATTGAAGAACTGCTTGCAGATTTACGCAAAGCTCTCGCCAATCCGGAGGAGGATTTTGTTGTAATTGCTCCGGCAGCAGTAGCCAAAACAAGAGTAATCGGTGGAGAAGAACTTGAAGAAATCAAAAATTCAGCAGCAAATGCAGATTTGGAAAGTGAAAACGCCTATGCTGCCTCACAGGATGAGGATGATGCATATGATGACTATGATGAGGATGATGATGAAGAAGACGATGCATCCGGTTTCTTAAATCCGAAGCTGGATAAGGCGGTCAATATTGCTTTAATCGCAGTTGCAGTGCTTATTGTTGCAATTATTATCTGGCTTTGTGTAAGTGTGCTTGACTTATTTAAACCGGGTAATTCCGAGAATACCAAGAATCCGCCGGTTTCCTCATCTCAAACGGAAACAGAGAGCGACTCAGAGACAGATTCAACGGGTGAGACCGATACGGAAGAAACAGTTAAGATGGTTAGCATTCTGGGCTGGAACATAGATCAGGCAGAAGAATATTTAGAAGCGTTAGGTCTTGGCATTAATATAATCGCAAACGACAGCAGTTCTACAGAACCTGACGGAACGATTTTAAATCAGGATCAGGCAGAAGGCGCAATGATTCCAAAGGGAACGGTAGTCAATGTTGTTGTTGCAGGCGATAACGGCAGCGTTTCGCAGATTGCAGTACCGAACGTAGTTGGACTCAATGAAGAAGCTGCAAGACGTATGTTAGAGTCAGACGGCTTTAAGATGGAAATTGATTATGTTACAAGCGATACGGTAGAAGCAGGCCTTATCGTTTCCCAAACGCCGGAAGCAGATACAAAGGAGAAGCAGGGAACAACAGTAATTGTTTATATCAGCGAAGGAAAGGCGCCTGTTGAAGTACCGGATAATCTGGTTGGCCAGACCCAGAACGTTGCAGAATATGCGTTAAAGAATGAAGGATTTGCAGTAAATATTATTGAAGAATATAGTGCAGATATTACAAAAGGTACGGTAATCAGCGTAAGCGGTGCGGGAACCAAACTGCCATATGGCAGCACAATTGATGTTCGTGTAAGTGCAGGTCCGGAACCTTCAACAGAGACTGAGACGGAAACGGAATCCGGCAATACAGAAGAAAAAACGACCTATGCTTACAATGGAGTAGATATACAGGCTCCGGAAGGTGCAAGCCTCTACACTTATGCATTATATGATGCAGTCGGCAATGTCCTGAAGGAGGAAACGAATCATCAGAAGGTATCTGAGACAGATGGAAAGATATCGATTTCTGTCAAAGGTTTAGAAGTATCTTCCGGTAAGATTGTAATCAGTTGGTACGAAGAAACGGAAGCTGGAGAAATTAACAAGCTTACAGAAGTTTATGAAGAAGAAGTTACCTTCACAGAAGAATCATAATTTACAGAAAAACAATGCAGGGAAAGATTGTTAAAGGAATTTCCGGTTTCTACTACGTTCATGTAGCAGGAACCGGAATTTATGAATGTAAGGCAAAAGGAGCCTTTCGTAATCAGAAAATAAAGCCGCTGGTTGGAGACAATGTGGAAATTGCAGTAGTGGATGAGAACAGGAAAAAAGGAAATGTGGAATGCATTCTTCCAAGAAAGAATGCATTGATTCGTCCGGCTGTGTCTAATATCGACATGGCTCTTGTTATTTTTGCGGCTGCAAAGCCAGAGCCTAATTTTAATCTTCTGGATAGATTTTTATGTATGATGGAATACCAGAAGGTGCCGGTAATCATCTGCTTTAATAAATGCGATCTGATTAATGAGGCAAAACGCCGGGAACTTGCATCCATCTATCAGCCCGCCGGCTATACGGTGATTTTTACCAGTGTAAAAACAGGGGAAAATTTAGAGACGGTTAAGGAGCTTCTGAAGGGAAAGACTACTACGGTTGCAGGACCGTCCGGTGTTGGAAAATCATCTATCATCAATCAGCTACAGGATGGAATCCACATGGAAACCGGGCAAATCAGCCAGAAGATTGAACGTGGAAAACACACCACCCGTCATTCGGAGATGATTCCTGTGGGAGCAGATTCCTATATTATGGACACTCCGGGTTTTAGTTCTATGGATATGCCGGGATTTGAAAAGGAAGATTTGTGGACATGCTACCCGGAATTTGTGCCGTTTGAACCATATTGTAAATTTCAAGGCTGTAGTCATATTAACGAACCAAGCTGTGGAGTAAAGGATGCTTTGGCAGATGGTGCGATCAGTAAGGTGCGTTATGACAACTATGTATTGTTGTATGAAGAGATGAAGCAGATACGCAAGTATTAGGAGGAATGGAATTATGAACTGTTTATCACCATCCATTTTATCAGCAGATTTTAAAATATTAGGAGAACAGATACAGCAGCTCGATGAGGCGGGAGCCCAGTATGTGCACATAGATGTCATGGACGGGGAATTTGTGCCATGCATTACATATGGAATGCCGCTGATTAAATCTATCCGCGATTGTACAGAGCGTATGTTTGACGTACATCTTATGATTGAAGAGCCAATTCGCTATATCAATGATTTTGCAAAGGCCGGAGCAGATATCATTACCGTTCATGCAGAGGCATGTAAACATTTAGACAGAACGATTGAAGCAATCAAAGAGAAAGGTCTGCTTGCAGGCGTTGCAATCAATCCGGCTACTCCTGTTTCTGCGATAATACCGATACTTGGAAAAATAGATATGGTACTCATTATGACAGTCAATCCTGGATTTGGCGGTCAGAAATTGATTCCGTATACACTCGATAAGGTCAGGGAATTAAAGAAGCTTCTCAAAGAGAAGGGATTAAAGGCGGATATAGAGGTAGACGGCGGCGTAACATTGGAAAATGTAGAAATGCTTTTGGATGCGGGAGCGAATGTGATTGTTGCCGGAAGCGCTGTATTTCACGGAGAAATCGAGGAAAATGTACATCGTTTCCTTGACATTTTAAATTCCTGATGAGATTTACAATAGTTAGTAAGAGGTCCTTGCAGGCAGTCCGGCGGCATTAAGGAAAGAGGAGAATGGATGAAGACGGTTATCATTTCCGGGGGCAGTATAGAGGATACCTTTGCTCTGAATTGGTTACAAAAGAATAGCTATGAGATGTTAATCGCAGCCGATTCCGGATTGGACTTTCTGTATCGGAATGGCTTAAAACCCGATATCATTGCAGGGGATTTCGATTCGCTGGAGGAGGAAGCATATGCATATTTCGCAAAAGAGGCAGAAGAAACTTCTGCTTATGCGAAACAGCCGGAAGTTCTGCGTTTAAACCCAATCAAGGACGATACCGATACCGAGTTTGTAGTTCGCGAGGCCATCCGGCGGGGAGCTGACTATATTACGATTCTTGGCGGAACAGGTACGCGATTGGATCATGTACTGGGCAATATCCATCTGCTTGGGATTGGCTTATCCGCTAATGTTTATATAGAACTTGTGGATGCACATAATCGTATTCGAATGATTGACAGAGAGGTTACACTGAGAAAGGAAGAACAGTTTGGAGAGTTTGTTTCACTGCTTCCGTTTGCGGGAGATGTTAAGGGTGTAACCTTAGAAGGATTTAAATACCCGCTTACTGAGCATACGATTGAGACCTTCTGTTCTCTTGGAATCAGTAACGAGATTATAGATAACGAAGCTGCCGTGCGGGTAAAAGAAGGCATTCTTCTTATGATTGAGGCAAGGGATTAAGCATCGTGATGCGTGGATGTCGGGGAAGGAAAGAAAATTGGAAGGCATATGAAAAGTGATTTGGTATCGGCAAGATTATAGAATGTAATGTTGTTGGTATTTTATGCTTTTTAGATTTGATATAGTTTTTTTATATCTTCATAGCTCAGTATATATTTTAAAAAAAGATATATAATATACAAATAAGATTTGCTAAAACCGTAATTTTTTTACGACAAAGCTTGTAACCCTGACTAAATGAATGTATAATTGTGATAAGTCCAGCTAATAAATGTCAATAGATGAAATGAAAAAATAGTATTTTTATTTCTGACTAAAAAAAGGTGCACTTACCCCTTGGTGAAAGTATCAGTTTTTAAAAAATATTGAATCGTTGGAGTTTTCGGTATTTTATGCAGCTATGTCGCATTTGGCGGTATTGTATTGTTTGATATGATCTGCCGGAGGAATGATTTCAAATGCTTTATTATCCCTGAGTATTGCAAATATCATGTTGCATACTTTATGGGAAACTGCCCCATTGCTACCAGTTTTGGCTTAGATTCGCATTTTTTGAGATAGTAATCTTTAAGTACTGGATTTTTAGCATCTCCTGTACGTGATGTACTGATGCTTTGTAAAGTCAGCGTATGAATGACATGTCTGGCAATGGCAGAATCTCGTTTGGATATTTGAACTTTAGTTCCTTCAAACTCACCGGACTACTTGACTGTCGGGTCAAGACCGAAATAAGAAAAAAGTTGTTTAAGTTTTGAAAATGCTGAAAAATCACCAATCTCTCCCATAAGAGATTCAGTAGATAAGAAACCGGCTACTTTAAAGGTTTCAATCAGATGTATCTGTTTTACGAAATCTGTGTCCTCGTTAGAATTTACAAGGTCATGCATGGCGTTCAGTATATTTTTGAGTTCTTCATCATATTTGCGAATGAAACTGATATACAGACGAATGCGGGTAACATTACTGTCGATGATATAGTCGAATTCATTTACTTCGTTGACAGCCTGAATAATGGCGTTATACTTGTTCTCGGCATATGTAAGTCCAAAGCGGGCAGTTGATTTTATGATATCAATGATTTTCTGCGTATCAGATGTTATAAAAGCATTTGGCGATGTATATGTTTCCAACAATGTAAGAGATATATAAATTGTAATCTTGGAAAATATACCAAGATATTGTGGAAAAGTTATACACAGTTCCCCTTGAAGCTTATTCACATAAGCACTGCAGTTATCCATTAGGTCGTAGTATTCACGACAGAGATTACGACAGTTTAAAGCAAGGTCAGATGGCATTAGGAAAAACTTTAAATAAGGCTTTAATACGACTAATGCAGATTTTTTTAGAATCAAAAAGGGCATTATGCACCTTTCTTATATTCATATTTGTGTTATTCTTAGTGATGATAGGATTAATAACTGAGCAGTTAAAACCCTTATCACGAAGATAGCAGAAGAGTGGGTAATGATAAATTCCGTAGATTCTAGGGAAATGCGACTTTCCAAAGAATACAACTCTTCTGATTCTTTTATTTTAGAAACAGCGGTTGTAAGGGAATCCATGCTATTATGTAGGATTTTAAGGGTTTCCTATGATTTGTTGGCTTGGGAGTGCAATAGACATTCTGGAGAAGTTAGCGCCAACATCAATACCAACAGAGGTGAATAACTCATCAGGATTAAAAATAACTTTGTTTGACATGAGCAAATCTGACGTATTACCTACCAAGTTATGACGTAAAAATCCAAAAGAATACAAGATATCATTTAATCGTATCTGAGAGATATAGACGGAAATATCTTTCAGATACGATTTTTTAGATTATCTAGGAGGAATTGAGATAAATGAAATATGACAACATGGTCATTGGTGATACTATTCGGGAATTACGTAAAGCCAAAAATATGACACAGATGGAACTTGCTGAGAAATTAGATATTAGTTTCACACATTGCCCACAGCTAGAACAGGGACGACATAAAATGAGCGTTGATTTGCTATTTCGCATAATGACATTGTTTCAAGTGGATGCAAATACAATTTTTGGTATTAGAGAATCGAAGGAAGAGAAAAATGTAAAATTGTTTGAGGAATATTTTCTTTAGGCAAATTCCAATTTACTTTGGAGTCTTGATATGCTACAATGTGCTAGGTGTTAAGGCTCTTTTGTAAAGAAGGAGCAAATATTATGGGAAAAGATTTAAGCGGCAAAGAATCTCTATGCATGTTTTTAGGCATACTTTTGCAACAAGATGCATTGAAGCAGGGATGATACCGAAAACATTGCAAACCATACTTGGTCACTCTAATATTGGTATCAAAATGAACTTATATGTACACACAACAGAAGAACAAAAACACAAAGAAATTAATCAGGTTGCTATGGCGTTGAAAGTTGATTAAACAAATTGGTACATAAATTGGTACATTAACAAAAACTAAAACGCCAGAAACTCAGTAAAATCAAGCTTTTTAGAAGGAGATTAAGATAAAATGAAACTTGGCATCGTTATAAATTGACGATTCCAATGCAAGTTTCTATATCTCTATAAAGTCCGATAAAGCTTGATGTTTCAAGGGATAGAGGCGTTTTTGAAAACGATAAAAGTCGATATATCTTTATGTAATTACTACGGAAATTGGTACGTAATTGGTACGTAGATTTTGTGGGAAGTTACGAAAAGATGAAAATAGGTGTTATATGCGCCTTCGCGAGCAAAATAGGTTAAGTAGAATGACAGGTGAAAGTGCCTGTCATTTTTTATTTGTTTTATCTTTTTCAAAAATAAAAATTTTTTGAAGTTTCGAAAGTGAGTGGTTGAATAAATTATAAATAAGGTGTTATAATACAGTTAGTTTCAAAAAAATAAAAATATTAAAGTTTCGAAAGCGGTGAAGATATGAAAACGATTGTGAGAGAAAGATATTTAGAAAGAATCAAAGCATTAAAAGATACACCGGATATAAAAATTATTACTGGTATTAGGCGTTCCGGAAAGTCTAATTTGATGCAGGCGTATATTGATTATTTAAAAAGTAATTTTGACAATATTAATATTATCTTTATCGATTTTATGGATTTAGATTTTGAAGATATAAAGGAATATCATGCTTTGCACAAGTATGTGGAAGAAAGGTTTGATGAGAAAAAGAAGAACTATTTATTTGTAGACGAAGTACAGTTATGTCCAAGTTTCGAGTTGGCAATTAACAGCCTGTATTCAAAAAATAAATATGATATTTATATAACGGGTTCAAATGCCTTTTTGCTTAGTGCTGATTTGGCAACATTGTTTACTGGAAGATATATCGAAATTCATATGTTTCCATTTAGTTTCAAAGAGTACTGTGAATATTACAGTGAAGAAAGTGACAAAGACAAACTTTTTGATGAATATTTTATCAAGGGCGGATTGGCAGGTTCATATGCTTACAATACTGACTTGGATCGGACAACATATATCAAAGAAGTATATGAAACCATTGTGAATAGAGATTTGGTACAAAAATATAATTTGCCGGATACGCAAGTGCTTCGTCAGTTGAGTGAGTTTTTGATGGATAATATAAGTAACTTGACGTCACCTAATAGGGTAAGTGATATATTGACGGCTAATGAGGTGTCGACAAATCATGTGACAATAGGGAAATATATTAAACATTTGTGTAATGCCTTTATTTTTTATGATATCAAGCGATATGATATAAGAGGTAAAAAATATTTGGAAACTTCGGACAAATTCTATATGTGTGATACAGGTATGCGTTATGCAATATTAGGTAGTCGAAATATGGATTACGGGCGAGTATATGAAAATATTGTATGTGTGGAGCTCCTGCGTAGAGGATACGAAGTTTATGTTGGTAAGTTGTATCAAAAAGAAATTGACTTTGTTGCACAACGTGGTAGTGAAAAAATATATATTCAGGTTAGCGATAATATATCTAATCCGGAAACTTTTGAGAGAGAGTATTCTCCATTGCTACAAATAAAGGATGCTTATCCAAAGATGATTATTGCAAGAACAAAACATCCTAAATATACGTATGAGGGAATTGAAGTGTATGATATTGCAGAGTGGTTACTTAAGGATGAAGTTTAGTGCTAAAATGGGGTGACATATGACTAAAGAATTGCTTCAACTCTTACGCAAGGTTACGCCAGAAGAGGAACGTTTGCGTAGTGGAAAAAAAGATATAGAAAAAGAAATTTATACAGATCAAGATTCAGATGTAGAAGATGGTTTTCACATAGATGCAGAGAAATTATTAGATGATGGAAAACTCATTCAGATTCGCACACATACTCGTTTTGTACATTTTCCTGTTCATACTCATAATTTTGTAGAAGTGGTGTATATGTGCCAGGGGAGTACGCATCACGTGATTAATGGAACTGACGTAGAGCTTCAAGAAGGCGAACTTCTTTTTATCAGTCAGTCAGCAAAACAGGAAATATATCCAGCAAAAGAGAGTGATGTGGCAATAAACTTTATTGTTTTACCGGAGTTTTTTGATTATGGACTTGCCATGATGCAGAAAGAGAATAATCAGCTTCGATCTTTTGTTATTGATTGTCTGACAGGAGCAAAAGAGGATACAGGATATCTGCATTTTAAGGTAGCAGATGTGCTTCCAATTCAGAATCTTGTGGAAAATCTGATTTGGACAATTGTTCAAAAAGAGACTAATAAGCGAAGCATTCAGCAGGCTACTATGGGACTTTTATTCCTGCAACTGATGAACCAAACTGATAAAATGGAGACTGCAGAAAAAGATAAACAACAAAAATTGGTGATTGATGTATTAAGCTATATAGAGGCGCATTACAGAGATGGTGATTTGGATAGTCTAGCGAGACAACTTCACTATGATATGCGTTGGTTGTCAAAAGAGATTAAGAAACGTACCGGTCAGAATTATACCGATTTAGTGCAGAATAAGAGACTTAATCAAGCTGCATATCTATTGACAACAACCAATATGAACGTTATGGATGTTGGTTTAGCGGTAGGATATGACAACACTAGTTATTTTCATCGTATATTTCAAAAGCAGTTTGGAGTGACTCCGAGAAAATATAGAATAGATAATGCTAAATAGAAATGGCGAATAAGGACACTTTTTTGAATGAAAGGTGTTCTTTTTTTTGTGGATGCGTTTTCGTATTATGTATATAGTTGCTAGACTGTGCAAACTTCCACTGTCTAGTTGTTGCTATGTTTTGAGGGAAAGTCCATTGGGCTTTCCCTCGGATGTAAAATTGAGGTATACATATGGGAAAATATTATTTAGCAATTGATATCGGTGCATCCAGCGGACGCCATATTTTAGGTCATTTGGAAAATGGGAAAATGATTTTAGAGGAAATACATCGTTTTCCAAATGGAAATATAGAAAAGGATGGTGAGTTAACTTGGGACATCGAAGGACTTTTTAAAGAAATCCTTACAGGTATGAAAAAGTGTAAAGAAGCAGGTAAGATTCCGGTAAGTGTTGGAATTGATACTTGGGCAGTAGATATTGTCCTTTTGGATGAAAATGATAAACGAATTGGTAATGCGGTAGGGTATCGTGATAATGGAACGAAAGGCATGGACATAAAAGTATATGAATCAATTCCGGAGGATGAATTATATGCAAGAACCGGTATCCAAAAGCAGATTTTTAACACTATTTATCAGTTAATGTCATGGAAGATTAATAAACCCGAGATGTATGCAAAAGCAAAGACAATGTTGATGGTGCCTGATTACTTGCATTTCTTATTGTCAGGTGTTAAGGCAACAGAATATACCAATGCAACTACAACACAGCTAGTTAGTCCGATTACGAAGAACTGGGATTTGGAATTAATAGAGACACTTAACTACTCCCCTTATCTTTTTCAAAAAGTCGTGTTACCGGGAACCTGTCTTGGAAATCTTACAGAAGAGGTGCAACGTGAAGCTGGATTTGATTGTAAGGTGGTGGTTCCTGCTACACACGACACAGGCTCTGCAGTTATGGCAGTGCCTATTCAGAAAAAGGGAAATAATATACAAGAACAGGTGACAAATGAAAACGTTCTTTATATTAGCTCTGGTACTTGGTCTCTTATGGGAACAGAGCTTTTAGAGGCAAATTGTAATCCAGATAGTAAAACATGCAACCTGACAAACGAAGGTGGATATGATTATCGTTTTAGATATCTAAAAAACATCATGGGATTATGGATGATTCAGTCCATAAAGAAGGAAATCGGACAGGGATACAGTTTTAGTGAGATTTGTGAGATGGCATCAAACACTGATATCCCATCTATTGTAGATGCAAATGACAACCGTTTCTTGGCACCAAAGAATATGACCGAAGAAATAAAGAAAGCCTGTGAAGAAAGTGGCCAGTCAGTACCAAAGGATTTAGCAGAAGTAGCAGCGGTTATCTATAACAGCTTGGCACAGTGTTATGGAAAGACTATCGAAGAAATTGAGACTCTGACAGGCAAATGCTTTGATGGAATTCACATCGTAGGAGGAGGTTCCAATGCAGAGTATTTGAATGAGCTTACGGCAAAGGTTATAGGTAGAACAGTTTATGCCGGACCTACTGAAGCGACAGCAATCGGAAACTTATCCGCACAGATGATTGCAGATGGACAGTTGCAGGATTTAGTGGATGCGCGGAACTGTATTTTTGAATCATTTGATATTAAGGTTTATCAGTAAGGGAGAAGAAAAATGATACGTTATGAATTAGCAAAGCAGATGTATGCAAAATATGGTGTAGACACAGATGCTGCAATTGCAAAATTAAAAGAGATTCCAGTGGCACTTCACTGCTGGCAGGGGGATGACGTAACTGGATTTGATCACGATGGTCCTTTGACTGGAGGAATCCAGACAACAGGAAATTATCCTGGAAAAGCACGTACGCCAGAAGAATTAATGGCAGATATGGATTTGGCAATGAAACTTATGCCAGGTAAGAAGAAATTAAATGTACATGCATGTTATGCAATCTTCGAAGATGGTGAATTTGTAGACCGTGATGCACTAGAACCAAAGCATTTTGCAAAATGGGTAGAGTTTGCAAAAGAAAGAAATATGGGCATTGATTTTAACCCTACTTTTTTCTCACATGATAAAGTAAAAGATGGACTTACACTTTCCAGTCCAGACAAAGAAATTAGAGACTTCTGGATTCGTCATGGTCAGGCTTGTGTGCGCATCTCTGAATACCTTGCAAACGAAACTGGCGTACCATGTGTTATGAATATTTGGACAGGGGATGGATACAAAGATATCCCGGCAGATCGTATGGCGCCACGTATGAGATATAAAGAGTCAATTGAAGAGATTCTTTCTGTTCCATATGATAAGAATAAGGTAAAGCCATGTGTAGAATCAAAGGTATTTGGTATCGGTGTAGAAGCGTACACTGTAGGTAGTGCAGAGTTTACACTTAGTTTTGCTTCTTCCCATGATGGCTGTCTTCCTTTGATGGATAATGGACATTATCATCCAACAGAAGTAGTTTCGGATAAGATTCCAGCACTCCTTTGCTTCTTCCCGGAAATCGCACTTCACATTACAAGACCTATTCGTTGGGATAGTGACCACGTAGTACTTTTCGATGATGAAACAAAGGAAATAGCAAAGGAAATCGTCCGTTGTGACGGTTTAGATAGAACCTATATGGCACTTGATTACTTCGATGCAAGCATCAACCGTATCAGCGCTTGGACAGTAGGATTTAGAAGTTGGCAGAAAGCACTTTTATCAGCTCTTGTTACTCCAAATGAAATGTTAAAAGAACTTCAGGATGCAGGAAACATGACTAAACTTATGGTAATGCAGGAAGAGTTAAAGACCATGCCATTTGGCGACATCTGGGCAAAATACTGCGAAGAATGTGGTGTAGCAGCAGATGAAAGATGGTTGGATGAAGTGATTGCTTATGAAAAGGAAGTACTTATGAAGAGAAGCTAGGAGGATATACATATGAGATTTTTAGATGCAGAATTCGTACAGGGATTTATCCGCATGGCAAATGACGGCTGGGATTTAGGTTGGCATGAAAGAAACGGCGGCAATCTTTCTTATCGTGTAAAACCAGAAGAAGTAGAAGAAGTAAAAGAACATTTTGTTATCAAGGAATGGCAGCCTATCGGCACATCTGTTCCAAAATTAGCAGGAGAATACTTTCTTGTAACAGGAAGTGGAAAGTTTTTCCGTAATGTTATTATTAAACCAGAAGATTCTATCTGCATGATTGAATTGGATGAGATGGGTGAAAACTATCGAATCGTTTGGGGACTTGTAAACGGCGGTAGACCAACATCTGAACTTCCAAGCCACCTTATGAACCATGAAGTAAAAATGCTTGCTACAGATGGCAAGCATCGTGTGATTTATCATGCACACACTACGAATGTCATCGCACTTACTTTTGTTCTTCCACTTACAGACGAAGTGTTTACGCGTGAACTATGGGAAATGGCTACGGAATGTCCAGTAGTATTTCCACAAGGTATCGGAGTAGTGCCATGGATGGTTCCAGGTGGCAGAGATATCGCAGTAGCTACCAGTGAACTTATGAAACAGTATGATGTAGCTATCTGGGCACACCATGGTATGTTTGCATCAGGTGAAGATTTCGACCTGACATTTGGTCTTATGCACACGGTAGAAAAATCTGCAGAAATTCTTGTGAAGATGCTTTCTATGAGACCTGATAAATTACAGACAATTACCGTGCAGAATTTTAAAGATTTAGCAGTAGATTTCAAGGTAGAATTGCCAGAGAAGTTTTTGTATGAGAAATAAACTAAGTAATCACTAGCAATTTATTTAATCGGCGATATTCATTCGGAGTGTCGCCGGTTTCTTTTTTGAACACACTTTGAAAATAACTCTGAGACGAAAAAGAGAGGTATTCTGATATTTCGGACAGAGACATTTCCGTAAATCGTAGGAGGTTTTTGGCTTCTGCGATTTTTCTTTTGCTGATATAAGAAGGAAGAGTGGTGCCGGTCAGTTTGTGAAATTGTGAGGATAGGTATTCTGGAGAAAGGCCTATTTCTTTCGCAATTTCTTTTACAGATAACCGGCGAGTATAGTTTTCCTGAATGTAGTGCATAGCAGCGTTAATTTTGCCGTTGTTGGTTTTAGGATATCGAATAGCTGCAACTCGTTCGCAGTAGTCCATACAGATGGCATAATCTTTGTTAAGAGACATGATATCATTTATAGTTTTGCAGGCTTCTATTTTCTGAATATAGATTTCACCCAACTGATATGCGGTTTCCGGATTTAAGCCCCCTAGGATAGCAGCACGCTGACTAAGAGTGTTTAGGATAATTAATGCATTCTGATAATGACGTAATGAAGTATGGGCAAGGCTTCCCATTTGGTGGTGATAGCTAGGTAATGTAAGAAACTTTTCATACATACCTTGGCTAATGTAAAACATAATTTGTGCTTCAAAATCGATACTGCTATTACGTGGTTGATCTTCATAGGTATGTGTTTTATCTGTTTCAATCATCTGATTGCGAATAGATTCATCCATTTGAGACAGGTTTCCCAATAAATCTTCTGAAGAGATAATGGAATCATTAATAAATCCGTGCAAAGAACATAGGATAGGAAGAAACATTTCAAAGGAAATGATGGCACAGTTATTCAGATAATGTGAGAGCTCCTCCCCTTGGTCTGGCTTTACATATGGATAGCTGCTGATAAGAATGTTATGTATATTGGTAGAGGTTAACGCACTAGCACGAGCAGGGCCTACGATTAAAGTATAATCAGTTCCCAATACTGGTATCTTGCCAAAGAGTAACAAATCTTTGGAAAAATAATAAGAGGGTTGGTTATTTGTGCTGGAAAACGTAGGAAGGCATGATTCCATATAAGGACATGAGAAGTTTATAGGTTCTGCTTTCTTGATACAGGAATTTCCTTCGTATAAGTAAAAAGGAATATGGAATAAATCTTTTTGGATGGTAAGTAAATTCATTAAGGTCTGTATTGCTATCATTGGGCATCTCCTTTTTGTACAAAAACACGACTGAAATTTTGAGCACAATCACGAATTTTCAACTACTCTTTGTAAATTATAATACTCCTTTAAAAATTGAAATACAATGCTTTTTAAAAGAAATACAATATACACATAAAATGCTCGTGTTTTATAATAAAAGCAAAGGAGAAAGAAATGGCAAAAGAAAAAAGAACACAAAGCGAAATCGACGGCGTGCAGTACCGTCGAGCAAAATTATGGCAGATTATTTTAATCTCATGTAACTCTTTGGTAGGTATGAGTGTGTATACCTTGATTGGATATGCAAGCTATAGTGCAAATATCGGTTACGGAATTGCAACAGCAATGGTTGGTGTAATCCTTACTTGTACACGTATATTAGATGGCGTAACAGACCCTATGCTTGCATTTCTTTATGACCGTGTAGAAACCAGATTTGGCAAACTTCGCGTGCTTTTGATTGGTGGTTTTTTAATTGAAGCAATTGCACTCATGGCGATGTTTGATTTCTGTTCTGGAAAAGGATTGGGTATTGTAGGATTCGTAGCACTTTATGTAGTATATGTAATCGGTTATACAATCACAAATATGACAGCACAGACACTTGCTCCTATTATGAGTAATGAACCAAAGCAGCGTCCTACAATCAGTGTATGGTCTACGGCATTCAACTATATGGTACCTATGATTCTTACAGTAGTACTTAACATGGTTGTGCTTCCTGCATGCGGAGGAGAATTCAATCAAGCATTCCTTTCTACAGTATGTAGAATCTGTATGGTGCTTGGAGCGATTGGTATCGTATTAGTTTGTATTGGTATTAGCGCATATGATAAACCAGAATTTTATAATGGCATTGAGCAGAGCAAAGAACCATTAAAAATTAAAGATATGGTAGAAGTATTAAAAGGGAATCGTCCATTACAGTGTTATATCGCAGCCGCAGCTTCTGATAAGATTGCACAGCAGACCGCATCACAGGCAGTAATTGGAACAATGCTTTCTGGTATTATTATTGGGAATATGGGTATTTCTACAACTTTAACAGTTATCGGTATGCTTCCATCTATTATCTTTGCAGTAGTAGGTGCAAAATATGCAGGTAAACATGGAGCGATGAAAGCTATCGTGACATGGACATGGATAGCGATGATTATTGGTATTGCTATGTTTGGTTTCTTTGTAGTTATTGATCCTAAATTAATCGCAGAAATGGGACCATTTATGATTATGTATGTGCTTTTCACATTAGCTTGGAATGGTGCTAAGATGTGTATTACAACAGCAAATACTTCTTTTATGGCAGATATCATCGACTATGAATTAGACAGAAGTGGACGCTATGTACCAGCAGTAGTTACAGGAACAGCAAGTTTGATTGATAAGCTTATTTCTTCTTTTAGTGCTGTTATTGCAACAGGCGCGGTTGCTCTTATTGGCTATACAACTACTATGCCACAGCCAGAAGATGAGGCAACACCATCTATCTTTTGGATGACAATGGCAATTTACTTTGGCCTTCCAGTGTTAGGATGGATTTGTACGCTTGTTGCGATGAAATTCTGTAAATTAGATAGAGCTGAAATGGTAGAAGTTCAGAAACGAATTGAAGCAAAGAAAAATGAATTGAAAGGCGAATAATTTGTGAGGTAAAATTATGAGCAAATTTGAACAAACTTTCCTGATTGGGGCAGCTACAGCTGCCCATCAGGTAGAAGGTAATAATATTCATAGTGATTATTGGGCTATGGAACATATGAAATATACGAATTTCAATGAACCATCTTTAGATGCAGTAGATCATTACAATCGTTATGAAGAAGATATTCGCATGATGGCAGAGGCTGGACTAAACGCATATCGTTTTTCTATCGAATGGGCCCGCATCGAGCCTTCGCAGGGCCAGTATAACGAGGCTGAAATAGAGCATTATCGCAAGGTGTTAGAGTGCTGTAAAGAAAACGGAATCGAGCCAATCGTGACAATGCATCATTTTACTTCACCAAAGTGGGTAATCGAAGATGGTGGTTGGGAAGAAGAAACTACTATAGATGCATTTGCAAAATACTGTAAATATGTGACGGAACAACTCGGTGACTTGATGCACTATGTGGTGACAATCAATGAGGCAAACATGGGCTTACAGGTAAAAGCCATTGCAGAACGATACAAACGTCAGATGATGGCGAAGATGCAGCAGATGATGGCTATGCAGGCAGCACAGAATGCAGAGGGTGAACAGGCAAATGGTGTAGAAGGTGTAGCTCAGGTTGGCATGAACTTTAATTCCATGATGGAAAACATGAAAAATCAGCAGGCAGAGAATGTAGAAGTCTTTGGGGTAGCTGAGCCACAGGTGTTTGTGTCTGCTCGCACGGATGCAGGAGATATTTTGGTTATGCGTGCACATCAGGCGGCAAAGAATGCGATGAAGGAAGTTAAGCCAGAGCTTAAAGTGGGGCTGTCGCTTTCTCTTCACGATATTCAGGCGGTTGAAGGTGGAGAAGAAGTAGCCGCAAAGGAATGGGCAGAAGAATTTACTCATTATCTGCCATATATCAAAGAAGATGATTTCTTTGGCTTGCAGAATTACACACGTTCCATTATAGACGCAGATGGTATTATGCCAGTGCCGGATGGTGCGGAAAAGACACAGATGGACTATGAATTCTATCCAGAAGCACTTGAGCATGTGATTCGTCGTGCTGATGTAGAATTTAAGAATGTAGGTCGTTTGGATATGCCAATCATGGTTACCGAGAACGGAATTGCAACGAGTGATGATACCAGACGTGTAGCTTTTATCGAGAAAGCAACAGATGGTGTAGTGGCTTGTAAAAAAGATGATATTCCGGTTATCGGCTATATGTATTGGTCGCTTATGGACAATTTTGAATGGCAGAAGGGATATTCCATGACATTTGGACTTGTTGAAGTAGATAGAACGACACAGGAGCGAAAAGCAAAACCTAGTTTAAGATATTTAGGAACAATTTAATGAAATGATAAAACAAACATGGAGGGGCTATGAAGTACTATTGTAATCCGATTAACATAAACTATCGTTATCAGTTTAATAAAGATCCAAGGATAGGGAAGGTAAAAATTGTACGTGAAGCAGCAGACCCTTCCATGATTTGTTTTAAAGATAAGTATTACATATTTGCATCTATGAATTTAAGTGTATGGGTGTCAGAGGATTTGGTGAATTGGGAAGCGTATCGTTTGCCAGAAAATTTACCACTTTACGACTATGCGCCAGATGTAAGAGTATGTGGAGATTATGTATATTTTTCCGCTTCTAAGAAGATGGAAATATGTAATTTTTATCGTACAAAGGATATTATAAACGGACCTTACGAAGAAATCCCAGGCAGCTTTGAGTTTTGGGATCCAAATCTTTTCTTTGATGATGATGGACGAATATATTTTTATTGGGGTTGCTCTAATATGACACCTATTTGGGGTGTAGAGTTAGAACCGGAAACTATGAAACAAAAGACAGCACCAGTAGAATTAATATCAGGAAATCCATATGAAAGAGGGTATGAACGATTTGGAGAAGACAATAGTCTATTTCCATCGACGGAAGAACAGATTGAGATGATGTATCAAGGCTTTTTAAAGCAAACTGGTACATCTGAGTCTGCGATTCCTCCACAGCTTATTTCTATGGTAAAAGGAATGTTTACAAACAAACCTTTTATAGAAGGGGCATGGATGGACAAGCATAATGGAAAATATTATTTGCAGTATGCGGCACCAGGGACACAGTTTAATACATATTGTGATGCGGTATTTGTAGGCGCCTCTCCATTAGGACCATTTAAATTAGCAAAGAACAATCCATATTCTTATGCGCCAGGTGGATTTATGCCAGGTGCAGGCCATGGTTCGACTATGTGGGATATGTATGGAAACCTTTGGCATACATCGACCATGAGAATTAGTGTAAACCAACAGTTTGAACGTCGCGTAGGTTTGTGGCCTGCTGGATTTGATAAAGATGGAGAATTGTTCTGTAATCAGCGCTACAATGATTGGCCAAGAGCAGTTGTAACAAAGAAAGCAGATCCTTGGGAAAATCCAAATTGGTATTTATTAAGCTTCGGTAAACCGGTAAAAGCATCATCTTTTGTAGAAGGAAAAGATCCGTACTTTGCTACAGAAGAAAATGTAAAGAATTGGTGGCAGGCAAAAACAAATGAATCTGGAGAATGGATAGAAGTAGATCTGGAGAAGAGCATGGATGTACATGCAATTCAGATAAATTTTGCAGATGATAAGATAGATGTTCCGGTTCCAGGTGAAATCAAAGGAACTATGACACAGCCACGTTATATCGATGAATATGACAGAGTTACAAGATGGATGTTAGAAGGTTCATTAGATGGAGAAAACTATTTTGTGATTGAAGATAAATCAAAGGTAGATACAGATTTGTCACATGATTTAGTAGTAAGGGCAGACGGATTCCAAGCAAGGTTTATCAAACTTACAATTTTAGAAGTACCTTTTGCACAGGCTCCTTGTATTTCAGGACTTCGCGTGTTCGGAATTGGTGATGGAAAAAAACCAAGCGTCCCAGCTTTTGAAGCAAATAGAAGTGAAGATGAGCTTGACCTGCTTGTAAGCATTAAAGGAGAAAATGCAGTTGGTTACAATATTATTTGGGGACATGAACCAGAGAAACTGTATCATAGTTGGCTAGTTTATCATTACAGAGAAAATATTCACAGCAATAAAAATATTGAGAAACGCATTGGTGCACTAGTAAAAGGAGAAAAATATTATGTGAGAGTGGATGCGTTTAATGAAAATGGAATTACAGAAGGTGTAGTGATTCCGCTTTAAAGGAGAGTTGCAATGGCAATAAAAGCAGTGCAGCAAATTATGCTGGGTAGTGTAATAAAATCAGAAGCAGACGCAAGAAAAGTCTTAAGAAAAATCAAGGCAGCAGGTTATGACGGGATTGAGTTGAATGGATTTATGATTCGTCCAATACCATTTATTGTTCGCATTCTTACTAAGTTTGCGGGTATGCCAGTTGGAAAAGGTGGAAAGTTCGATTGGAGTACTTTGGTCAAAGAAGCAGGATTGTCTGTGGTAGCGATTCATGAGGATTTAGGAACATTAAAGAGAGAGCCTGAAACAGTTATTGAAGAAGCAAAATCTTTTGGAACGAAATATGTGGTTATCACAGGCATGTATCGATTTGATTATTCGGACGAGGTTGCGTTATATCAATTAGCTCAGGATTTAAATGAAGTGGGGCGCCAGCTTTTACAGCATGGAATTCATTTACTGTACCATAATCACAATTGCGAATTCCGAAAGGTGACGGAGGACAAGACTGCTTATGAGTTTCTATTAGAACACACCAATCCGGAATATGTTAATTTTGAATTTGACTCTTATTGGGTTGCGGAAGCGGGAATTGATCCTCTTATGCTTATGCAAAAATTAGGAGATAGATTAAAACTATATCATATTAATGATAGAGGAACTCGTTTGAAGGGACCTTCCATGACACCGATTTTGACTTCAGATAGTATGGAGTTGGGATATGGTAATATGAACCTTACGGCTATGGTTGACCAGGTTATTTCCGTAGGTACAGATGCAGTGATTTTAGAAACGCATAAAAACTGGGTGGATGGTTCACCAGTAAAGTCGTTGGAGATTTCGGCAGAGTTTATGAATAAAAATGTTTGATGGAGTATACGATGAATGCAATTAATTTAAAGACAGAGCACATGGACAATCCAATAGGAATAGATATAATTCATCCATATGTATCTTGGGATGCAGTAGGCGGAAAGACTCAGGTTGCTTACGAAGTTGAAGCATGTTGTGATGGTACAACTATTTGGAATAGTGGAAAAGTAGCTTCTTCTCAAACGAGTGCAATATTAGATATCGCACTTGTGAGCCGTCAGAGAATAGACTGGAAAGTTCGCCTTTGGGACGAAAAGGATGAAATGGGTGAGTGGAGCGAAACTGCCCATTTTGAAATGGGGATTTTAGATAAATCACAATTTGTAGCAAAGTGGATAAATCCAGAGTTGGAATGTGACCCAGCAGTACATAAGCCAGCGAGTTATTTGAAAACATCATTTTGTGTAGAGAAACTAGGCAAGGCGCGCTTATATATCACTGCACATGGCTTGTATGAGGTATATATCAATGAAAACAGAGTTGGAAATTTTGTTCTTGCGCCAGGTACATATAACTATGAAAAAAGATTGGCATATCAGACATATGATGTGTCGGATTTACTTTGCATGGGCGAAAACCAGGTGCGAGTTGTTTTGGGCGATGGTTGGTATAGGAGCTGCTCTGGTGTAGACGGGGATAGAAATCTATATGGAGAGGATATCGCCCTTTACTTCCAGTTAGAAGTGGATGGAGACCCAGTATGTATTTCGGATGAGAACTGGCTTGCTTCTCAAAAAGGACCGATTCGAGAAAATGATATGCAACAAGGGGAAGTAGTTGATGCTTCCATGGAAGAAATTACAGACTACCATGAAGTAAAGGTAGAGAATTTTGGTGTAGAAAAGCTTTGTTGTTCAAACTGTGTACCGATTGTAGAAAAGGAACATTATAAGGGCAAAATTATCACAACTCCAAATGGAGAGACAGTAATTGACTATGGTCAGAATTTGGCAGGATATATTTCATTTTCATTAAATGCAAAAGAAGGCCAGAAAATTATTATGACACATGGTGAGTCTTTGGATGAAAATGGTAATTTCACAGCTGAAAATTTCCAAGATAGAAAACGCCACAAAGAAGGTGGTACTGAGCAGAGAGTTACTTATATTTGTAAAGAGGGAAAGAATGAATATAAGACAAAATTCTCAATCTGGGGATTCCGATATGCGAAGGTGGAGACAGATATAGATTTGAGTGATGCACAGTTTACTGCAATAGCAGTGTATTCTGATATGCTAGAATTAGGTTCGTTTGAATGCGGCAACAAAGAGGTCAATCAATTGGTAAAGAACAGTATTTGGAGTCAAAAGTCTAACTTCTGTGATGTGCCTACCGATTGTCCAACCAGAGAACGTGCAGCATGGACTGGAGATATGGGTGTATTTGTTGAAACGGGGATCTATCTTATGGATTGTTATCCGGTTATTCGCAAATGGTTAGGAGAGTGTAGGTTAGCGCAGTATGAAGACGGAAAGGTAGCTAATATTGCACCAAAGAACAATGTTCCTAGCTTTTTCTCAGGACTACTTGCAGGCTCTGTAGGTTGGGGAGATGCATGCATCATAGTTCCATATACCTTATACAAAAGATATGGCGATATTCGTATTTTAGAAGAAAACTATGAGATGATGCAGAAGTGGTATACTTTCTTAGAAAAGAGAGCAAAAGAGAAACCTTTGAATCCTCTTAAGTTGCTTAAGAAAAATCCATATCGCAAATTTACAATTGAGACAGGTATAGATTATGGTGAATGGTGCGAGCCAGATGTGGAAAGCACTTCTGCTATGAGAACACCACAGGGTAAAGTTGCGACAGCTTACTATGCTTATTCTGGAAAACTTTTATCTGAAATAGCACAGATTCTTGGAAAAGAAGAGGACGCAGTTCGTTATAAAGAGATTGCTGCACAAGCAAGAAACGCATTTCGTTATATTGCCTTGGAAAACGGAAAGATTCATTCTGATCGTCAGGCAGAATATATTCGTGCGATTGCATTTGATTTGTTGGATGAAGAAGAAAAGAAACAGGCGGCCTTTGATTTAAATAAGCTTGTTGTAGAGAAGAATTATCATCTAAATACCGGCTTTTTATCTACCCCAATGCTTTGTCCAATTTTGGCGGAATACGGATATGTAGATACTGCATACAAATTATTACTTCAGGACACAACTCCAAGCTGGTTATATGCAGTCAAGAAAGGTGCAACCACCATTTGGGAAGAATGGGATGGCATCAATGAAAAAGGCGAGGTAAAGGCATCTTTAAATCATTATTCGAAAGGTGCGATTACAGGCTGGTTGTTTTCAGGCGTGTGTGGTATTAAACTAGAAAATAGTAAACTAACCATTCAGCCACAGCCACATCCATCTTTAGGATATGCGAAAGCGAGTTATCATTCGCCTGTGGGAGAAATTCATTCTGCTTGGAGATATGAAGGAGAAAAAATTTTGGTTGAAGTAAAAGTTCCATGCGGTGCGAAGATTATATTACCAGATGGAATTGAAAACGAGGTTTTGGCAGGAGAATATAAATATTGGGTATAAGATAAAACACCACCTTTAGGGTGGTGTTTCAGACTGTAGACAAAGTCCCGCACTTTTGTGAGGCATCATCAGAATGTGTGAGCGTGTAGCTGCCTCTGGCGGCACACCAACTCCTTATTCTGCTTGACTACCCTTTATCTGATATGGATGTTAGGGGCAAGGGGTTCCATGAAGTGGTGCTTGCACCCTTGCGGCTAACATCCATATCAGATATCCTGTCAGATGCAGAAGAAGGATATCCATTCTTCCTGCTCCCATGGAAGCTGTACTTTTATGTCAGAACACCTGAGCATGATCATTGCTATCATGTTTTCGATATTTCGAAAACCATAGGCCATCCGAATAGATAGCTTGATCTTGTTATTGATTGCCTCAATGCGGGCGTTTGTTAATCCATATTCAATCGTATTTATTATGGCATTCCAATGGCGCACGATCTTTCTTTGTAGTTCTACAAAGGCAGGAATCCTGCAATGTCGTGCCCAATTGACCCATGCAGTAAGAGCTTCCTCGGCTTCTTCCACCGTGTCGTTGTAGAAAACAAGCCGAAGCGCCTCTTTCAGCTTATAAGCCCGATATAGCCGGGGTTCTGTTTTTGCAATCCATTCCACCTTGGCTTGTTGGTTTGGCGTCAGATTGGAAGTAGATTTACCAAGTGCTATTTTTGAGTTTTTGATTTCGGTAGCGGTCGTGTCCTTTTTAGGAGCATCTTTTTTGGGACGCCCGGGCTTGGTTTTCGGTTGAGAAGGTGTATTCTTCTTTGCCTCCCGCCATGTCTCTACCCTGACGTTATCGAGGGCATCCATAGCCCATTCGATAACATGAAATGGATCAATGCAACGGTTTGCATTTGGACAATACTCCCTGACGCATTCATCGATCCACTTGGCTCCGTCACCAGAAACAAGCTGTATGCTTGCCCGCTGCTCAGGAGTAAGCTGTTTGAAAAACTTCTCAAAAATAGTTTTGCCATGGCCTTGAGCCACCCAGATGACGTTTCCGGTATCATGATTCACAACCGTTGTAATATATTTATGACCTTTTCGATAGCTGGTTTCATCCACACCGATTCGGATAAGGTTATTAAAGCGTTCTTCCGGATTGATATCAAGATCCTTTTCTACCCGGGCAATAATAGGACCAACGGTATTCCATGATATACGCATATACGCAGCAACTGCAGTCTTTGAACAGTTGACTGCCATCCAGGCTGTCATCTCTTCGAACTTATATGTGAATTTAGAGTCATGGCGTGCCCAAGGGAACTGGCATGTAACAACACCATGTATCGGGCAGTTCACCCGGCAGGATGGTGCAACCAAAATGATTTTATGCCCTGCCCAGTCGCAGGCTCTCCAGGTTCTAGCACCCTGATTGCCGTTGTCATAGAACTTGGATTTTTTACCGCAGATACCACACCGGCACTGATGACCTTTGGTGGCATGTACCTCTATCATGATGGATGTATCTGCAAGCATTGTTACATTATCAATACAAGTGTGCTTGACATTTAGGATAGTTTTGATAGACTTTTTGTTAAGCATATGTGTTTCTCTTTCGTTATAATTTTTCTTCGCAAAAAAATCATAACTGAACACATATGCTTTTTCAATGATTATGCGGCTTTTGGCCTATTATCTATTCCACACATCCTAATGAAGAGCCACTTTTGTGCGGGATTTTTCTGTATCAAGTGCCAGAATGTCCAGTATTTATGCGGACTTTTCGGCACTTTTCTGATATAATAGAAGTATCAAATTAAGG
>CALWLL010000011.1 GCA_944381555.1 uncultured Agathobacter sp. | reverse complement strand
GCTTCCAAAGTTCCTACACGGCCGGAAATAGCTTCAAATACTGTCGTATTTATGTAATTACTGCTCAAATATTCGAATGTAGCGTACCTACCGTCAATTGTTCCAATTACGGCAGATGTGATATTTGCTTCAACTGCATCTAACTGGTCTACGGAAAGTTTGTTGACTAGTGCTTCATTTATAAACACTAACTCCTGCCAATATCTTTCCATTTGCTTTGTTACCGGTCCTTTTGCTCCATTCGCTGATGTTTCACTTTCTCCAACCGATTTGTATACGTTTTGTAGACCGCCATCATGAACATACTGTAGCTCTGTTGCAATTACCGTATCGTCTTTATATGAAAAACAATCCCATATATCCACACACGGATTTCCAAGTTTTACATTGAATGTAGCAGCCCGATAGGTAAATCCTCCTATTTTATTCCATATAATGTCTGCTATATTCTCCGTAACAAGAGGATTATTAATCGCAATTCCTGTTTTACCATCTCCTCTTACGATACATTCACTTGATGTAGTACATTCCAGCTTTCCAACAACAAAAAGTTCATTATTTATATCCGGGCTGTCTGCTCTGTCTGTAAATATATCTTCTTCGCAGTGTTCATACCACTTTAATGCTATGCTCCCATCTCTGGTTTCTGCGGCGTTAGTTCCATGCACTGCTGCCAGATATCCAATAACTTCTCTATATGTATATCCCTCAGGCTTGCTATCAATATAAATTTCCTCCAATCCATCAACAATAATCGGAACATTGATAGCATCAGATATTTCATTCAGCATTTGAATGGTTGTCGCCGGATATTCCAAGTTTGAGAAGTAGCCTAATCCAGTTTCGGTACTTAATGGCCCTTCTGCCTTTATCGTTGTTAAACTATCTTTCGTTACTGCGCTTGTTATCCGATATTTTCCCATTGGAACATCTTCATATTCACCAGAATCTAAAAGAACACTTTCATATGCTTTAATAACCGTTCCTGATGTTAGTTTGATTTTGCCGGATATAATTTCCACACTATTCGATATTGTCCCACCAATTCCAACTTTCCCATTGAACGCAGAAGGTACTAAGATTTTCAAGCTTTTGATATCTGTATATTTTGTTTCTCCAACAGAAAAAGAAGCAGCAAATGTTCTGCTGCTTCTTTCAATCGTATTTTTACAATTTTCCGTTATGTTTGTGTACAATTTCATTCACCTCCTACTGTTCTACTATTTCTGTAGAGACCGTTTTATAATAATACTTCCCATCTCCTAACTGCCCCATAGGAACTCGTGTCAGTGTTCCCCTGTATGCATTTATTTGATATGGTTCTCCATCAACATTAATTATTAACGGCCAGAATCCCGCTTTAAGAGATTCTTTAATCAGATCGTATTCTTCTTTGAGAAGGTTTTGCCATGAAATTGTTACCTTTTCTTTTTCCGCGATTACATCTCCAACCATTTTGCCTGTAGATATTCTTCCGGTGTTGCTTGACCATATTATTTCTGATCCCAATGATATGGATACAGGAGCCGAAAGCTCCACAGCTCCATCCGATGTTACTACTGTAAGCATTGCCATAAGCTTCCACCTCCTATAGTATTATTTCACACACGCCGGTTTGCCGCGTATGCTCATTGATTTTTTCTACAATGATATCCTTAAGTTTCTTTCCATCAATGACAATATCCAAGTCCAAAGCCTTCAACACTTCAAGTATTTCCTTTAGAATCTTCAGTATTTCTAACGAGTAGTCATTACCGGATGCTGCATTAACTGCTGCCATTGCCATCTCTTTTAGCTTGTCTTCCGGTGCTACAACTTCTCCCTGGTGTCTATTATCACCAATCATTGCAAGCTGTGGAGTGTTCTTTTTAACGTATCCACCATTCCACAATTTTGGTATCTTAGGTGCAGATAGTGTTTTTAAATTGAAACCTATCTTTTGTCCACCTGCCCATTCCGGCATTTCAAAGCTAATAGCATTAATTGCTTTGATAACTGTATTCACACCATCAACGATTCCCTTTATCATTCCATTGATAATATCTATAATGGCATTCACCGGATTTCTAACAATAGCTACAAGCGAATCAAATATGCCTTTAAAGAAATTTTTAATTCCTGTCCAAGCCTTTTCCCAATCTCCTGTGAAAACACCTGTAACAAACTGAATTACCCCTTTTAATGATGTTATGATTCCATTCACAAAATCAATAATACAGGATATTTCTTTTGATACCTCGTCTACAATTGCTTTAAATACAGAATTAAATATAGGAGCTAGAATTTTCTGCATCCATTTCGTCAACGGTACAATAAAATTGTTATAAATCTCAAGTGCTCCATTTACAAATTCACCTACAAAGTCAAGGAAGTTTTCAACCAGCGGTGATAGATGTTTATTCCATATCTCATCAGCTGCTTCCATCAAATTGTCAAATGTTGGCTTTAAAAATAATTCCCACCAATTTAAGAATAAGTCTCCTAGATTAGTAACAGCCTCCTCAAGATTACTAAATATCGGTTCGCCCCATTTATACCAAAATTCATTCAACATATCCATTATGTCTGTGAATATATTGGTTAAATTCTCAAGTAACGGTTTTCCTGCGTCTTCCCATAACGCATCAAATATGCGCTTTACTTCATAGAACAATGTCCCGGTTAATTCACATAGTTTTGTTCTATAATCTGTATATCCCGGAAGCCATTCATTTAGCAACTTATCTATCAATGGATAAGCTGCTATGTTCCACACATCTTCGAATACTGTATTAAAGCTATCAAATAGCCCGGCGCATATCGATGACGCAGTATAAAATGCCGTCTTTAGGTAATTGATAAATGGTCCAGACAAATATTTTATAAACGGATTTATCAAGTTCCTTATATCTGTAAATGTCTTTGAGAAAATTTTCTTGAAGTCATCTGCAGGTCTTTTCAGTTTTCTCATCGACTTTTCGAACGTCGGAGTAAAAGAAGTTTTTATGTAACTTAGCAAGCCTTCCAGTTTGTTTACGGAGCCAGATGCAGACGCTTCTATATCGGAGCTTAATGATGTCGCTCCACCTTCATTCACCCCTCCTGTACTTGTAGTATCAGAAGATGATGTATCAGACATTTTAGTGACTACATCAAATCCTGCAAGGTATTTGTCTGCCTTCTTTAGGTTCTCTGCAGTTTCCTTCGTACTTTTAGATACTGCCGAAGCCGAATCTGCTGCACCGGAAAAAGCGTCATCTTGTGCGCCAAACATACCTTCCATTAGTTCTTTGAATGAGCTAGCTAAAACCTGTACCTTTGCTATTAACTCATTGACTATCTTTAGCACAGGAGTAAACGCAGATATCAGACCTTGTCCTATGGTCGCTTTCAGACTTTCAAATTGAAGATTTAAAACCTTAGTCTGATTTGCCCATGATCCACTTGTCCTTGCAAAATCACCTGAAGCTGCAGATAATCGATCTTGTACAAACGCATATCTAAGTGCTACTTTCTCAGCCTCCGTCATTGCACTGGTTGTTTTTCCAAATCCATTTGCCAATGCATAGGAATCCAATGCCGTCTGTGTCATTACAACACCCAAATCTTTTAGGGATTCCGTTTCACCGGTAAATACGGATTTTAACTTTGTATATGCCTCGTCCTGCGAAAGATTATAGAATGAAGCCACATCTCCGGCAAGTCCTGTAAGTGTGGACCCCATATCGTATGCTTGCTCTTCAGAAAAGCCAAACGCTTTCGCCATGGAGCCTAGCGTACCGGTATACTTTTTTGCCATGGTTTCTGATAAACCCAAAGATGCTGCTGCACTTTTCGCAAATGAATTCACCTTTGCTGACATATTTGGAAAAGTTACATCTACTACGTTCTGCACTTCCTGTAAATCCGAACCGAGATCTACGCACTCTTTTCCAAACTGAACCAGTTTTGTAACAGCAAATGCGCCTGCAAGCGTTGCCCCTGCCTTTTTTGCAAGTGACTGGATACCTGTCATTTGTTTATGAAATTGTTTTTGATTAACGACTAAATCAAGACCTATTTGTCCAATACTTGTCGCTGACATATGTATCACCTGCCTCTAAATCAGAGGACATCGACACAAGGCACTACTTGTCCTGATTAATCTTTATTTCGAATACTTTTTTACAATGCCTTGCCTGGCATTTAATAAAAACACCTCGGCATATTGCATCCGAGGTGTGCTGTACTTTCTGTTCGTGCCCACAGTAAGGGCACTTTACTTTTCTTTTTTCAATCGTTTTTTCCTCCCGCCATTGATATAAATGCATTTTTAATCTGTTCCAATGCCTCCATACGCTCTTTTTCAGATACGTTCTTGGCTCGTTTTTTTCGCCATTCGTTTCTAATACGATGCTGTTCTTTACTGAAATGCTTTAGCATATTCTCATCTTCTTCAGAACGAATCGCAACTACTCTTCCCAAAGGAGTTTCAGGTCCAAGTCCTACTAAAAAATCGCAAAACTCAGACCATTTCATTCCTTTAAGATCTCTAGATAAGCGAATCCCGTACTGTGTTTGAAAGGAAGATACAATTAAATCGAAATCTTCTATCAAATCATAGTACGGGTCACTACTCTCCCTGTTCTTCGTTCTCTCCAGTAATCAGATTAACTGCTGCCATAACAAGAGTTTCAAAATCTGTAAACTGAAGCTTCAGTTTTTTAATTCCCTCTCTTGCCTGTTCATCAAAAATAAGTTCATACACCTTTACCACAGAAGCAGGTGTCATTCCACCTTGTTCCTCGAACAGTCCCATAACTTTAAGAACTGTTTCCGCATCTGCATTTACCTCATATTCTTTATCTTTGATTTTAATCTTTGGATTACTGTCAAAATCCAGTTTTTCAGTGATATCAGTAACTCTTGCCATTCTTCAATTCCTCCTATGCCGGGTTAACTACTTCTGGTTTACCATTTGACATAACATCAAATTCTAAAGGCGCAACACCGGTTGCATCTCCTGCTCCAACGTTCTTTACATTGATAACCGCATTTGCAAATTTTACAACAGTACCATCTGGGAATGTCCACTGGAATGTTTTCTCTACATCACGTCCATTCTTGAACGCTAAACCAGCAATGGCATCATTTCCAGCATCTCCCACGTTTCTTTTGCCTGTTACAGTAATAGTAACACCTTTTCCTGTCATTAATGCTCTGCGCCATCCTTCAGTATCAAATGGTGTCCACTCTTCTACACCGTTATCAAAGGCTACACTGAACGATTCACAATCTGCGATGCTCGCTAAGTTTTCTTCTGCCTCTGCAGCTGCAGTATTTACCTGAAACTGATTTTCATAACATGGATATACACCTGTTTTCATGCTATTCTACCTCCTGTTTTTCATAAATTATTGCCGCTTCAATCACCATTTCATAGACACCTTTATTATCGGCACCTACATCTACTGGCTCATCCACAAGCAATTGAACGAATTTAATCTTCGATTCGTTTATAGTTACTTCACGTGCTGTTTCAAGCTCCTTAAAGAGCTTAAAAGCCGCTGTTTCTGTCTCTCTTAAAGACTTGTTCCAATGGATTAATAATGTGACATATTTCGCTCCATAGGACTGTAATTTACTACCTCCAATTGCAGTCTTATATGTATTTGAATGCTTCGATTTGTAAACCCCGATAGATTTATCTTCCTTTGCATCCAATGTTCCCATATAAACTGTTTCACCAATTTTCAGAGTATCAATATAATCTCTAACCTCTGATAGTTTCATCATTATAAACCAGCCACCCTTCTGTATAACTGTGCAAAGGCTTTTTTACAGAAATCTTCGTACTTGCCACCTTCCAACCAGTCATCAAACCACTTGCCTTTTGCATTAGGGTTTTCATCCTTTTGGAAATGATATTCTGGATGAAAATACAGTTTTCTTGCATAAGGTGTGCTATGAACAAGAGAAATCTTTCCACCTTTACTTTCTGATGTGTCAACAAAGAAAGCCTCGCCCTGCAATAGACCTGTATCTCTAGGAACCACCTGTTCCTGCACGACTTCTGTGTGTAAGGCTTCTGCAGTTTGCTCTAAGGCTGTAACTGCTGCATCTGTCAGCTTCTGTATTGCTGGCATATTCAGTTTTACTTTGGAACCAACCTTTATCATTGCACATACACCTCCGTATAATTGACTGAACCATCCGGATTACGACTTTTCCGTCCCTGTACAATATCTCGCTTCATTCCAAAAATAATAGCTGTGCCACCTGATATCGTAGCCAGTTCAGGACATATATCTCCTGGAAACAAAGCCGTGCCTGTAATCTCCACCACTTTTTTCTCTGATGTCAGCACTGTTCTCGCTTTATCCTGAAAATTACATTTCCCTTTGTACTGTGCCGCTACCAACGGTTCGCCATACTCACTAATGCCTTCTTTATGGATTTCCATCTCTATTTCCGTTTTACACAGTTGTTTTGGTACCAGACATGGATATTTCATAAATATCACCTCGCTAACCGGCAACAAAGCCCCGTCTGTTCTAGTAAAGCATACACATCACGCTTAATGGCCACGCCCTTATCTTTATAGATGTTCCAGGACTCTCCAAATTGCGCTGACACACCATTTATGCTGTAACTAGAGAATATTGCGTTTAACTCATCTGCATTTTCATACTCAAATTCTGCCTGCTGACAGCATACCTCTTGAATGATCTCCTGCTGGAACTCTGTTAAACGACAAAAACCCTGACCCACAATTCTGTTGTAGGTCAGGGAATCAATGTGTCTGGATGCCTGCTTCAGTTTTTTCTCAAGTTCTTCTGCAGGAATGACTTTGCCGCCATAGTTATCTGTGTAATATTCAGTTGATGCGTAAGATTGATATTCCATCGTTACTCACCCACTTTCAAATACTAGACAACTTCTGCTGTATCGGTATCAACATAGATTGAGTCAATTTTTCCGTCTTTGCCATTAGGAAATACGAAAGTATCAGACAATGCGCGGTTCTGATATAAGTATCCATCACCCTCTGTGTGTGAGCCCGGTGCAAAATAATATATAGAACTAATCTTTGGAACCGTTTTACATGTTTCAAGGGAAGCTACTAATACATTAATCTTGTGCGCACCTGCTTTCGGTTCAAAACCACCTTTTTCTCTATCCCAGTTAAATTCGTCATAAAATCTTTCATCGTCAATAACTTCCATAACTGGCACGCCATCAATGTATGTTACACGTGTTTCAATTCCGATACCGCCTTCCGCAATCTGTGTCATCTCAATTTTACGCGAAAACTCTTTGGATGACTCCAGATTGTCCATAATTGCAGATGTAACATACATCACAAGTGAACCGTTAGCCTTATAACGTCTAAGTTTTCCTTTTCCCAAAATCCCTTTTAATTTGCTGAATGTATTGTCTACTGTGTAATCAGATACCGCTGTCTCAGAACTGTATCCATCAGTTGCTTTTGCTTTTGCGGCAATCTTTGAAAAGAACAATGCATCTGTCTCCGGAACTGCTTGTGTTTGCTCAAATACACGCGAGATATTCTTGATAGAAGCTGTAGCATTTGTTTCATCGACATCTGCTACATCTACCAGAAACTCTACATCACGGTCATGTGTTACTGTGAATGGTACATCTGTCTGCTTGAACTCGCCTTTGTTCCATCCGCCGTTACGTGAATGTGATTTGTAACCAGATGTGCTCATCTGTGTGAAATGAAATGTTCTTGCATCTAACCATTTTACATTCTGCGTAATGAATGGTGATGTTAATGATCCCTGGATAAGGATGTTTAATAATTCCTTACTCCACTGTTCTGCATAATTTAATGCCATAATTGTTTACCTCCTAGTTAAATCTGTTCCATCTCTTCTGTGGAACCTGTGCCTGTTCTGTAGGCTTTTGTGCTGTGGTCAGCTGTCCGCTTACTCCAATCTGGCGGAATCCTCTGGCCTGTGCATCTGCCTGTGGTTTCAACTGCGGAAGATCTTCCAGGACTTTGTTTAAGGCCTCTTTCAACTTATCCTGTTCCATCTTTCCGTCTTTCATAACTGCCGATAAATCAGCAAGTTTCA
>CALWLL010000010.1 GCA_944381555.1 uncultured Agathobacter sp. | reverse complement strand
CCGGATGGAAATGAAAGTCGGGCTTACATTTGCGTGCATGAATTTGAAAAAGTTAGCAAAGATTAAGGCAAAATGGGGATTGTTGGAAGAGAGAAAACCGCACAAAAATTTCATTTTGAATGTACTTCGCTCGATAAAAGAAAAATGGCTCTGGGATTTACATCCCAAAGCCATTTTGTCTACAGCCCCCTTTTTTAACGCTTGCAGGTTGTGAAATTGAGTGATTGGCTCCAAAACGGCTCCATGAATCACAATTTGTCATTACCATTTGGTGATTTTCTTAATATCTTCTGCCCTTGCAGGGTCCTTTTTGATAAGAAGTTGTGCCCTTATGTATTGGTCAACTTCGTTTCTGCCTTCATCCGTCAACTGGTAGTAGTTGGTAAGATGTTCATCTACTTTAGGCATATTCTTTTTCCCAAATAATTCCATTAAAGGATAGAGTGTATTTTTGAGGTAGCGCTTCACACGGTTTCCGTCAAGCACACTATCCATACCGCTTGGAAGTTCCGGAAGAACAATGTTTTGTTCTTTGGTCCAGCTTTCTGCGTTCATAGCGGCATCTGAGCAAATTTCTGATACTTCGATACCGAGGACGTTCGCAATACGAAGTGCGAAGTCAAAGCGGATAGATGTATCTTTTTGAATAATAGAATAAAGTGTGGTAGGACTAATGCTGGTCTCGGTAGCAACAGAGCGTACACTCTTGCCCTGTGCTTCAAGGATTTCTTTTAATTTTACGCCGTCTCCCATAGGAATACCCCTTTCCATAAATGTAAGTCTTATTTTTACCTAGTATAATACTGTTTACGAAAAAAGTACATAGGAGAAATAGGAAGTTATGAAAAATGCTTGACATTACGAAATTCGTACATAAGACTTACATTTGAGGATATACGAATATCGTGCACAATTAAGAAAGGAGGATTGCATGAATCGTAAGAAGTATTTATTAACAAAGGATGATGTGGCAGAGATTTTGGAATGCTCTCCTGCTCATGCGTACAAGGTTATTCATGACTTGAACGACCAATTACGAGCAGAAGGGTATGCAACAGAAGCAGGAAAGATTCCAAAGGCTTTCTTTGCAAAGATGTATTATGGATTTGATATGGCACAGGATCCTAGGAAGGAGCAAAAGATGGTAAGCAAAGACAAAGAGAACAATACGTGGATTGCACAGTGGTATGAGACAGATGCTTACGGCAGGAGAAAAAAGAAGTGTGGGTTTAAGACCTTGCGAGAGGCAAAGCAATTTGAGTATGAAAAAACTTCCCGAGCAGTGGGGAGTATGAGTATGTTGCTTAGTGAGATTGTGGAGGTTTATTTTGAAGATAAGGAAAATGAACTGAAGCCGTGAACAAAAGTAAATAAGCATTATATGTTGAACCAGCATATTATTCCATATTTCGGAAATATGTGAATGAACGAGATTACACCAACGCAGATAGTGAAGTGGCAGAACGAGATGTATAAAATGGTGTTTTCAGAATCCTATCTTCGTATGTTGAATAATCAGTTGGTGTGCTTGTTTACTCATGCATCTAAGATGTATGACCTGGAAAGCAATCCATGTAAAAAAGTTTTAAGAATGAGAAAATCGGATACAAGGAGTATGACCTTTTGGACGGTAGATGAGTACAATGCTAAGCAACGAAGAAGTGACCGAATATCGTTATACTGTCCCGAAGCGTTATCGGAACATCGCGTTCTAAAATGATGTCACAAGGCAGTGGCATATAGCCTTTTAATCGGATACTTCCCTTTTTTAAAAGCAGGGTCTCCTGCCGAAAACCCGTATAGCGGGCACAAGGGGAATCAAGCGGTAAGGCATTTCGTACAGGTACGGTCATCTCTTTGCCGTATTTATCGTGTAAAATCATAGTTCGCTTATTCATGTTTTGCTCCTTTCCTAAACCATATTTATTTCATACTTCTTTTGCGAAGCTATTGTAGCATACACAATTTTGCGATACAATAGTTTCGAAACTAACGCTACAAGAGAAAGAAAGCTTGTAGCGAAAAAGAAAGGGGAAATTTATTTATGTATCATATCAGTAAAGATAAACGGGCAGTTCAATCATCAGAACTTATATACAGGGGACTTTTGGAATGTATTAAGAAAAAGCCCTTTGACCAGATTACGATAAGTGATCTGCAAAAGACATCGGGAGTGGCGCGGACAACCTTTTATCGGGCGTTTGATAATATCTCGGATGTACTTTACTGGAAATGCGACACCTGCTTTTATGAGGTGCTGGGAAACTACCGCCCGAATTTATTTCAGGGAGAACTTGGTCTTGCAAAGCATTACTTTTCTTATTGGGTGGAACACAGTGATATTTTAGAATTGTTGATTAGAATCAACCGTCAGGATATTATCTATGCATGTCATATGAAGAACGCCAAAATTCTGCAAGAACGGTTTGGAAGGCTTCCCGAGCTTCCGGCTAAGAATGGAAATTATTTTATCGCTATTCGTACAGGATTTACGATCAGCGTTCTAACGGAATGGCTCAAAGGCGGCAGAAAAGAATCACCGGAGGAACTGATGAAAATAATTGAAGAGCAGATTGCACTTTTAGTAAGAAGTAATGTAAAAAACTAAAAGTATATTATGATACATTTTTCTCGTTTTTTGTAGCAGAAGTCCCGAAACTATTGTATCGAATCTCCCTCTTGAACTATAATTGCTAATACAAACAAGGGAAGAATATATCAAGAGGGAAACAAATGGATAAAGACGTGAATGAAAAACAAGAGAGAAAGCTGCAAAAACGGGCTTACCATATTTTTCAGCGAGAAAAATATTAGATAATACGAAAGGAGAACCTTTATTTATGGAAACAATTATTCAAGGATGGCTTTCTATCTGGCTCTATGTTATGGCGGGAATCGGAGTGGGATTGGCGTATCTGATATACAAAAACAGAAAGGTATGGTCAAAAATCAATATATTATGTGCGATTGCAATCATTGTTCTGGTACTGCATGTAATTGAAGAGTGGGTATTGCCGGGAGGGCTGCATTATTCCTACAATATCAGTCACGGATCAGATATTTTAAGCCGTTACCCAATGAATCGTCTGACCGATATGATTACCAACTTTGGAGGTGTTGTCACAGGCTGTATCGTACTTAAGGTCTGGGGATTTAGAAAACCTGCCGGAATTGCAGTTATGCTTTTTAGCGCATTTGAGGTTGTGATTCATATAGCAATCGGAATCAGTTCGCTTTCAACCTTTGGAGAATACGGTATGAATACCTTATATTCTCCGGGATTGATTACCTCATTGTTTGGTTTCCTTCCAGTCAGCGTGGGACTTGCTATTGTTTTCTTTAAAGAAAAATCTTTCCCATCTGTAAAGCAGTGGGTTATGGCGGTAGTTGGAACAGTTGCACTTTGTTTCCTCCTGATTAACCTGCCGGAAATGGTTCTGGGAGATAAAAATAGCCCGTATGAGTTTACGGACAGAGGATATTATGAAAGATTTGCCGAGCCTTTTGAGGAAGCAAATGATTTAAAGTATTAGAAAAAAGACGCTTTTTACTTGTATTCAAGAAGAAAGCGTCTTTTGTATTGCACTTTATTAAACGATAATGTAAAATATTTAACAAATAGCTAAAATATACAGTGCAAAATTGTGGAGGTTACTATGAGCAGCATGATAGCATGGTATCCATTTGATGACGCAAAGGCAATCGGAAAGGATATTTCAGGGAATAACAATACCGCTGTGGCCTGTGGAAAAAATATTCCGCAGGTGATGGAAATTCACGGACGAAAGGCAGTTCATTTTAAAGGAGGCGAGTATGGCGCATCCTATTTAGAACTTCCAAAAGATATTTTAAAAAATGTAGGTGATAATAGCGGACTTACCATATCCACATGGGTTTATGGAGATAACAGCGCAAACGTGTGGGAGAGAATTTTTGACTTTGGGAAAGGCGCTGCGGGACCATATCTGTTTCTGACGCGTTATCTGAGAGGCGTATGCTTCTGCGGAATGGACTTAGCGGCAGACGCGGGAAAGCCATGTCCGACAGGTCAGTGGCAGCACATCGCAATGACCGTGACCGGAACCAGGCAGGGCTCTTTAAGCAGCGCAGGACCTAGAGTATATGTAAACGGAGAGCTTGTGGCAGATGGGTTTATCAGCCAGACTTCCAGCGGAACTTATAAGGCATATCGCGCTTGGATTGCCAGCTTTGAAGATGCGGCAAACTATGAGCATAACTATATCGGTCATTCCCAGTTTTCGGCAGATGTGGATTTTTGCGGTGCGCTATCGGATTTTAGAATGTATGCAGAAGCGCTTAGTGAAGACGAGATTATCGGCCTTATGTGCGAATCTTTATCGGATGAGCAGATTTTAGCATTGGCAAAAGACAAATTCCTGACAGGTCCGAAAAAGATTATCACAGAAGACATAACACTGGCTGATTCTCTCATGGAAGGGCGTGTTAAGGTAGACTGGAGCTGCGATAAACCGGAAGTAATAGACAAATCCGGAAAAGTAGCGTCTGTCAGAAAGCCGGTAGGAGTAACGCTTACAGCAGAGTTATCCTGTAGAAATGGTAAAACAGAAAAGAGCTTTCGCGCATCTGTACTTCCAAAAACAACAGCGCCATATGAGATTACCATTCATGGCGATAAGGAAACCATTGACATCAGCGAAACCTTATTTGGTCTTTTCTATGAGGATATCAATAATGCGGCAGACGGCGGCATCTATGCTGAGATGGTGCAGAACCGTTCCTTTGAAGCATTCTGGTTTGATACCTATGACTTTAGAAGCGGCGAGAACGGAATATCTACGGGAAGAAATCATGAGCCGCTTAAATTCTGGTTTGGCGATACGGACAAGGTAACGGTAAGGAATCAGGGTGGATTAAATGCGCATTTTGGACTGAAAGATAAAGAAACTAATGCATATTACATAGAAGTTCCGGCAGGAGCAAAACTTTATAACAGAGGTTTCTGCGATAACAAGCAGGCACATTCCATGAACTTAAAAGAAGGAGTGGGCTATAACTTTACCATCTGGGCCAAAAGGCTGGATGATAAAGCACAAAACGCGCCTTGTATTAAGGTTTCCCTTTTGGATGCAGAAGGAAACAGGGTAAGTAATGAAGCAGTTGTGGAAGTATCGCCATGTGCAGGAAGCAAAAAAAATTGCGGCGAAAAGAAATCCAATACGGGCTGGAAAAAATATAAAGCCGGGAAACTGATTGCCAACAAAACCTGTCTGGGTCAGCTTATGCTGGAAGTTACAGAAGATATGGCAATTGATATGGTTTCCCTTATGCCGGAGGATGTATGGGGAGCAAAACGCGAGAAGACTTCTAAGAGTGCAAATGCAAACTTTAAAGGCAATCCAAACTACAGATTACGAAAAGATCTGGTAGAAACGCTTGTGGAACTTCATCCGACATTCCTTCGTTTCCCGGGCGGATGTATCTCGGAAGGCTCTTATATCTGGGAAAACGTATACGATTGGAAAGAATCGGTGGGATGCGTAGAGGTTCGTAAAGAAAACTTCAACGTATGGGGCTATAATATGACTATGGGGCTTGGCTACATGGAATACTTCCAGCTCGCGGAAGACTTAAATGCCCAACCGCTTCCGGTAATGGCTTGCGGCGTATTATGTCAGGCACGCTCGGATTATGCAAATCCGGCAGGCGGCAGGCTTCAGAAGAAGTACATCAAGAATTTCACGGATTTGATTGATTTTGCAATCAATACGGATTTTGAACACAATAAATGGGCTGCTCTTCGTAAGGAAATGGGACATGAAGCGCCATTCGGGTTACACTATCTTGGAGTAGGAAATGAAAACTGGGGAGAAGAATTCTTTGCAAGTTTTGAAACATATAAAACAGCTATTGATAAATACATGAAGAAAAACTATCCGGGATACCCTCTTACTATCATCTCAACAGCAGGAGCGCAGGCAGATGATACGGCATATCAGCAAGGGTGGAAATTCCTTGCAGGATACCAAAAGGGCGGTGCAACCGTTGGATTTACGGATGGAGAAAAGAGCTGGACAGAAGATGTAACATGGTATAACAAGAATAAAAATTATATGGATACCATTGTAGACGAGCACTATTACCGCTCAAACCAGTATCTTTTAGAAAATGCAGACAGATACAATTATTACTATCGTGCATACAAAAAGGGAGTGCTGGACGAGGCACAGACGTCTAAAGTATTTGTAGGAGAATATGCGTCCACAGATAAGAATACGCTGGCAGGCGCAGTAGCTGAAGCAGCACTCATGACGGGCTTTGAAAAGAACTCGGATGTAGTAAGACTTGCCGCCACAGCGCCGCTATTTAATAAGATTGTCACAGATGGAACATATCGCTGGACACCGGACGCAATCTGGTTTGACAATGAAACCGTCTGGAGAACGCCAAACTACTATGTTCAGCAGATGTTTGCGAAGTATATCGGTAAGAAACTTTTGGAAACCAGCTATGAGACCTATGAACAAGGCGAGAAAAAAGCGCAGGTTCCACATGGCGGAGTCGTGATTTCCGGAGAAGAGGGAATACAGTTTAAGAGCATTGCAGTTATTTCAAATAAAGGGAAAAAGGTTCTGTTCTCGCAGGACTTTGCCAAAGGACAGGCGGTTATGGAGAATGAAGCGGCAAGTCCACAGTTAATTGCAATGGAAAAAGACGGAAGAACCGGTTATTACATCAACAGCCCACAGTGGCACGATTATACGGTACGGGTAACCGTAGAAAAAAGCGTTGCAGAAGCCGGAATCTATGTAGGTGTTGGCCTGAAAGATTTACATTCTGAGAAACCGGATATGTTAGAATACTGCGTTGGAACGAAAAGCGGCACAGGCCTTAAGGTATACAAAGACGGTATAGAAGCCTACACCCTGGGAGATTATTCGTCCAGCGTATTTGCAGGCAATCTGCGGGCTTGTTATGATGAAGCAGTAGAAGGCGGCAAAGAGTATACCATTACCGTAAACTACGGTGGAAAGGATGGTAAGACAATCGGTTGTTTCTATCAGGAAACGAGTGATTCAGACAAGGAAATATACGCGCGTGCAAAAAGCAATACAAGTAAAAGAGGACAGCTTACATGCAAATTAGAAGCCTACAACCGTGATATATATCACTCTGTAACAACAGACGAAGCAAAAGTATACGCAAAGCTTGTTAATGCGGAAGACTTTGACAAGAAGGTTCTGCTTAAATTGGATAATCTTGATGTAAAAGATAAAGCAGAGCTTGTTGTATTAACCGGCGGTGCAGAACTTGTACATACGTCGAATGTAAATACGAAAGAAGGCGAACTGATAAAACCGGTCAGCAGAAAAATCTCTGTAAAGAAATCAAAAGAAGGAACTACGATGGCAGAACTTCTTTTATCGGCAAATTCCGTATCTGTTGTTGTGCTTGAGAGAGCATAAATAAATATATTTGCAGACATAGACTCATAAAAACTCTCCGACAGGAAAAGACTAATAAAAAGTTTTATCAGGAGAGGTAATATGGAATCATTATGGAGTAAAACAACCCGTTTGCCGGATTTTGAGGCATCGCCCGAAGATATGCGTGTCCAAAATCTGGTTATCGGCGGTGGAATTGCAGGAATACTGATAGCATATCTGTTACAGGAAAAGGGGCAGAAGGTCGTAGTATTAGAGGCAGATAAAATAGCCTTTGGACAAACAAAAAATACCACGGCTAAGATAACGAGCCAGCATGGACTCATTTATCATAAAATGGTGCAGAACACCGGAAGAGAACGAGCGTTAGGCTACGCAGCGGCAAATGAAGCGGCGATAAAAAAATATGAAGAAATAATTACAAAAGAAGGAATTTCCTGTGATTTTGAGAAAGTTCCTTCTTTTTTGTATACCACAGACCCTGCAAAAATCCTAAAGCTAAGGCAGGAGGAAAAGACAGCAAAAGACTTAGGATTAAAAGCAGAATATGTAGATGGAAATAAGATGACAGAGCTTCCGTTCCCAATAAGCGGAGCAGTCCGCCTTGACGAGCAGGCACAGTTTCATCCGCTGGAGTTTATACAGGCTATCGCTGCAAAACTTACGATATATGAAAACACCAATGTACTAGAGGTAGACGATTACATCGTCACGACGGATAAAGGGATGGTAGTAGCGGACAATATTATTTTTGCTACGCATTATCCGTTTCCCATTGTACCGGGATTTTATTTTCTGCGTCAGCACCAGAGCCGAAGCTATGTGCTGGCGTTAGAGGGGAAAGGCGTACCACAGAAGCTAAGCGGAATGTACTATGGTATTGACAAAAACAGTATTTCTTTTCGTAGTGCAGATGGGATGCTGTTGTTTGGAGGAAGCTCCCATAGGACAGGGAAGAAGAACGCACCGGGATTCTGTGCTTTGAGAAAACGAGCAAAAGAGATTTACCCAGAGGCAGACGAAACGGCCTGCTGGGCGGCACAGGATTGTATGCCGCATGATCACATTCCGTTTATCGGGCGTTTTTCCAGACTCAAAGAACATTGGTATATTGCAACCGGCTTTCAAAAGTGGGGGATGACGACCGCTATGGTTTCGGCCATGATTATCAGCGATATGATAACAGGAAAAGAAAACAGGTATGCATGGGTGTTTTCACCACAGCGGCTGCTGATAAAAGCCGGAATCAAAGACTTTGGTATAGATGTATGCGAGAGTATACTTGGACTTACCAAAGGAGTATTTGCAAAAAAAGTAAGGAAATGTCCGCATATGGGCTGCGCGCTTACATGGAATGCCGATGAAGGTACATGGGATTGCCCTTGTCATGGTTCAAGATTTGAAGAAAAAGGGACGCTGATTGATAATCCTGCACAAAAGAAACTGCCGACAGAAAGGTAAACAAATTTTTTTATCATAGGAAAGACCGTGATGTATTGCATTTTGCGGAAAGGAAGCAATCGTTTTGCGATACCGCCCGGGCGCACACTTTATTTTTTAGTGGTATCTTCTGTATGTTAGTGCTATAATAACTATAGTATTTTTTAACAAAGGAGAGATGACTATGGGATTACAGGAAGATGTACGGGAACAACTGATTAAGCAGTTTGCGGCAGAAGTTGTAGAAATAACAGAACAGACAGGAAATAAATATTATGCATGTCCAACCTGCAAACGTCCGGTGGCAAAAAGCGATGAGAAATGTCCCGGCTGTACGCAGGCATTGAGCTGGAAAAATATTCGCGTAGTAGAAGCCGGGCCGACCGGTCCCAAGATGGCAACGCTTTCTTTTGAAGTGCCGGGGGATTTTGCCAGAGGAGATTGCAGAAAATGCCCATTATCCTATATCGCAAAGACAAATACGGAAAACGTGTATGAATGTCCATTGAGCCAGAGAGCAAATTGTCCTTTGAAGCTGGCATAAGTAAATAAGTGGGGGTAGAACCGTGTACAGCTATTGCAGGAAAACAGTAAGGTGTACACGGTTTTGTTTTGTCAAAATAAAAATACTTCTTTTGAATAAAACCTTGCATTGGTTACACATATATTCCTCAATATTGGGGAATCACTGATATTAAGGAATATTGAGATAATAGATGCAGGGTGATGATATGATAAAATATGATGCATTATGGGAAACAATGAAAAAGAAAAATGTCAGCCAATACGTGTTGATTAACAAGTACAACATTAGTCGGGGATTAATCCACCGTCTAAAAAATGGTGTAGATTATATTTGTACAGAACTTGTATGCATTTATGAAAAGCTGGAGATAAACGACGCAGAAAAGAAAAAGACAATCGAAAAATATCTTCGATTGGCCTTTTTCATGAGTGATTTATTTATAAGAAAAACTAATAATAAGATAATAGATGATTACTATAGAAAATGTATTGATAGTAAAATAAATTGGTATGAATAATGGTCTTTAGTTTTCATAGACATCTTCTTCAAGAATGGAATAGGATGCGGGAGTATCTGTATAAATGCCCGCCTTGATGTTTAGTAATAATGTCAAACAAGTAAACAAAAACAATATTTTTTTTAGATTCTTCATGAAAACCTCCAAAGATAATTTTTAGCAATTATATAATATGAAGAATGTAAAATACTATGATATATTTCGTGAAAATTTCGCCAAAAATTCCATAAATATGTCATAGGCAAAAGGATATAAAAATCATACCATGTTTTCATGGAATACCGCTGAGGATACATTCTGGCATAGCACGAATGTATTCCCAGAGGTTTCTTGTTTATACAAAAGAGGAGGAAAGCTGCATGAAGAAAAAGACAAAGAAACGATTGATTACATCTTCAATCGCGTTGCTTCTGGTTGTATTCTTACTGATTACAGATGCAGAGCCATTTCTGAAGATGACAAGGGATATTCTGGAGAATGCCCATACATGGGTAGATTTCAAAAGACCGGATTCTCTGGATTCCCTTGATGAAGTGGGAATTGAAGATGATACCTTCGAAAACACCGAAGAGGTGGATGACGGAGATGACATTTATGAAGTAATAAGAAAAGATCCTGAAAAGTATTATGCGGCTGAAGTGGAACTGGCGGCGCTGGGAGTTGAAGATGCGACGCTAGTGCATTATGATGCCTATTCACATACCTATCTGGTAGGAAAGAATCAGTATATCACCGTATACGGAGGTTCTGTCGGAACCTACACAGATGAAAATGGAGAGGTTCAGTTAATCGACAACAACTTAGAGGAAGCGCAGATGATGCTTCTGTCAGGGAAGACGGTTACAGGTGTTGCAAATACGGCAAATGCCTATAAGGTTATTTTCCCCAATAACATTTCACCGGAATCGGGAATTGCCGTAAACGATGGAGAGTATCAGATTGAAGTGATTCCGCAGGCGGGCGATTACAGTAACTATACAGTGGAAGATAATTCCATTTTGTACAATAGCGTATATGCAAATACCGATATCCAGTACACATTGCTGGGAAACCGGATAAAAGAAGATATTATCCTGTTAGAGCCGGTAGATAATACAGTCTATAAGTATGTACTTCGTACATCCGGTTTAACAGCAGAAGTGGAAGATAATCAGGTACTTCTGTATCCGCAGGGGAAAACGTCAGAGGATGCAGTATATGTTTTAAGTGCGCCATATATGGAGGACGCAGCGGGAGAAATTTCCCAGGCAATTCAGATGGAACTGAGTGAAGAAAATGGAAGCACCATTCTTACGGTTACCCCGGATGCAGAATGGTTAGCAGAAGAAGAACGTCAGTATCCCGTGCGAATCGACCCTAGCATCACAAGTAAAGATGCAGCAAACAATATTACCTTTAAGATATCAGATATAAAGGAATTGAAATTGAACACAGCCGATGAATATCAGTTGTGTGAAACAAAGTTAACGTTAGATAAAAATATTATTATTTTTACGGTTATTGGTAGTATAATACTATTATTGATAGGTGGAATTATATATCCTTTTGCCGCTTCTTCACAACTTGTGGTTCAAAAGTAGACTTACGATCTTGGGGAACACTGATTTCCATAGCACCATAGCTACTATTAACCCTCTTGGGCTTATAACCATTACGGTAATCGTCACTGTCTGAGCGTTCAGATTTGCCATAGCCAAGATGCGCATCCATTTCTGCTTCCATCATTTCCTTAATTGTGCCACCAAGCAGATCCTTGAGAGCTTCCTGGATATCTTCAGCGGTTTCAATGTCATACTCCTGAAGAAGCTGGTGGATGATGTTACGTTTTCCTTCTGTCATTTGTACTTTGGGTACAGGTTTCTTTTCTCTTGCCATAATAAAAGGCCTCCTATGATTTAATATTTTATCATAGAAGACCTAATATAGATATCAATTTACAGAAAAACTTTCCCCCACTTATATGGCAGACGGATAGTGGTTTGCCGATTTTTTCTCCATTATTCTTTTTTAAATTCTAATTCTTCTGTTTCAAGCAATGGCATTATGATTACTTTGTCTGTTTTTGAATACGTTAATGTTTCTTCATCACCATTATCATAAATAAAAGTAATGGTATCATCATCATATTCATATTTTCCTGCAAGATCTATTTCTAAGCTCTCTGAAATACTATTTATTAGAGAATCAAAATCAAGCTCGGATAGAAATGCGTCAATGTACTGTTCGTGAGTATATTCTAAATTATTCAATAAAGTGTCTACAGTTACACCCTCTTCACTGGCAATACTTTCCAAAGCTTTATCTGCTATAAGAGAGAGGGATTCTTTATAGGTTTCTACAAATTGATCCATACATCCCTCATCAAGATACATTTTTACTTCTGTTTCATCAAACTCCAAAATGTATATGATATTCATCTCTTTTGGGAAACAATCTTTATTTTCGGCAAGAGAATCGTCCATTACGAATAAAAGCTCTCTTAGGTCATAGGTTGCTGCCCAGACTCCCGGGAAAATATTTTCTTCCTTAGCATTGCCGTCGTCTGCATCATGCTCACATCCGGTTAATAGTACACTGACAGATAAGATAAATGCGAACAGTAATGTCAATATATTGCGTTTTTTTATAACAAAATTACACTCCTTGTATTTTTTAATAAATTATATAACAGAATAGACATAAAATAATATGACATATTCTTTGAAAATTCAACAAAAAAATCCACGAATTTGTCATAGTAAAAATTTCTTAATCAGAATACCAAGGCTTAGAAGAAGTAACTTTTATAAGAAAGTCGCTTCTTTATTTTTTGCGTTTTGTTGTTACAAAAAGTTCACAATTTTTTCATTGACATGATTCTGCCCCATAAGTATAATGCTCAATGTATTTAGTTAAATAATTTTAACTAAATAGTTTTAAAAACTATGTTTAAAGGAGTTAAGAACAATGACATTTGAAAAAGTAAAAGAAATTATCGTAGAAACAATTAGCTGTGATGAAGAAAAGGTTACTATGGAAGCAAAATTAGCAGATGATCTCGGAGCAGATTCCTTAGACGCTGTAGAACTGAATATGGCTTTAGAAGAAGCGTTTGATATCTCTATTTCAGACGAAGACCTTATGAAATTCGTGACAGTTGCAGATATTGTTAATTACATTGACAGCGTTGCACAGTAAGATATGCAATAGCATTTCCGAAAGGAACACATTAGTATGAATATAAACGAAGTATATCAGTTGATGGATAAATTTGAAGGCTCCACACTGTCTGAGTTAAGTATTGAGATGGAAGGGGTGAAGCTTTCCGTGAAAAAGCCGGGCGCAGGAATTGAGCAGGCGTCCACTTTCAAAGGAAGGGAAAACAATGCGGCTGCGCCACAAACTGTCACACCGGCGCCGGAGGCTGCATCAAAATCTTCAAAAGCCATCAATGCACCATTAGTAGGAACCTTCTACCGTGCCGCAGGGCCGGGAGAGAAGCCGTTTGTAGAAGTTGGACAGCAAGTAAGAAAAGGCGACGTGGTTGCGATTATTGAAGCTATGAAATTGATGAACGAAATTACAGCCACAGAAGATGGAATCGTAGAAGAAATTGTAGCAGAGGATGGGAATTTAGTGGAATATAACGAGATTCTCATTCGGTTGAGCTAAAAGAAAACGACTTATGCAGTTCCAATGAAAAGGTTAGAAAATTAGTATGTTTAAAAGAATTTTAATTGCAAACAGAGGAGAAATCGCACTTCGAATCATTCGATGCTGCAGGGAAATGGATATCGAAACTGTTATCGTATATTCTACGGCGGATGAAGAATCTTTGCCGGTTATGATGGCAACACACAGTATTTGTATCGGACCTGCAAAAGCCAGTGAAAGCTATTTGAAAGAGGAGGCTATCATTGAAGCAGCAAAAAAAATGGGATGCGATGCGATTCATCCGGGATATGGTTTTCTGTCGGAGAATGCAGGTTTTGCGAGAAAATGTGAACAAAACGGAATCATTTTTATCGGACCATCTGCGGATATTATCGAAAGAATGGGAGATAAACAGGCTGCGAGAGAACTGATGAGACAAAGCAAAGTACCTACGGTACCTGGTTCAAAGGGGTTAGTTGCCACCATAGAAGAAGCAGTTGAGGTTGCAGAAGAAGTTGGTTATCCGGTGCTTATCAAAGCCTCAGCAGGCGGAGGCGGTAAGGGAATGCGCCGCGCATACAGTAAGGAAGAATTAGCCCAAGCCTTTGAAACGGCAAAAGCGGAGGCAAAGGCAGCCTTTGGGGATGACAGTATGTATGTGGAAAAACTGATTGTAAATCCACACCATATCGAATTTCAGATTCTTGCAGATAAGCACGGTAACGTTACTTATTTAGGAGAACGCGATTGCTCCATCCAGAGAAGAAACCAGAAGTTATTAGAAGAATCGCCATCATGGGTATTAAAGCCAAAGCTGCGGGAAGAAATGGGTGAAGTTGCAGTAAGGGCAGCCAAAGCGGCAGGATATTACAGTGCGGGAACCATAGAATTTGTGTTGGATAATGATGACAATTATTACTTCATTGAAATGAACACAAGAATTCAGGTAGAGCACCCGGTTACGGAACTGATTACCGGAATCGATTTGGTTAGAGAACAGATACGCATTGCAGCAGGTATGAAGTTGAGCCATACGCAGGACGAGATTTCGTTACAGGGTCATGCCATCGAATGCCGGATCAATGCAGAGAGTGTTGGAAAGATTTCCTTTTTACATTTTCCGGCGGGGGCAGGGGTGCGCGTGGACAGCCACCTTTATACGGGATATGAAGTCAGTCCGTTTTACGATTCCATGTTAGCAAAGGTTATTGTGACTGGAAGCACCAGACTAGAAGCCATTCGCCGTATGAGAAGAGCCCTGGAGGAATTTACCATTGAAGGGGTGCAGACCAACGCAGATTTTATGTATTTACTCACATATAACACAGACTTTATCAAAGGAAGCTATGATACATCCTTCTGGGATAAACATAGTGACACCATTAGGGAATGGCAGAAAAAAGGAAGCGCGTAAATATTTATGAGTGAAGTTTTTTTATTGAAACGTAAGAAGTTAGATTCCTTAAAAAAAATGAGGGACAGCTTCTCGGGAAAAGAAGAAATCATGGAATGTCCGAAATGCCGGGAGAAAATGGCACGTCAGGTACTTGCCATGAAAAAGTTCATATGTCCCGAATGCGGACATTACTATGCTGTATCTGCAAGAGAGCGAATTGAGCTTATCTGTGATACAGACAGTTTCCGGGAAATGGATGCAGGCTTAAAAACCAGAAATCCGATCAAGTTTCCGGGATATCGCAAGAAACTCGAACTGATGAGAAACAGAACCGGTTTAGAGGATGCAGTAGTAACAGGAATTGGTAAAATTGAAGGGGAAAAGGTTGCAATCGGTGTGCTTGACAGCAGCTTTCTGATGGGAAGCATGGGAACAGTTGTGGGAGAACGTATTACACGCCTTGCAGAAACAGCCAGAAGAAAGAAACTGCCGCTTGTAATTTTTTCCGCCAGCGGCGGTGCAAGAATGCAGGAGGGGCTGTTCTCGCTAATGCAGATGGCAAAGACGGCTGCGGCAGTCGAGACCTTTAAGAACACAGGCGGATTATTTATATCTGTTTTAACGAATCCGACGACAGGCGGAGTAAGCGCCAGTTTTGCCAGTCTTGGAGATATTATGATAGCAGAGCCGGAAGCGCTGATTTGCTTTGCGGGACCGCGTGTCATTCAGCAGACAATCGGACAGGAACTGCCGGAGGGATTCCAACGTGCCGAGTTTTTACTTGAGCATGGGATGTTGGATATGGTTGTTAAGCGGCAGGACATGAAGAGCATACTCGCAAAAATAATTCGTATCCACAGCGGCGGGAAAAGTGTAAAGTAAACTTGCATAGGAAGGAAGAAAGGCAATGGAAGAAAATAAAGTGCTTACTCCTTATGACAGAGTGCAGATTGCGCGTATGAAGAACAGACCAACAGTAAGCGACTATATAGAGGCGCTCTTTGATGATTTTATGGAATTAAAGGGGGACCGGCTTGGAGCAGAGGACGCAAGTATTCTTGGCGGAATCGCACTGTTTCGGGGAATGCCGGTTACGGTTATCGGACACAGAAAGGGTCGGACAACAGAAGATAATATAAAATACAATTTTGGTATGACGTCACCGGAAGGATACCGGAAAGCAGTGCGCCTTATGAAACAGGCAGAAAAATTTAAGCGTCCGGTTATTACCTTCGTAGATACACCGGGGGCATATCCGGGGATTGAGGCGGAAACGAACGGACAGAGTGTTGCAATTGCCGAAAGTATTGCAAAGACCATCACCCTGAAAGTTCCGGTCATCACCATTATTACGGGAGAGGGAAGCAGCGGAGGCGCGCTTGCAATCAGTGCGGGCGACAGCGTTTGGATGCTGGAAAATGCAGTCTATTCGATACTTTCTCCTGAAGGCTTTGCGGCGATTGTGTGGAAGGATGCAAAACGTGCGGCAGAAGCCTGTGACATTATGAAAATTACGGCAGGAGAGCTGTTAGAGTACGGATTGATAGACGGAATCATTCCGGAAGGTAAGCAGACGCTTTCCGCCATGAGAAAAATGCTCTTTGCAGAGCTTGCAAGGTTAAGCCGTCTTAGTGAGCAGGCGCTTGTTGCAGAGCGTTATAGAAAATACAGACATATAGAAGGGGAATATGCACCTTCTTTGTGAAGTGAGGTTTGAATGAAGGGAATACACATCGTTGCAACCGGTCGTGCGGTTCCGAAGAAAATCGTAACCAATGACGACATGAGCAAAATTGTAGATACATCCCATGAGTGGATTGTAACGCGTACGGGAATCTGTCAAAGACATATCTGCGAGGAAGAGACCTGTACCACATTGGCTGTGGAAGCAGCACAAAAAGCTCTAAAAGAAGCAATACAAAAAGAAGGAATTAAGCCGGAAGATATAAAAGTTGTAGTTGTGGCAAGTGTTACTTCGGAATACAGCTTTCCGTCTACGGCATGTCTGGTGCAGCAGGCGCTTGGACTTTCGCAGGATACGATGTCTTTTGATATAGGTGCGGCCTGCAGCGGTTTTTTATATGGACTTGAGGTGTGCAGAAGTCTGCTTATGGCACAAGAGGGAAAATATGCGCTTCTAATCGGCAGCGAGCAGTTGTCCCGTGTACTTGACTTTACAGAACGTTCGAGCTGCATTTTGTTCGGAGATGGCGCAGGTGCGGCAGTTCTTCGTTTAGATGACAGTTTGTATGCGCACAGGGCATGGTCCGATGGAAATAAGGATGTGCTGTATTGTAAAGGCGCAGGACAGGAAGAAATGAAGCTTAGAATGGAAGGGCAGGATGTCTTTAAGTTTGCTGTCCGGGTATTAAAACAAGGTTTGGATACCATTTTAACAGATGGCGAAATTACGATTGAGGATGTGGATTATGTGGTCTGCCATCAGGCGAATAAGCGAATCATCGAACATGTCATGAAAAAGTATCCGGGACATGAGCAGAAATTTTATATGAATATTGAAAATTATGCCAATACATCAGGTGCAAGCATTCCAATCGCATTGGATGAGATGCGTGAGGAAGGGCTTTTACAGGAAGGTATGAAGATAGTACTGGTTGGATTTGGCGCCGGCCTTACATGGTCAAGTGCGCTGATTACGATATAGAGTTGGCATAAAAACGGAACGTATCGACGGCAAAAAGAGGGAAAGAATATGAGAATCAATGAATTATTACACACGGAATACCCATTTATCCAGGGAGGTATGGCAAATATTGCCACAGGTGAGTTCACGGCAGCGGTTTCTAATGCAGGAGGACTTGGTCTGATTGGTGCGGGCGGAATGAACGCCGAAATGCTTCGGGAAAACATTAGAGTCTGCAAGAAGTTAACAGACAAACCATTTGGCGTAAACTTAATGCTGATGAATCCGGAAGTAGATGCTATGGCGCAGGTAATTGTAGACGAAGGTGTAAAAATCGTTACAACCGGAGCAGGCAGTCCCGCAAAATATATTGCCATGTGGAAAGAAGCCAACATGATTATCATGCCGGTAGTTTCCGCAGTAGCCCTTGCTAAGAAAATGGAAAGTTTAGGCGTTGATGCAGTTATCGCAGAAGGGACAGAAAGCGGCGGTCATGTAGGTGAAATGACGACCATGACTTTAGTTCCGCAGATAGCAGATGCCGTATCCATTCCGGTTGTTGCGGCGGGGGGAATCGCAGACGGCAGACAGCTTGCTGCGGCATTTGCGCTTGGAGCTTGCGGCGTACAGCTTGGAACATGTCTTCTTGTAGCAGAAGAATGTCCGATTCACGAAGCATATAAGGAAGCCGTATTAAAGGCCAAAGATAATGCAACCATCGTAACAGGACGTATTGCCGGAACTCCGGTCAGAATCCTAAAAAACAACATGGCAAGAGAGTATGTAAAACAGGAAAAACTCGGTGCAGATAAGATGGAATTAGAAAAATATACGCTTGGTTCCCTAAGACGTGCAGTATTCGAGGGAGATGTAAAAAACGGCTCCCTTATGGCAGGTCAGGTTGCGGGACAGTTAAATGAAATCAAACCAATCCGTGCAATTTTTGAAGAAATGTATAAAGGCTATACAGACACCGTAAAGAATCTTGCGCAGAGATAATTCAGGTTACAAATTTGCCTGAAAATGAAAGGGATAAAGTATGAAAAAAGTCTTCTTATATGCTGGACAGGGAAGCCAGAAAGCAGGTATGGGAAAAGATCTCTATGAGGCATATCCAAAATATAAAGATACGGTAGACACCGTTTTAAGTAAAGAATACAAAGATATTATGCATGAGGGGGAGCTTTCGGTATTATCTGAAACAGAAAATACGCAGCCTTGTATGGCAGCCTTTGCGGCAGGTGTTACTGCTGTGCTAAAAGATAATGGCATTGTTCCGGATGCCGCAGCAGGCCTTAGTCTGGGTGAATATGGAGCGCTTCATGCAGCAGGCGTGATGGATGCCAAAAGTTATGTGGATATTACAACATTTCGCGGAAGAGCTATGGCAGAAGCGGCAAAAGGTAAGGAATGCAGTATGAGCGCTATTTTGGGCATGAGTTCTGCTCAAGTGGAGGAAGCGTGCCGGAAAGCCGAAAAAGGCTTTGTAAACCTCGTAAACTACAACTGTCCGGGCCAATATGTTATCTGTGGTGATGAAGCGGCTGTTGCAGAAACAGAGGGTATTCTAAAAGAAATGGGAATGAAACGCAGTATCCGTTTAAATGTAAGCGGACCATTCCACACCCAATATATGACGCCTGCGGCAGAGAAACTTGGCAGATATTTAGAACAGATCCCTTTTGAAAAGCCGCAGATGCCAATCGTATTAAACGTCACGGGTGATTACTATGACGGAGAGTCTGATTTAAAGGCAAATCTGTGTGCGCAGATTCAAAATGGTGTTCATTTTGAAGAATCCGTAAGCCGTCTTTTAGAGGATGGAGCAGAAGTATTTATAGAAATCGGACCGGGAAATACCCTAAGCGGTTTTGTGAAGAAAACAGCCAAAGCACTTGGTAAGGAAGTGACCGTATATACGATTGATGGCGCAGAGAGTCTTCATACAGTTTTAAAGGCGCTTGCCTAAGCGCAGATAATAAGGAGGAATCATCTCATGGAAAATAGAAAAACAGCCGTTGTAACAGGCGGTAGTCGTGGTATCGGAAGAGCGATTTGTGTGCGTCTTGCCAAGATGGGAATGAATATAATTTTTAATTACAATTCCGGTGAGGAGGCAGCACAGGAAACGGTTGCTTTATGTCGGGATCATGGAGTAGATGCATATGCTGTTCATGCAGACGTAAGTGATTCTGCTGCATGTGCCGGTTTTGTGGCAGAAGCGCTCAAACTTTCCGGGGGACGTATGGAGGTATTGGTAAATAACGCCGGTATTACCAGAGACGGTCTGATTATGCGTATGTCAGACGAGGATTTTGAGAAGGTTATTGATGTAAACTTAAAAGGCTGCTTTTATATGTCAAGAGAGGCTGCCAGAATTATGATGAAACAGCGCTATGGTAAAATCATAAACATTAGCAGCGTAGTAGGCGTTATGGGAAATGCCGGACAGACAAACTACGCGGCAAGTAAAGCAGGAGTTATCGGGCTGACCAAATCTCTTGCCAAAGAATTGGCTTCTAGAAAAATCAATGTAAATGCGATTGCGCCGGGCATGATTGAAACAGATATGACAAGTGTGCTCAGTGCTGCCGTAAAAGAAAAAATGACAGAAGCAATTCCTTTTAAGGCAGCAGGTAAGGCAGAAGATATTGCCAATGCAGTAGCGTTTTTAGCAAGTGAGGAGAGCTGTTATATTACAGGACAGGTGCTTTGTGTAGATGGAGGAATGGTAATCTGATGAGAAGAGTAGTTGTAACGGGATTGGGTGCGATTACGCCAATCGGAAATAACGTAACGGATATGTGGAATTCGGTAGAGCAGGGTGTGTGCGGGATTGCACCGATTACCCACTATGACACCACAGGCAGAAAAGTAAGCTTAGCAGGTGAGGTTAAGAATTTTGACCCGGAAGCGTATATCGACAAGCGAGATGTCCGTAAGATGGATAAATTCACGCAGTTTGCGGTAGTGGCTGCAAAAGAGGCTATGGAAGATAGTGGACTTCAGATGGAAAATGAAGATGCAAGTCGCTGCGGAATTATCGTCTCTAGTGGTATTGGCGGAATTGAAACCATACAGACGGAAGCGATAAAAGGAAATGAAAAGGGCTATGACAGAGTATCGCCGTTTTTTATTCCAATGGGTATTTCCAATATGGCGGCCGGACAGATTGCAATTGCACATGGTTTTAAAGGCATGTGTAACTGTGTAGTAACTGCATGCGCAAGTGGAACAAATGCCATTGGCGATGCCTTTCACTATATTCGCGATGGATATGCAGAGGTTATGATGTGCGGCGGTGCAGAAGCCAGCATTACGCCTTTTGGCATTGGAGGATTTACTTCGTTAAAGGCGCTTAATACAACGACAGATCCAAATCGCGCATCCATTCCTTTTGATGCAGAAAGAAGTGGTTTTGTTATGGGAGAGGGCGCAGGAATTCTTGTGCTGGAAGAATATGAACACGCAGTAGCGCGTGGTGCTTGTATATATGCGGAAATCGTAGGTTATGGTGCAAACTGTGATGCATATCATATTACAGCGCCGCTTGAAGATGGCAGCGGAGCAGCAGCCTGCATGACGGTCGCATTAAAGGATGCCGGCCTTTCTCCGGAAGATATTACTTATATCAATGCGCATGGTACATCCACCCAGCTCAACGACAAAGGGGAAACCTGTGCCATTAAGCTTGCCTTTGGCGAGACTGCAAAGAAGGTTATGGTTAGTTCAACCAAGTCTATGACAGGGCATTTATTAGGTGCATCAGGCGCAGTTGAGGGAATCATTACTGCATTATCAGTGAATAAGGATTTTGTGCCGGCAACCATTAACTATAAGGTTGCAGATGAAAGCTGTGACCTTGATATTGTTCCGAATACAGGGAGAAAAACGACAGTAAGTTATGCAATGTCCAACTCACTGGGATTTGGCGGGCATAATGCAAGTATTATTTTTAAAAAGTATACCGCGTAACAGATTGCTTATTTCAAAAAAGAGAGGAATAAATCATGGAACTAAACTCAAATCAGATTCAGGAGATTCTGCCGCACAGATATCCGTTTTTGCTGGTAGACAGAATTACAGAATGTATACCGGGACAGAGTGCGGCGGGGATTAAATGTGTGACTGCCAATGAAATGCATTTTCTTGGACATTTTCCGCAGAAGCACGTTATGCCCGGCGTACTTATACTGGAAGCGCTGGCGCAGACCGGTGCGGTTGCCATTTTGACAGAAGAAGAAAATAAAGGCAAAATCGTGCTTTTTGGAGGAGTCAAATCTGCACGTTTTAAGCGTCAGGTAGTGCCGGGAGACGTGCTGGAACTGAAATGTGAGATTATTAACAGAAGGGGACCTGTAGGCGTTGGCAAGGCTGTTGCTACCGTAGATGGCAAAGTGGCGGTAATTGCAGAACTTACATTTGCAATAGATGCGCAAAGTTGATATAATTTCTTCGGAATATATAAATTTTTTTAGAGAATGCGGGGGAAATTATGCTTCAGGATGCTTTTGTGAAAGTGTATACGAAGTTCAAGTTACATTTCTATAAGAAATTTTTTGAGAGAGTGAAGGAGAGAGAAACCTCTCTTACCACAGTAGAGACATTCTGCATGGAGATTATTTATTCCATCAACAATCCAACAGTAAATGAGTTTGCCAAAGTTGCCAATATTTCTTCACCGAATGCAGCATATAAAATCAATAACCTGATTAAAAAAGGGTACTTACGAAAAGTACAATCAGAAGTAGACAAGCGGGAATTTCATCTGGAGGTAACCGAAAAGTATATGAACTACTATAACATTACTTACAGTTATATCGGTCAGGTAATGGAGCGCCTGCAAGAGCGTTTAACGCCGGAGGAACTGTCTACACTGGAGAAAATATTAAATCTTATGAGTGATGAACTGATGCCGGAAATTGATCTGGGAAATTCACGATAAAAGAAAAGGGTCGGAAGCAGCTTCCGGCCTTTTTATTTATCATAGGAAAGACCATGCTTTATTTACAATTCAAGGAATTTATATTACAATAAGTGAACATTTTTAGCACAAAGGGGACTATAACAATGAGAAGATTTTCAATTAGGAATATAGGAAGAAAAGCGGTGGCGGTTTGCCTTGCGCTTATTATGGTAATGCCAATGCTGGCAGTACCGTTTGCGGCGGAGGAAGAAGCAAAAACCGTAGATATTATGTTTCTGCACGATACCCATTCGCATCTGAGTGAGTTTACTACCGTAGAGGGAACAGACTCTGTGACGATGGGAGGTTTTGCCAGAATTAAGACGCTGATTAACGCACAGAAGGAAAAAAATCCGGGTACATTATTGTTAGATGCCGGAGATTTTTCTATGGGAACATTGGTACAGGTAGTATACGAAGAAGAAGCAGCAGAGCTTCGTATGCTGGGAGAACTGGGAATTGATGCAACAACCTTTGGAAACCATGAATTTGATTATGGCGCTGCAGGGCTTGCAAATATGTTGGACAGCGCGGCAGAAAGCGGAGACAATCTTCCTGCCATGCTCGTTTGTAATGTAGACTGGGAGGCAATGTCGGCTGCCGGTTATACAGAAGAACAGAGTCTGCTCTTTGACAGCTTTGAAAACTATGGCGTTAAGGACTACATCATGGTAAATAAGAATGGTGTGAACATTGCAATTACAGGGGTGTTTGGAAAAGATTGCCTGGCTTGTGCGCCAACCTGTCCGTTGGTTTTCAAAGACCCGGTCGAGTCAGTAAAGGAAACCGTTGCTAAGATTGAAGAAAACGAAGAGGCGGATATGATTGTCTGCGTTTCGCATAGCGGAACATGGGAGGATGAAAGCAAGTCGGAAGACGAGATTCTTGCAAAAGAAGTTCCGGAATTAGATTTAATTGTCAGCGGGCATACGCACACGAAATTAGAAGAGCCAATCCAACATGGCGATACATATATTGTATCCTGTGAAGAGTATGGAAAATATTTAGGAAGTCTTTCTATGCGCCAAAAGGAAAATGGACGCTGGGAAATGGAGTCCTATGAGCTGATGGCGGTTACGCCGGAGGTGGAAGCGGATAAAGAGACGCAGGAAAAAGTAGATTCCTTTATGTCTCTGGTGGATGAAAAATATCTGGCGCAGTTCGGATATACGAAGGATCAGGTTCTTTGCACAAACGAAGTGCCTTTTGCACAGCAGGCGGATCTGGGAATGCTGCATACAGAAGTAAATCTGGGCAGCATTATTGCGGATTCCTATGCCTATGCAGTAGAGAATGCACCGGATTATGACGGAAACCCGGTAGATGTGGCAGTCGCTCCGGCAGGAACCATCCGTGATACCTACGCGCTTGGAAGCATTACCGTTGAGAAGGTGTTTAATTCATTTTCTCTTGGCATCGGAGAAGATGGGATACCGGGTTATCCTTTGATTAGCGTATACCTTACGGGAGAAGAGTTGAAGCTGGTTGCAGAAGTAGACGCCAGCATATCGGATTTCATGCAGACAGCCCGTTTATATACCTATGGGTTACGCTGGCATTACAATCCAAACCGTATGATTTTAAATAAAGCAACCGAGATATATATTGTAAACCGTGAGGGCGAACGTGTAGAATTAGAAGACAATAAACTGTATCGCGTCGTAACAGATATGTATACCGCGCTGATGTTAGGCGGCGTTACGGATATGTCCTATGGTCTGCTTTCCATTGTGCCAAAACATGCGGATGGCACAGCCGTTACGGATTATAACGATACCATCATACAGACAGAGGGACAGGAACTAAAAGCATGGACAGCCATTGCGCAGTATATGGAATCCTTTGAGGATACCGATGGTGATGGTGTAGGAAATGTACCGGCGGGATACGGAACGACAGAAGGAAGAAAGGTTGTGGAAGACAGCAAAGCAATCGGTGATTTATTAAAGAATCCCAATAAGTTTTTCTGGATGATTCTTGCAGTAGTATTTGTTGTAATCCTCATACTGGCCGTGCTGATGGTTCTCCTTGTGAAATTTGTAAAACGCATAATTCGTAAAAGTAAACGAGTTATTCTTAACTAAATCCTAAGATTTAATCGGTTGACGAACTGTGAAATTTTGGATAGAATTAAGAACGAGAGTTTTTTAGGAGGAAATCCATGGAAAAGATTATTTTAACGGGCGACAGACCAACCGGTCGTCTGCATGTGGGACACTATGTTGGCTCGCTTAGAAGAAGGGTACAATTACAGAATTCGGGAGAATTCGATAAGATATTTATTATGGTTGCAGATGCACAGGCATTGACGGATAATTTTGAGAATCCGCAAAAGGTCCGCCAGAATATCATTGAGGTAGCCCTTGACTATCTCTCATGCGGTCTTGACCCTGCGAAGTCCACGTTATTTATCCAGTCACAGATTCCGGAATTAACAGAGCTTACGTTTTTTTATTCCAACCTTGTCACAGTATCCCGTTTGCAGAGAAATCCAACGGTAAAGACAGAGATTAAGATGCGCAACTTTGAAACCAGTATTCCGGTTGGCTTCTTTACCTATCCAATCAGTCAGGCGGCGGATATTACGGCATTTAAGGCGACCTGTGTGCCGGTAGGCGAGGACCAGCTTCCGATGATTGAGCAGACAAGAGAAATTGTCCGTAAATTTAATTCTATTTATGGAGAAACTTTAGTCGAGCCTGATGTGCTTCTTCCGGAGAATCAGGCATGTATGCGGCTGCCGGGTACGGATGGAAAACAAAAGATGAGTAAATCTCTTGGAAACTGCATCTATCTTTCGGATACAGAAGCAGATGTAAGAACAAAGATTATGAGCATGTATACGGACCCAACCCATATCCAGATTACAGATCCTGGTCATGTAGAGGGTAATACGGTATTTACTTACTTAGATGCATTCAGTAATCAGAAGCATTTTGAAGAATATCTTCCGGAATATCATAATTTGGATGAATTAAAGGAACACTATACTCGTGGCGGACTTGGTGATGTTAAGATTAAAAAGTTCTTAAATAATGTATTGCAGGAAGAACTTGCGCCTATCCGTGCGAGAAGAGCAGAATATGAGAAGGATATCCCAATGGTTTACGATATTTTAAAGAAGGGCAGCGAAGCGGCCAGAACTAAGGCTGCGGAAACTATGGCGGAAGTAAAATGCGCGATGCAGATTAATTATTTTGAAGATGCCGAACTGATTCGCGCCCAGAGTGAAAAGTATCGTAAAGTAGAAGATTAAAGAGAGGTAACGACTATGAAGAAGAAAGTATTAGCAATGCTGCTTATGGCGGCATTATCAGTATCTATAGCAGCTTGCGGCAATGCTGGAACAGAGAATTCCGGTACCGGAGATAAGGATAACCAAGAGGTTAGTGCAAAAGAGCTTGCGCAGTCTCTTGCAACAGAGATTACTTATACAGGTAAGATGGAGCAGCTTCCTGAGGATGAGGTAGAATGGTATATTGATTTGGAAGAAGGAGTAACGGGCATTGTTTATGAAGTGGCAGGTGTTTCCTGTGAACAGGTAGCTGTTTTTACTGTTCCTGATGATGATGCAGCAGACAAGGTGATTACCGGTCTGGAAGAATTGCTGGCCGACCAGAAACAACAGAATGCGGCATATGATGCCAAGGTGGCTTCACGTATCGAAAGTGCGGTATTAGAGCACAAAGAAGACTACGTTATTTTATGTGTTTCTGACGATAGTGCAAAAGCAAAAGAAATCATTAAAGAAGCATTTGGAGAATAAATAAAAAGCTGTCGTTTACGGCAGCTTTTTGAGCGAATAGGAGTTCTATGGTATTTAGTAGTTTTGTGTTTCTGCTGGTATTTTTTCTTGTGGTCATGGCATTGTATTTTCTGGTTCCGAGGAGAATCAGAAATCTGGTATTGCTGCTGGCGAGCCTTTTGTTTTACGCATGGGGCGAGCCGGTTTATGTGTCTATCATGCTGTTTTCTACCGTGTTTGATTATACCAACGGACTATTAATTGAGAAATTTAAAAAGGAAAACCGGCAAACGGCAGCAAAGGTAACCCTTATCATTGATATGATTGGGAATCTTTCTATCTTAGGTTTCTTTAAATATGCGGATTTTGTAATTGAGAATGTGAATGCAATTACCGGAGCGGGAATATCCCTGCTTCATATTGCACTCCCAATTGGTGTTTCCTTCTATACCTTTCAGACGATGTCTTATACCATTGATGTGTATCGTGGAGAGGTTCCGGCAACCAGAAATATTCTGAATTTTGCAACGTATGTAACCATTTTTCCACAGTTGATTGCAGGTCCCATTGTGCAGTATAAGACGGTTGAAAAGGAACTGGCAAATCGTAAAACGACGGTAGATGAATTTGCGGAAGGCGCCTTTCGGTTTGTAATCGGCATGGCGAAAAAAGTTATTTTAGCAAATCAGATCGGCGCGCTGTTTACCACGATATCCGGCATGAGTGAGATGTCTGCCGCTACCGCATGGCTAGGCGCAATTGCGTATTCTTTCCAGATTTACTTTGACTTTTCAGGATATTCGGATATGGCAATCGGGCTTGGCAGAATGTTTGGATTCCATTTTCTGGAGAATTTTGACCATCCGTATATATCATCCAGCATCACGGAATTCTGGAGAAGATGGCATATTTCTCTTAGTTCGTGGTTCCGTGAATATGTTTATATTCCGCTAGGGGGAAACCGTAAGGGATTAAAACGCCAACTGTTTAACATTGCGGTTGTATGGATGCTGACAGGACTGTGGCATGGAGCCAGTTGGAACTTTGTGCTGTGGGGAATGTATTATGGTCTTCTTCTGATGATTGAGAAGGTATTCCTGCTCAAGTGGCTGGAAAAGCTTCCGAAAGTGTTCAGACATATATACTGCCTGTTTTTAGTAATTATTGGCTGGACGATCTTTGCTCAGACAGATTTCGGGATGCTGGGAGAGTATTTGCAGACTATGGCGGGTGTTGGTACGGTTTGGGCAGACAGCACATTCTTCTACCATTTGTCATGCAACGCAGTACTGTTAGTAATTCTTTGTCTGTGCAGTGTGGATTACAAACCGTTGATTGCAAGAAGCCCCAAAATATCAGCGTTTATGCAGTCTCCTGCGTATGATGCAGTAAGGACGGTTATTATGCTTGTGCTTATGGCTGTTTGTTTTGCTTTCTTAGTAGGCGACAGCTATAATCCGTTTTTATATTTCCGTTTCTAATATGGATAAGAGGTGAGGATTTGAAGATAACAAAGTGGATGATGAGTGGAAGTCTTATGCTATTTCTCGTTTTAATCAGTGCGGGAACTTTTCTTGCACCCGACAGGGAGTTTTCCGAGAACGAGAATCGCTATCTGGCACAGAAACCGCAGATTTCCCTTGAAAGTATTTTAAATTGTGATTTCCAGAATGGATTGGAAGAATATCTAAATGACCAGATTTTGGGACGCGACCTGTGGATTACCATAAAAACTGCCATTCAGAAAGCAGTTGGAGACACTGATATCGGCGGCGCTTATGTGGGAGAAGACGGGTATGATTTCGAGAAAATCACAGAAGATGATGTAGATGAAAAGCTGGTTGAGCATAATATTGAGCAGATACAGAAGTTTTTGGAAACATGCAGCGAAACGATGGATAAATCCAGACTGTCATTCCTTCTTGTTCCGACATCAGGGCTGATTTTGGAGGACAAGCTTCCTGCAAATGCGCCATTGTTTGACCAGGCGGCAATTATTGATGAAGTAAAAGACAAGATGCAGGGATATAATTTTGTTGATGTACGCGATGCATTGACTGCGCATAAAGAAGAAGGCGTCTATTACCGCACCGACCATCATTGGACCAGTAAGGGTGCGTTTGTGTGTTATGAAGAATGGTGTAAATCTATGGGGATTCCTTTTGCAGAAGAAGACTATACGGTAACAACGGTAACAGATACTTTCCGAGGAAGTTTATATTCTAAGATTTTGGATTTTGATTCTGCATATGATTCCATCCAAATCTATGAAAAAGCTGGAAGTGATGCATCCTTTGTGGTAACCTTAGATGGAGAGGAAGAGGAAGGATTCTATGATTATGACCGGTTAGAAGAGAAAGATAAGTATCTCTTTTTCTTCGGAGGCAATTATAGTGAGGTTGTGATTACAAATGAGAAGTCCGATGAGGGACGCAATCTGCTTCTGATTAAGGATTCGTTTGCAAATGCATTTGCTCCGATGGTGGCAGAAAATTATGACAATGTTTATATGGTAGATATGCGTTATTTCAGAGGCGATATACAGGCATATATGGAGGAGCATAATATTACGGATGTGTTAGTCTTATATAATGTTTCCAACTTTATTTCAGATAAGAATATTCATAAGTTAAATTAGGAGGGTGTCATGAAGAGGAAAGTACAGATTGTTGCGGGATTGTTAGTAAGTGTAATGCTTTTTTCATTAGCAGGGTGCGGAAACAATACAGAGCTGTCAAGTAGCCAGTCAGAGTCAGACAGCGAATTTGAAACGGATACGGAAAGTACTTTTGAAACAGAATCTGAAACGGAATCAGAGACAGAGAACACAACGGAAGCCTATCCGGACAACGTAGAGGGATACACGTTTACAGATTTAGATAAGACGATGTGGACCACTTCTAATCTGAATGTAAGAGATTTGCCGGATACAGAGGGGGAAAAACTTGGACAACTGACATTGGGACAGGATGTTCATGTGACGGGACAGTGCAAAGAAACTAATTGGTATCGCATAGAATATAATGGCGGGGCCGGATATGTAAGCAATGAATATTTATCCGATGAAAAAGCAGAAAATCCGGATGTTTCCAATCCGGGGACGCCGAATCCTAAGGTGGATAATGTAAAAGACGTAAACGGAAAGTCTGTCAAGAAGGACGGAATGATTTACGTTATCGGAAATGCAGCGTTTGAGGCTTATAGCTACAACGAATCCAAAGGCAAAGCTTATGCGGAAATTATTACGGAAGCAGCCGATTCTTTAAAGGGTGTAAGCAATGTGTATTGTATGCCGATTCCGCTTGGATCAGGTATAGTTCTGCCGGAAGAATATAACGGTAAGGTGTCAGCAGGGGACCAGAAGGCTGCCGTTCATTCCATTCTTGGGCACATGGGCAGCAATGTAATCAGCGTAAATATTTATGACAGTTTATATGCGCATCGTGATGAATATATTTATTTCAGAACAGATCATCACTGGACACAGCTTGGAGCATATTATGCTTATACGGAATTCTGCAAGGCTAAAAATATAGAGGCAAAATCGCTAGATGCATATAAGCATACGGCATATGATGGTTTTGTTGGTTCCTTCTATTTTAATGCGGATTCTAAAGATGCGGCGCTGAAAAATGCCCCGGATACCATATATACTTATCAGCCGCAATCCAATGCTAAGATGACAGTTACAGATTCTAAGGGTCAAACATTTGCATGGCCGATTATCAATAATGTTGCAAACTATCAGTCAGGTATCAAATACAGTTGTTTTATCGCAGGGGATAATCCGTACACGATTATTGAGAACAAGGACATTACGGATGGAAGCAGTTGTATTGTTGTGAAAGAATCCTTTGGAAATGCTTTTGTTCCATATTTGGTTGACCATTACCAGACGGTGCATGTCATTGATATGCGTTACTGGGATGGAAGTCTTGTTGATTTCGCAAAACAGAATAATGTCACAGATGTTATTTTTATGAATAATCTCTCTGCCATTGGCAGCAGCTCACAGCAGAAAAATTTAAAAGGGATAATTGAGTAATGATTCGAAAAGCCCGGCTTGGCGATTTAGAACAATTGAAGAACATCTATAATGATGCGATACGTCACACGGTAGCAACATTTGATACGGAGATAAAGGATGACGAAGACAGATTACGCTGGTTTTGCGAACATGAAACAGAGCCATATGTAATTTTTGTAAAAGAACAGAATGGGCAGGTGTGTGGTTATGCGTCGCTTTCACAATACCGTGCAAGAAAAGCCTTCGACAGAACTGTAGAAATATCTATATATATCGATAAGGATTTTCGCGGACAGGGAATCGGCAAGGCGCTTATGGCACATACTTTGGAATTTGCAAAAAGCCGGAAGGATATTACAGCAGTAGTGTCTTTGGTGACTGGCGAAAACGCTGCCAGTATCCACCTGCATGAGACATTTGGATTTGAATACTGCGGACAGTTAAAACGCGTGGGCTATAAGCATGGTAAGTGGCTGGATTTAAACTGCTATGAAATTATATATGAAGGAGGGACATATGGTTAAGATATACAGAACGGATGACCGACTGATACATGAAGAGAAAACGGTAACCGACGGTGTATGGATTCATATGGTTGGACCCTCAGCGGAAGAAAGCCAGAAAGTGGCAGAAGAATTAGGTGTAGACATTGCAGATATCAGAGCCGCACTCGATGAAGAAGAAAGCTCTCGTATTGAATTGGAGGATGGATATACGTTGATTCTTATTGACGTGCCTTCTCCGGAAATTCGTCATGAAAAGATGATGTATACTACAATTCCTCTGGGTATTGTTCTGACCCAGAATGTAATTGTAACTGTCTGTACCGAAGAACTTCCGGTGCTTCAGGCATTTGTCAACAACAAGGTAAAAGAGTTCAGCACAAAGAAGAAGCTTCGTTTTGTATATCAGATTCTGCATCGTACATCCATTTTATATCAGGGAAATCTTCGTACGATTGACAAAAAGCGTACAGAAATTGAAGAACGAATCGGCAATGACACGAAAGATGACGACCTGATTGCTTTGCATGAATTAGAATCCACATTAGTATACTTTGCAACATCTCTTAGAGCGAATGCGGTGGTCTTAGACCGCCTGACACGCTATAAGAGATTAGAGCAGTATCCCGAAGATAAGGAATTGTTAGATGATGTAATTATCGAAAATAAACAGGCGATTGAAATGACGGGTATATACCGTGATATCATAAACGGTACCAGAGAATTGATGTCAACGGTAATTAACAACCGTTTGAATAATGTTATGAAATCGCTCACATCCATTACCCTGATAATGGCTGTGCCAACCATCGTTTCAGGAATCTACGGAATGAATGTAAATCCTGAGGGGATGCCGTTTGCGGATTCTTTATATGGATTTGGGATAATTGTAGGAATTATTGCGGTGATATGCGCGGTAATGATGTATATATTAAAAAGAAATAAGATACTATAAACGACTCCCCGTAGGGAGCCAAAACGACTCCGCAAGGAGTCGTTTTGTTATTTCCCTTCAAACCTGCCGCTGGCGCCACATGGTAAAACAAGTCCGTTTGACGAAACCGGAAGACCGATTTCATTGGATTCTACTCTTCCGTGAAAATCTGCAAGAGCAGTACTTAACATATAAGTAAGGACTGCCGGCTGTAAACCGGTAGTATAAGAGTTGATTAAGAAGAAAAGCGGTTTATCTGACAGAAGCTGCGCGCACAGCTTAATAAGTGGATATACAGCTTCCTCAATCTTCCAGATTTCGCCTTTTGGACCTCTTCCGTAAGAAGGCGGATCCATGATAATCGCATCATAGTGATTTCCGCGGCGGATTTCTCTTTCTACAAATTTGACACAATCATCCACAATCCAGCGGATAGGTGCATCGCCAAGCCCAGAGGAAACAGCGTTTTCCTTCGCCCATGCAACCATGCCCTTAGAAGCATCCACATGTGTAACGCTTGCTCCCGCTGCGGCTGCGGCAAGTGTAGCGCCGCCTGTATAAGCAAACAAATTTAATACTTTAATTGGTCTGCCGGCCTGTTTGATTTTTTGGGAGAACCAATCCCAGTTGGCGGCCTGCTCCGGGAATAAGCCAGTATGCTTAAAACTAAAGGGTTTTAAGTTAAAGGTAAGTTTTTTATTGATAGGAAGTAAATAAGTGATGCTCCACTCATTTGGCAAATCAAAAAATTCCCATTCGCCTCCGCCCTTAGAGCTTCTATGATAGTGTCCGTTTAATTTTTTCCAATGCTTATCTTTTTTTGGGGTATCCCAGATAACCTGGGGGTCAGGGCGAAGAAGCATGTATTTTCCCCATCTTTCTAACTTTTCGCCGCTTGAACAATCAATTACTTCATAGTCCTTCCAACCATTTGCAATCCACATAAGTAACCGTCCTTATTATAATTTTAATATTATTATTTATGATTAAAACAATACTGAAACTATAATATATGGTTTCTTTAAAAAAGTCTAATGTTTTATTTTGCTAGACAGTATTTTCTATAATATAAAAAGTATGTTATATTAGAATTCGGATATTATGAATGTGCTGAATGCATATAAAACCACCAAATATGGTAACGGTTTTGTGAAAAAGCTACTAATTTCATTCTGCACAAAATTTTTTAAAAAAATTGTTGCATTTGCTGATTCTCTCGTGTATAATAACTTTTGCTGTGGCATGATAGCTGTGAAGCGTGAGGTTGCTGCCCGTTAAGTGGCAGGTTTTCCGTGGAGCGAATGTCAAGTTAGGAAACTGACGACAAGTCACTGTACCCGCAATATGGTCTGCGCAAAGCAGAAACAACGTGTGAGAATCTTTAGGACACACACGGAGAAGTGTACAGTCACCGCTTGTCGTACTGAAATTTAAAGTGCGAAAAGGAGGCGACTTTTTTTATGGCAAGTCAAGTAATGAGAATTACTCTCAAGGCTTATGATCACGAATTAGTTGATTCATCAGCAAAGAAAATCATCGAGACTGTAAAGAAAAACGGATCACAGGTGAGCGGACCGGTACCTCTTCCAACGAAAAAGGAAGTTGTTACAATCTTAAGAGCTACTCACAAGTATAAAGATTCCCGTGAACAGTTCGAACAGAGAACTCATAAGAGACTTATCGATATCATTACTCCAACCCAGAAGATCGTTGATGCATTATCACGTCTTGAGATGCCGGCTGGTGTTTATATCGACATTAAGATGAAAAACAAATAATTCATCGAAAACAGACCTTATTTAATAAGGAAAACAAACAAAGAAATATCCCTGAATGGTTTACATAGATAAACTGCTCTAGGATGAACGGTTCCGCTGCTCACTCGATACGGGTATGAAGCGTTCCGCTGTAGAAAACAGGAGGTAAACAATGAAGAAAGCAATTTTAGCAACAAAAGTCGGAATGACTCAAATCTTCAATGCAGACGGGATTTTAGTTCCGGTTACTGTATTAGAGGCTGGTCCATGTGTTGTTACCCAGATTAAAACTGTAGAGAACGATGGATACAGCGCAGTTCAGGTTGGTTTTGTTGACAAGAAAGAAAAAATTGTAAACAAAGACGCAACAGGAAAGAAAGAAATTAGAAACAGACACGGCGTTAACAAAGCTGAAATGGGACACTTTGCAAAAGCAGGTGTATCGGGAAAGAAATTCGTTCGCGAATTCAAATTTGAAAATGCCGGTGACTACAACTTAGCAGATGTAATTAAAGCTGATATCTTTGCAGAAGGCGACAAAGTAGACGTAACTGCAATTTCAAAAGGTAAAGGCTTCCAGGGCGCTATTAAGAGATTAGGCCAGCACAGAGGACCTATGGCTCATGGTTCTAAGTTCCATCGCCATCAGGGTTCAAACGGTGCTTGTTCTTCACCAAGCCGTGTGTTCAAAGGAAAAGGAATGCCTGGCCACATGGGTGCTGTAAAGGTTACAACACAGAACCTTGAGGTTGTAAGAGTAGACGCTGAGAATAATTTACTCCTTGTTAAGGGTGCTGTTCCGGGAGCAAAGAAAGCTCTTATCACAGTAAAAGAAACAACTAAAGCAGGTAAATAGTGCGCAATATTTGAAAGGAGGAACTTTACGATGGCTAAAGTAGCTGTATTAAATATGGCTGGTAAAGAAGTAGATAGTATCGAATTAAACGACGCTGTTTTCGGAGTAGAAATCAACGAGCATTTGGTTCATATGGCAGTACTTCAGCAGCTTGCAAATAATCGCCAGGGTACGCAGAAGGCAAAAACACGTTCTGAAGTAAGCGGTGGCGGAAAGAAACCATATAGACAGAAAGGAACTGGTCATGCAAGACAGGGTTCAACACGTGCTCCGCATTATACAGGTGGTGGTGTTGTATTTGCTCCGGTACCAAGAGACTACTCATTCAAATTAAATAAAAAAGAAAAGAGAGCAGCATTAAAATCTGCTTTAACTTCCAGAGTAGCTGAAAACAAATTCATCGTTCTTGACGAATTGAAATTAGATGAAATCAAAACAAAGAAGTTTGTAGAGGTTATGAATAACTTAAAGCTGAACAAAGCTTTAGTAGTTCTTAATGACATGGATAAAAATGTTATCGCTTCTGCGGCAAATGTTCCAAGCGTTAAAACAACTCAGACAAACGAACTTAATGTATTCGATGTATTGAAATATGATACAGTAGTTGTTACCAAAGCTGCTGTTGCAACAATCGAGGAGGTGTATGCATAATGGCAAATGTACAGTATTATGATGTAATCCTCAAACCAGTAGTAACTGAGAAGAGCATGAATGCTATGGCTGAAAAGAAATATACTTTCTTAGTTCATCCGGAAGCAAACAAAACAATGATCAAAGAAGCAGTTGAAAGAATGTTCGAAGGAACAAAGGTTGCCAGTGTAAACACAATGAATCTTGACGGAAAGAAAAAACGTCGTGGCATGGTAGTTGGCAAGACTGCTAAGACAAAGAAAGCTATCGTTACATTAACGGCAGACAGCAAAGATATTGAAATCTTCGCAGGTCTTTAATCAGATAGCCCGGTAACTAAGCGTCATGTAAAGACGCGATAATAAAAACGTCGAAAGGAGAACAACAATGGGAATTAAGACATATAACCCATATACCCCTTCCAGAAGAAATATGACTGGCTCTGATTTCTCTGAAATCACAAAGACAACTCCTGAGAAATCACTTGTAACATCTTTAAAGAAAAATGCCGGCCGTAATAATCAGGGTAAAATCACAGTAAGACATCATGGTGGTGGAAACAGAAGAAAATACAGACTTATCGATTTTAAGAGAAATAAAGATGGTATTCCGGGAACTGTTATCGGTATGGAATACGATCCGAACAGAACCGCAAACATCGCATTAATCTGCTATGCAGACGGTCAGAAATCCTATATCTTAGCTCCGGCTGGTCTTACAGACGGAATGAAGGTTATGAATGGACCGGATGCAGAAGTAAGAGTAGGAAACTGTTTGCCACTTGAAAAGATTCCGGTTGGTACACAGATTCATAACATTGAGTTACTTCCGGGAAAAGGCGGACAGTTAGTTCGTTCAGCCGGCTTAAGTGCTCAGTTAATGGCAAAAGAAGGAAAATATGCTACACTTCGTCTTCCATCAGGCGAAATGAGAATGGTTCCTATCGCATGCCGCGCAACAATCGGTGTTATCGGAAACGGTGACCATAACCTCATTAATATTGGTAAAGCCGGACGTAAGCGTCATATGGGTATCCGCCCAACAGTACGCGGTTCCGTTATGAACCCGAATGACCATCCACACGGTGGTGGTGAAGGTAGAGCGCCAATCGGCCGTTCTGGCCCATCTACACCTTGGGGCAAACCAGCGCTCGGCTTAAAGACAAGAAAGAAAAACAAGCAGTCTAACAAGCTCATCGTAAGAAGAAGAGACGGTAGAGCAATCAAATAGGAGGTAAATTATGGCACGTTCACTTAAAAAAGGACCATTTGCAGACGAAAGCTTATTGAAAAAAGTAGACGCGTTAAATGCTTCTGGTAGCAAAGAAGTTATCAAGACATGGTCACGCCGTTCAACAATTTTCCCATCTTTCGTTGGACATACAATTGCCGTTCATGACGGTAGAAAACACGTTCCGGTATATGTTACAGAAGATATGGTTGGCCACAAACTTGGCGAATTCGTAGCAACAAGAACATATAGAGGACACGGAAAAGACGAGAAGAAATCTAGATAAGAAGGTTGAAAGGAGGATCTATTCATGGCTAAAGGACATAGAAGTCAGATTAAGAGAGAAAGAAATGAAGTAAAAGATACCAGACCTTCAGCTAAGTTATCTTATGCTAGAGTGTCTGTTCAGAAGGCTTGCTTCGTATTGGATGCTATTCGTGGCAAGGATGTTGCAACAGCTCTTGCTATTGTTTCATACAACCCAAGATATGCTTCAAGCCTTATAAAGAAATTATTAGAATCAGCAATCGCAAATGCTGAAAACAACAATGGAATGAAAGCAGAGAACCTTTATGTTGCAGAATGTTATGCAAACAAAGGACCAACAATGAAGAGAATCAAACCTAGAGCACAGGGCAGAGCTTACAGAATCGAAAAGAGAATGAGCCATATCACAATCGTGCTTGATGAAAGATAGGAGGAGCAGACATGGGACAGAAAGTTAATCCTCATGGACTTAGAGTCGGCGTTATCAAAGACTGGGATTCTAAATGGTATGCAGATGCTGATTTCGCTGATTACTTAGTAGAAGATTATAATATCAGAACATTTTTAAAGAAAAAATTATACGCTGCCGGTGTTTCTAAGATTGAAATCGAAAGAACAGCAGACCGCGTAAAAGTAATTCTTTACACAGCTAAGCCTGGCGTTGTTATCGGTAAAGGCGGCGCTGAAATCGAAAGAATTAAAGCAGAAGTTCAGAAGCTTACTACAAAGAAATTAGTAGTAGACATCAAAGAAGTTAAAAGACCTGACAGAGATGCTCAGTTAGTAGCTGAAAACATCGCGCTTCAGTTAGAAAACCGTGTTTCTTTCCGTCGTGCTATGAAGTCATCTATGGGTCGTGCAATGAAAGCAGGAGCAAAAGGTATCAAAGCTAGCGTTTCAGGACGTCTTGGTGGCGCTGATATGGCTCGTACAGAGTTCTACTCAGAAGGTACGATTCCACTTCAGACATTAAGAGCTGATATCGAATATGGTTTCGCAGAAGCAGATACAACTTACGGTAAAGTAGGTGTTAAAGTCTGGATCTACAAAGGCGAAGTGCTTCCTACAAAGGGTAACAAGGAAGGAGGAGCTCAGTAATTATGTTAATGCCTAAGAGAGTAAAACATCGTAAACAGTTTCGTGGTTCTATGGCTGGTAAAGCTACAAGAGGCAACATGATCACAAATGGTGAATATGGTATTGTTGCAACAGAACCATGTTGGATTCGTTCAAACCAGATTGAAGCTGCCCGTATCGCGATGACACGTCACGTAAAACGTGGTGGTAAAGTCTGGATTAAAATTTTCCCGGATAAACCGGTTACAGCTAAACCGGCTGAAACCCGTATGGGTTCCGGTAAGGGCTCATTAGAATACTGGGTAGCAGTTGTTAAACCAGGTAGAGTATTATTTGAAATCTCCGGTGTTCAGGAAGACGTTGCTCGTGAAGCATTACGTCTTGCTACACATAAATTACCTTGCAAATGTAAAGTAGTTTCTCGTGCAGATTTAGAAGGCGGTGTATCAAATGAAAACTAGTGCATATTTAGAAGAATTAAAAAACCAGTCTGTTGCTGATTTAAAAGCACAGTTAGTTGACGCTAAAAAAGAACTTTTCAATTTGAGATTCCAGAATGCAACTAATCAGTTAGATAACACAGCAAGAATTAAAGAAGTTCGTAAGAACATCGCTAGAATTCAGACTGTTATCACAGAAAAACAAAATGTTGCAGAGTAATCCAAAATCTTATCAGAAAGGAGACTTTAGGTCGTGGAAAGAAATCTTAGAAAAACACGTGTAGGCGTTGTTGTAAGCGATAAGATGGATAAGACAATCGTTGTAGCTGTAAGAGACAACGTAAGACATCCGCTTTACAGCAAAATCGTTAAAAAAACATATAAATTGAAAGCTCATGACGAATTAAACGATGCAAAAATCGGTGATACCGTCAGAGTTATGGAAACAAGACCTTTATCTAAAGATAAGAGATGGAGACTTGTAGAAATCATGGAAAGAGCAAAATAATAAAAGGAGGCTACAAGCATGGTACAGCAGGAAAGCAGACTCAAAGTTGCAGATAATACTGGCGCTAAAGAGTTACTTGTTATCCGCGTTATGGGTGGATCTACCAGAAGATATGCGAACATCGGTGATGTTGTAGTTGCTACTGTTAAAGATGCAACACCAGGCGGAGTTGTTAAAAAGGGCGACGTAGTAAAAGCCGTTGTTGTTCGTTCAGTAAAAGGCGCCCGTCGTAAAGATGGTTCATATATTAAATTTGATGAAAACGCAGCAGTTATTGTGAAAGATGACAAAACTCCAAAAGGAACACGTATCTTTGGACCAGTAGCCCGTGAGCTTCGTGAGAAACAGTTCATGAAAATTGTTTCTTTGGCTCCGGAAGTATTATAGGAGGAACGAAGATGGCAAGCATGAAAATCAAAAAAGGCGATTTGGTTAAAGTTATCGCTGGCAAAGACAAAGATAAAGAAGGCAAAGTTATTGCTGTAAACAGAAAAAACAACACTCTTCTCGTAGAAGGTATCAACATGATTACAAAACATACAAAACCAAGTATGGCTAATCAGCAGGGTGGTATCGTTCATCAGGAAGGACCTATTGATGCATCTAACGTAATGTATCTTCATGAAGGAAAAGCTACAAGAGTAGGCTTTAAAATGGATGGAGATAAGAAAGTCCGTTATGCAAAATCAACAGGCAAAGTTATTGATTAATTAGAGAGAGGAGGACAAACAGTTGAGTAGACTTAAAGAGATTTACGAATCCGAAATCAAAGACGCAATGATGAAAAAATTCGGATATAAAAACGTTATGGAAATTCCAAAGCTCGACAAAATCGTAGTCAACATGGGTGTTGGCGAAGCTAAGGAAAATGCAAAAATTCTTGAGGCGGCTGTAAAAGATTTGGAAGCTATCACAGGTCAGAAAGTTGTTACAACAAAGGCTAAAAAAGCGGTAGCTAACTTCAAAATCAGAGAAGGTATGCCAATCGGATGTAAAGTTACATTACGTGGAGAAAAAATGTATGAGTTCGCTGATCGTTTAATCAACCTCGCATTACCACGTGTACGTGACTTTAGAGGTGTAAACCCAAATGCATTTGACGGTCGTGGTAACTATGCTCTTGGTATCAAAGAACAGATCATCTTCCCGGAAATCGAATACGATAAAGTAGATAAGGTTAGAGGTATGGACATCATCTTTGTTACAACAGCAAAAACAGACGAAGAAGCACGTGAATTATTGACATTGTTCAATATGCCATTCGCAAAGTAATTAGGAGGGAATTTTAAATGGCTAAAACTAGTATGAAAGTTAAACAGCAGCGTAAACAGAAATTCTCTACCAGAGAATACTCACGTTGCCGCATCTGTGGACGTCCACATTCAGTTTTAAGAAAATACGGAATCTGTCGTGTATGTTTCCGTGAATTAGCTTATAAAGGCCAGATTCCAGGTGTTAAGAAAGCATCTTGGTAAGCCAGATAGATTAGTAAAGGAGGAAATATACGCATGGGCATGGTAACAAGTGATCCAATCGCAGATATGCTTACAAGAATCCGTAATGCAAACACTGCAAAACATGATACAGTAGATGTTCCGGCTTCAAAGATTAAAGTGGCTATCGCTGATATCCTTTTAAACGAAGGTTTCATCGCAAAATATGACATCATTGAAGAAGGAAACTTCAAAACAATTCGTATTACATTAAAATACGGCGCAGACAAGAACGAAAAGATCATTACAGGTATTAAGAGAATCTCTAAACCAGGTCTTCGTGTTTACGCTGGCAAAGATGAACTTCCAAGAGTACTTGGCGGTTTAGGTATTGCTATCCTCTCTACAAACCAGGGTATCATCACTGATAAAGAAGCAAGAAAGCTCCAGGTTGGTGGAGAAGTAATCGCATTTGTCTGGTAAAAGAATCTCAGCAAAGGCTTCGATTCTTAGGAGAAGCTTTCGCTTCTCCTGCATAAATCTACCTTACAATGGTGGATAGATACAATGTAATCTTATTATTACAAATACAGGAGGTACGGGCATGTCACGTATAGGAAGAATGCCAATCGCAGTACCGGCTGGTGTAACAGTTGATATTGCAGAAAATAATCATGTGACTGTAAAAGGTCCTAAGGGAACTCTTGAGAGAAGTCTCCCAACAGAAATGGAAATCAAATTAGAAGGTGATGTTATTACAGTAACAAGACCAAACGATTTGAAGAAAATGAAATCCTTACATGGATTAACAAGAACACTTATTAATAACATGGTAGTTGGTGTAACAGCCGGTTACACAAAAGTGCTTGAAGTTAACGGTGTAGGTTACAAAGCTTCTAAAGCTGGAAAGACTCTTACATTAAACCTTGGATATTCACATCCGGTAGTTATGGAGGATCCGGAAGGCATTGAATCAACTGTAGCGGATAACAAAATCACAATCACAGGTATCGATAAAGAAAAAGTTGGCCAGTACGCAGCTGAAATCAGAGATAAGAGAAGACCTGAACCATACAAAGGTAAAGGTATTAAATATGCTGATGAGGTTATTAGACGTAAAGTTGGTAAAACTGGTAAGAAATAATTAAAGGAGTGGACAAGAAATGGTTAGTAAAAAATCAAAATCAGAAGTTCGTGTAAAGAAACACGACAGAATGCGTAATCATCTTGCAGGTACAGCAGAACGTCCTCGTTTAGCTGTATTCAGAAGCAATAACCATATGTATGCTCAGATTATTGATGATACAGTTGGAAATACACTCGTTTCTGCATCTACTCTTGATAAAGACGTAAAAGCAGAACTTGAAAAAACTAATAACGTAGATGCAGCAGCACATCTTGGAACAGTAGTTGCTAAAAAGGCATTAGATAAAGGTATTACAACTGTTGTCTTCGATAGAGGCGGATTTATTTACGCAGGAAAAATTAAAGCATTAGCTGAAGCAGCTCGTGAAGCTGGATTAGAATTTTAGGAGGAAGGCAAACATGAAACGTGAAATCATTGATGCTAGTCAATTAGAATTAGTTGACCAGGTTGTTGACATCAAACGAGTAACCAAGGTTGTTAAAGGTGGACGTAACATGCGTTTCACAGCACTCGTTGTTGTTGGTGACAAAAACGGTCATGTTGGCGCTGGTCTTGGAAAAGCAGCTGAAGTTCCAGAAGCAATCCGCAAAGGTAAAGAAGATGCAATCAAGAACTTAATCAGTGTCAGATTAGATGAAAACCACAGTATTACACATGATGTAACTGGCAAATTTACCGGAGCTTCCGTATTACTTAAGAAATCTCCGGAAGGTACCGGTATCATCGCTGGCGGTCCGGCTCGTTCCGTATGTGAATTAGCAGGCATCGAAAACATTCGTACAAAATCATTGGGCTCAAACAACAAGCAGAACGTTGTTCTTGCAACAATCGAAGCTTTAAAAACTTTAAGAAGCCCGGAAGAAGTAGCTAGACTTCGTGGAAAATCTGTAGAAGAAATCTTAGGTTAAGGAGGAATTGAAACATGGCAGATAAGAAAGTAAAAGTTACACTTATTAAGTCAACAATTGGTGCAGTTCCGAAGAACAAAAAGACCATCGAAGCATTAGGATTATCTAAATTATACAAAACTGTAGAATTACCGGATAATGCAGCTACTCAGGGAGCGCTTCGTAAAGTAGCACCATACGTAAAAGTAGAAGAAGTTTAATGAAAGACAAGGAGGTGCCGTGATGGATTTATCTAATTTAAGAGCAGCTGAAGGCTCAACTCACAATGATAATTTCAGAAGAGGCCGTGGACACGGTTCAGGAAACGGTAAGACTGCTGGTAAGGGCCACAAGGGTCAGAAAGCTCGTTCTGGAGCACCAAGACCAGGATTTGAAGGTGGACAGATGCCATTATACAGAAGATTACCAAAGAGAGGCTTTAAATGCCGCAACTCTAAGGAAATCATCGGAATCAACGTATCAGCTCTTGAATGCTTTGAAAATGATTCAGTTGTTACAATCGAATCATTAAAGGAAGCTGGTATTGTAAAGAATGCCAGAGATGGTGTTAAGATTCTTGGCAACGGAGAACTTACTAAGAAGCTTACTGTTCAGGCAAATGCATTTAGTGCAGGCGCAGTAGAAAAAATCGAAGCTCTTGGTGGAAAAGCAGAGGTGATCTAATGTTTGAGACACTTCGCAATGCATTTAGAGTTAAAGATATTAGGGACAGAATTATTTTTACATTTTTAATGCTCATCGTCATCAGAATTGGAAGCCAGCTTCCAGTTCCTGGTGTTAACGGTGAACTTTTTGCAAGTTGGTTTGAAAGCCAGGCTGCCGGATTGGGATTCTTTGACGCAATCACAGGCGGTTCGTTCCTTTCAATGTCAATCTTTGCATTGAACATTACACCATACATCACATCATCCATTATTATGCAGCTTCTTACTGTTGCAATTCCTGCATTAGAAGAAATGCACCGGGACCCGGATGGAAAAAAGAAAATTGCAGAAATTACCCGTTATGTAACAGTAGGACTGGCGCTTTTTGAAAGTGCGGCAATGACATACGGTTTCTACAGAAGCGGATATCTGATAGATAAGAGCCCGCTTACCATTATCAGTGTAGTATTGGCATTAACTGCCGGTTCTGCAGTACTTATGTGGATTGGGGAACGTATTACGGAAAAAGGCGTAGGAAATGGTATTTCTATCGTTTTGGTAATCAACATCATTTCCCGTATTCCACAGGATATGAGTTCTCTCTGGGAGCAGTTTATAGCAGGTCAGACAAGTATTGTAAAAGCAATTATTGCGGCTGTTGTTATCCTTGCAATTATCATTGGAATGGTAGTATTTGTAGTTTTCCTTCAGGGTGCTGAAAGAAGAATTCCGGTACAGTATTCTAAGAAAATGCAGGGACGTAAGCAGGTTGGCGGACAGCAGACACATATCCCGTTAAAAGTAAACACAAGCGGTGTTATCCCTGTAATCTTTGCACAGTCATTGATGCAGACTCCTGTAATCATCTGCAGCCTGTTTGGATGGGGTGAAGCCGGATGGGGAAGCCATGTATTAAAAGCCTTAAACCAGGACAACTGGTGTGATCCGGAAAATCTGGTTTATTCAATCGGACTTATTGTTTACATTCTGCTTATTATCGGATTTGCATATTTCTATACGCAGATTTCTTTCAATCCTTTAGAAATTGCAAATAATATGAAAAAAGCAGGAGGTTTTATTCCTGGAATGAGACCTGGTAAAACAACCAGCGACTATCTAAGTCAGGTGTTGAACTACATCGTATTTATTGGAGCTGTGTTCTTAACAGTCATCGCAGTTGTTCCAATTTTCTTCAACGGCGTATTCGGCGCGAGCGTATCCTTTGCGGGAACATCAATTATTATCGTTGTTGGTGTAATCATCGAAACTTTGAAACAGATTGAATCTCAGATGAGAGTACGTTACTATAAAGGATTTTTAAATGATTAAAAGTACATTGGAGATACTGGCAGGCGCCAGTATCTCCATTCGTGCTATCTCTTTTTACCATAAACGACAATTCATGCGCAAAAATCTGATGAAAACTGTTGGCAAACCGGCCTAATTTTTGCGCACAAGTTTTTGATAAAACTTGTTAAGGAGAATAAAAAAATGAAAATTATTATGTTAGGGGCTCCTGGTGCAGGAAAAGGAACTCAGGCAAAACAGATTGCTGCAAAATATGAAATTCCACACATCTCTACAGGGGATATTTTCCGTGCAAATCTTAAAAACGGAACGGAACTTGGGAAAAAAGCAAAAGTATATATGGATCAGGGATTGTTAGTTCCGGATGAACTAACCTGCGACCTTGTAATGGATCGTATTGCACAGGAGGATTGTGCAAGAGGATTTGTATTAGACGGTTTTCCAAGAACAATCCTACAGGCAGAGGCGCTGACCAAAGCATTAAACAATATCGGTCAGGCTATGGATTATGCCATTGATGTGGATGTACCAGATGAAAATATCGTAAACAGAATGAGCGGCAGACGCGCGTGTTTAAATTGTGGTTCTACATATCATATTGTATATAACCCAACCAAAACAGAAGGGGTATGTGATGTGTGTGGCAGCCAGACAGTATTGCGCGAAGATGATAAGCCGGAAACCGTTCAGAAGCGTCTTGCGGTATATCATGAACAGACACAGCCTCTAATTGATTACTATAAAAAACAGAACATCTTAAAGACAGTAGATGGAACAAAATCAATGGATGAAGTATTTTCTGACATTGTTGCCATCTTAGGAGAATAGCAATGTCTGTTACCATTAAATCTGCACACGAGATCGGATTGATGCGTGAGGCGGGCAGAATATTGGCCAAGGTGCATGAGAATCTGGCAAAAGAAATTCGTCCCGGGATGTCGACTCTGGATATCGACAAACTTGGAGAGGAGCTCATCCGCAGCTACGGCTGCACACCTTCTTTTAAGAATTACTGCGGATATCCCGCGTCTGTCTGTGTGTCTGTAAACGAAGAGGTTGTGCATGGAATACCAAAAGCAGACCGCATTTTAAAAGAAGGCGATATTGTCAGCCTTGACGCAGGCCTCATCTGTAAGGGGTATCATTCCGATGCGGCAAGGACTGTAGGAGTTGGTGAGATTTCTGAAGAAGCACAGCTTCTGATTGACAGAACACGAATGAGCTTTTTTGAGGGAATGAAAAAGGCGACGGCTGGAAATCATCTTCATGATATATCCAATAACATTGCCGCTTATGCGGAAAAGTTTGGGTACGGAGTGGTAAGGGAGCTTGTGGGACACGGGATTGGAAAGCAGCTTCACGAGGAGCCGGAGATTCCGAACTTCCGCAAGTTATCAAGAGGTATTAAGCTTCGCGCAGGAATGACACTTGCGGTGGAGCCGATGATTAACGCTGGAACGCATGAAGTACTATGGTTAGATGACGATTGGACAGTCATTACCGAAGACCTGTCACTTTCGGCTCACTATGAAAATACAATTCTTATCACAGAAGGAAAACCGGAACTGTTGACATTGACAGAAAGCGAAATAGCGGCTGGTTATATGGATTTATATTGATTCAGGAGGAAATAAAAGTATGTCAAAAGCTGATGTTATTGAAGTAGAAGGCGTAGTAGTAGATAAGCTGCCAAATGCATTTTTCAAGGTGGAGCTTGAGAATGGTCATCAGATTCTTGCTACTATCAGTGGAAAGTTACGAATGAACTTCATCCGCATTCTGCCGGGTGATAAAGTAACAATTGAAATGTCGCCGTACGATTTAACAAAGGGAAGAATCATTTGGAGAGATAAATAGTCCTTGAAAATCAAGTAAAATCAAGGAAAATAGTTATTGACTTTTGTAAAACGGATGTATATAATGTTATACGGACACTTTTGGAAAGTACCCGGAAAACGGGTGGCAACCCGTGTAAAATGGGGCTTTATAGAGAAAGGAGGATTTGCTGTGAAAGTAAGATCATCAGTTAAACCTATTTGCGAAAAATGCAAAGTCATCAAAAGAAAAGGAAATATTATGATTATCTGTGAAAACCCGAAACACAAACAGCGTCAGGGTTAATCCTTTTCAAATGTCGCAGCATATGCGGCAAAAAATCAATGTGTGCGGCTGTAGCTAAGTAAAAGTGTTGAAGATGCTTTGCTTATGCTATTCACAATAAACAGAAGGCTGTCTGGCAGTGCGTTATTATACCGAGTGACGCGCTACGAATATGCCAAAATATGGGAAGAAAATCTGTATGTGCACATTTCAGGGCGTGCAACCGCAGCCACATATGGATTGAATTCGGATGAAGGTATATGGTTGCAGATATATCGTTACTATTAATCAGAAAAATTTTATGGAGGTTATACACACATGGCTCGTATTGCAGGTGTAGATTTACCAAGAGAAAAACGTGTAGAAATCGGCTTAACTTATATCTATGGTATTGGCAGAGTAAGCTCTAACCGTATTCTTGAAGCGGCTGGTGTAAATCCTGACACGCGTGTTAGGGATTTAACAGACGAAGAGGTTAAGAAAATCAGTGCAGTTATTGATGAAACACAGACTGTAGAAGGCGATTTGCGCAGAGAAATCGCATTAAATATTAAGAGACTTCAGGAAATTGGATGCTATCGTGGTATCCGTCATAGAAAAGGACTTCCGGTTCGTGGTCAGAAGACAAAGACTAACGCAAGAACCAGAAAAGGTCCTAAGAGAACTGTAGCAAATAAGAAGAAATAAGTAACAATTTTTGAGAAAGTAGGTTAGTTTAAAATGGCTAAGAATGTTGCAAAAAAAGTAACTAAAAAGCGTGTAAAGAAAAACGTTGAACGCGGACAGGCACATATCCAGGCATCATTTAATAATACAATCGTAACCATTACTGATGCGCAGGGTAACGCTTTATCATGGGCTAGTGCTGGTGGTCTTGGATTTAGAGGTTCAAAGAAATCTACTCCATATGCTGCACAGATGGCAGCGGAAACTGCTACAAAAGCAGCTTTAATTCATGGTTTAAAGACGGTTGATGTATTTGTAAAAGGACCAGGTTCAGGTAGAGAAGCCGCTATTCGTGCGCTCGCAGCTTGCGGTCTTGAAGTTACATCTATCAAAGACGTAACTCCAGTTCCTCATAATGGATGCCGTCCACCAAAACGCAGAAGAGTTTAATTAGGAGGGATAGATTAAGATGGCAGTTAATAGAGTACCTGTACTGAAAAGATGCAGATCCCTTGGTTTAGAACCAAGTTATTTAGGATATGACAAAAAGTCAAAAAGAAATTTAAACAGAGCCAACAAAAAAGTTTCTGAATATGGTCTTCAGTTAAGAGAAAAACAGAAAGCGAAATTCATCTATGGCGTATTAGAGAAGCCTTTCCGCAACTACTATGAAAAGGCTGATAGAATGAAAGGCTTAACAGGTCCTAACTTAATGACTATGCTCGAATCAAGACTTGATAACGTAGTATTCCGTTTGGGATTTGCTCGTACAAGAAGAGAAGCTAGACAGATTGTTGACCACAAATTTGTATTAGTAAATGGAAATGTAGTAAACATTCCTTCTTACTTAGTAAAAGCCGGTGATGTAATCGAAATCAAAGAAGCTAAGAAAAGTATTCAGAGAATGAAAGATATTGTAGAAGTTGCCGGTGGAAGAATTGTTCCGGAATGGTTAGACTGCGATGCAGACGCATTAAAAGGAACCGTTAAAAACTTACCATCACGCGAGCAGATTGATGTTCCGGTTGACGAGATGCTTATCGTCGAATTATACTCTAAATAATTTTGAAGTAATCCGATTTGTGCCGGGGTTTTTACCTCGGCTATCGGTCGCTTTTTATGCGCAACTTAAAATAATCAACCGAAAACCCGAGAAGGAGGGAATTTGTAGTGTTCGATTTTGAAAAACCAAGAATTGAAATCGCAGAAATTTCAGAAGACAAAAAATATGGCAGATTTGTAGTAGAACCTTTAGAAAGAGGCTATGGTACAACACTTGGTAACTCTTTAAGAAGAATCATGCTTTCTTCATTGCCGGGTGCATCTGTTAGTCAGATTAAGATTGAAGGTGTATTACATGAATTCAGTTCAATTCCAGGCGTGAAAGAAGACGTTACTGAAATTATCATGAATATCAAGAATCTTGCCATTCGCAACAATTGCTCTACAAATGAACCTAAAACCGCTTATATTGAATTCGAAGGTGAAGGCGTTGTAAAAGCCAGCGATATTCAGGTTGATTCTGATATCGAAATTATGAACCCGGAATTAGAAATCGCTCACTTAAACGGTGGCGTTGATTCCAAATTAATAATGGAGCTTACTATTACAAAAGGCAGAGGATATATCAGCGCAGATAAGAATAAAAATGAAGATACACCAATCGGTGTTATTGCAGTGGATTCTATCTATACACCTGTTGACCGTGTAAACCTTACAGTAGAAAATACTCGTGTAGGTCAGGTAACAGACTATGATAAACTTACTCTTGACGTGTTCACAAACGGAACACTTGAGCCAGATGAAGCAGTAAGCCTTGCAGCTAAAGTTTTAAGCGAACACTTAAATCTTTTCATCGATTTATCAGATGCTGCACAGCAGGCGGAAGTTATGATCGAAAAAGAAAACGATGCACAGGAGAAAGTTCTTGAAATGAATATCGATGAACTTGAATTATCCGTACGTTCCTATAACTGTTTAAAGAGAGCCGGAATCAATACGGTTGCTGAACTTATCGACAGAACTCCGGAAGATATGATGAAGGTTCGTAATCTTGGACGTAAGTCTTTAGAAGAAGTATTAGCAAAATTAAAAGAATTAGGTTTACAGTTAAATCAAGGTGAAGACTAAAAGCACAAAGTGTTTTTACTCCCTTTATTTATAAGAACTCAGATAGGCAGAACCGGTAAGTCCGAAGAGCGCGGCATATGTCATATTCCTGAGTGGCAACAATAAGACAATGCATTCGGTAAGTAAGTCCAAAGAGCGTGGCCGGATGTACCACAAATGGAGGAAAGAAAAATGGCAAAATATCGTAAATTAGGAAGAACCTCTAGCCAGAGAAAGGCATTATTAAGAGGTCAGGTAACACAGCTTCTTGCTAACGGCAGGATTGTAACAACCGAATCAAAAGCAAAAGAAGTTCGCAAAATTGCAGAAGGTCTCATTGCTATGGCGGTTCGTGAAAAAGACAACTTCGAAGAAGTTACTGTAACAGCTAAAGTTGCCCGCAAAGACAAAGAGGGCAAGAGAGTAAAAGAAGTTGTAGATGGCAAGAAAGTTACTGTATATGATGAAGTACAGAAGACAATCAAGAAAGATATGCCTTCACGTCTTCACGCAAGAAGAGAAATGCTTAAAGTTCTTTACACAGTAAAGACAGGAGCAGGCAAAAAAGCTGCAGAAGTTGATTTAGTTGCAAAATTATTCGACGAAATTGCTCCAAAATATGTGAACCGCAACGGTGGCTATACAAGAATCGTTAAGATTGGCCAGCGTAAAGGTGACGGAGCTTTAGAAGTAGTTCTTGAGTTAGTATAATAACCGATAAAAATCCCAAGACAAAAACGTCTTGGGATTTTTTTGCAGAATTTAAATTTGTTAGAGTAAGTTTGAAATAATTACAAAGAATATGGATCATTCTTATATTTTGAAATAACGTTTTTGATTCTATCATAGGGATTTAATAAATCGCTGATAGAAGCATCATGATTTAATGTATCAATGATATAAGCAATATATTTACTCATATCACAGCTAATGTAGTACTCTCTTGCAAGAAGTTCCTGTGTTTGATATGTCAGGTTGGTTGTTACGATACGATAAATCAAGCCGTCTTCATATGCTGTATCGAAGGCTGAAAGTCCGTTTGTAAAGAGACCGAAAGTAGAGCATACGAAGATACGTTTTGCGTTACGTTTCTTTAGTTCTTTTGCAGTATCAATCATGCTTTCGCCCGAAGAAATCATATCGTCAATAATGATAACATCTTTTCCGTTTAAATCCTGTCCTAGAAATTCATGTGCAACGATTGGATTGCGTCCGTCTACAATTTTGCTGTAGTCACGGCGTTTATAAAACATACCCATATCGACGCCGAGCACGTTTGCCATATAAATAGCACGAGTGGTTGCGCCTTCGTCAGGGCTGATAACCATAAGGTGCTCTGGATCGATCTGTAAATCTTTTACGTTCTTTAAAATGCCTTTGATAAACTGATAAGTAGGCTGAACAGATTCAAAACCGCCTCGAAGCGGAATTGCATTCTGAACACGCGGGTCATGAGCGTCAAATGTAATGATGTTATCCACGCCCATAGAAACTAATTCCTGAAGTGCTAATGCGCAGTCTAAGGATTCCCGGGCAGAACGTTTATGCTGCCGGCTTTCATAGAGAAAAGGCATAATGACAGTGATTCTTCTTGCTTTTCCCCCACATGCAGCAATAATGCGTTTCAAATCAGAATAGTGATCATCAGGTGACATATGGTTTTCGTGTCCGCAAAGTTTGTAAGTGAGACTCCAGTTTGTCACATCTACTAAGATGTATAAATCCAAACCACGAATGGACTGACTGATAACACATTTTGATTCGCCGGAACCGAAGCGTGGGTTTGATACCGGAATAATGTAGCTTTCCTTGTGGTAGTCCTTAAATGCTGCATCATGCTGGTGCTCATGTTCGCGGTGCTCCCTCCAGGTGGTAAGGTACCTGTCAACCTTTTCGCCTAATGCGGTACAACTCTTTGTTGGTACAAGACCAAGAATACCGGTTGGAATAGTTTCTAAGATTCTCTCGTCGTTTGGCATGATGTCCTCCGTAAAATATGATGTTGTTAGTTAGTGTTCTGACGTTTTTTGATTCTTATATCATCACCAAATAATTTGATGATAGAGTAATTGCTTGAAATTCTTGACAAAGTACGTTCGGAATAAATCTCCATTATATCGCTCATGTTAAGATTTGTAGAGATAATGGTAGATTTTTGTCTTAGAATGCGTTCATTTACACACAGAAATAATTGTGAAGTAGTAAACGAATTGGCAAATTCCGTACCTAAATCATCAATAATCAGCAAATCACAATCGAAAATATTCTGATGTGCTGCGATTGCATCTGCATCTTTGTCAAACACACCTTTGCTCAATATATCAAATAACTGGAACGCTGTAAAGTAGATAACAGAGTTTCCTTTTTCCAACAATTCTTTTGCAATACAATTGGAAAGAAAGGTTTTTCCAACGCCGGTATCACCGTAAATCAATAAATTCTTTGGCTTATTATTGAAATCGTCAATAAATCTATGTCCTTCCGCTACGGCACGCTTCATCGTATCTAAAGCGGATAGACCGGTAGTAGGATTGATATCCTTATCTGAATAGTATTCGTAAGAGAATGTGGAAAAATTCTCTCTGGATAAAATATCCTTGATATTAGACTGGGAATATATGACGTTGATAATTTCCTGCCTGAAGCAATGGCATTTGGAGCCGTTTATATAGCCGGTGTCTTTGCAATCCTTACAGGTAAAGACAGGCTCAAGATAATCAACTGGAAAATCCGAATCATTTATCAGATCAGCTTTTTTGCTGCGCAGGTTTGCCAATTCCATTTTAAGCCAGTCTAAAGCATGGGTATCTCCATCAAGCATTTTTCGGGCAGATTCTACAGATATTTCTGCCATTTTATCATCGATTATTTTTAATTCAGGCAACTGGGTATAGGCTTCCTCCTGCCGTTTTTGCGTAATGCGCCGGTTGCGAAGCTGCCGCTGTTGATATTCCCGCATGATTTCATCGTATTGTGCGTTGCTTAATGCCATATATTCCTCCCATAGATAGTATGGATGTTATTTTTAAACAGATGTAGTAAGCAGAACTTTCTCCAGAGCATCCGGATCATATGCGCGCTGGTTAAAGTTGTTAAATTTATTCTTTTTTGCAGCAGCGGAAGAACTTGTCCCTGCCGTACTGCGTTTTGTTTTATTATAATTTTCATCTAAGGCAGTAACGTCGTTTAAAGTATGTACCTTGTTGTTGTGCCAGTTCGTCAATATGGAGTCCGCGTATTCAAAGCTTGGCTTCTGGGTAGCAGAAATGGTACGCTTGCAGGCTTCCTGAATCAGTTCAGTATCAAAATGGTATTCTTTTGTCCATTTATGAACAAATGTCATTTCCGAATCAGCCAGATTTCGCCCGCTGATGCCAAAAGCCTTCATAATACTGAAATACGTCTTGGAATGAATGGAAATGTGTTCCTTTGCCTTATCAATGGTATGAATGCCGTTATCTGACCATCCCAAAGCGACCTTATCCATATAGCGAAGGCTGGAATGTCCATTGGTAATGCAGTATTCCACTAAATATTCGATCAGTTCGCCGGAAAAATGAAGTGTGTCATACCAGAAGAATATGGTATTCATCTCTGCGGAGTTTAACGGATGTTTCAAATATGTCTCGATGATAAACAACAGTTCAGAAACCTCATGGTTATTGCAGAATGCCTTTACCTCATCAAGGGAATATTCGCGCCTCTTCCCCTCGGGCTTGGTCTTTGCCGTGCTGGGTTTTGCATATACAGTATTATCAGCGGCGGCCAGTATCGTCTTGTCCGGCGCCGCAGGTGCTTTAGCCGGAGTCTGAGCCGGTACTGCATCCGGGCCGGAAGCTGCATATGCGTTTAAATCATTAAGACACACCCCGGTCAAGCGATTGCTGCTGTCTGATTCTAAGGATAATACGCCTGCTTTCTCCCAGTATTTCAAGGCACGCATAACATCTTTTTCTGTATTATTAAAATGGTCTGCAATGGCAGAAATAGATACACTATTGCCGTTTGTATTCATACAGCGCAGAAGGTACAGATATACCTTTACAAATTCTCCGTTGGCGTCTGCCATATAATTGTCTATAAATATATTTGGAACACCGACATAGGTGCATGAATGATTTGTGCGCAATTCTATAGTTGCCATATCTAAACCCTCATTTCTATTAAAGACCATAGTATTGTAATTTATAGCCTGTGAGTGATTATAGCACATAAAATTTTGAAAGAAAAGAGCCAAGCATCCGTGTAATCAGGGGGGCAAAGGTTGTTAGAAAAAGTGGATAATGTTGAAAACCCGCTAAAAAAGTAAAATATTCCTGCATTCGCGTCAGTAAAAAATCCACATTGATAAGGGATAAAATCCCCAAAAACAATGTGGATAATGTGGACAATTATTTGCCCAAAAGCGATTCGCCAATTTCTACAACGTTTCCAGCCCCCATAGTTATCAACAGGTCACCGTTTACACAATTTTTTAATAAAAATTTCTCAATTTCCTCAAAAGAAGGAAAGTAATAACATTCCGTACCTTTTTCTTTAATCAGCGTAAGCAAATCTTTAGAAGAAATTCCGATTGTGTTTTTTTCACGGGCAGCATAGATGTCTGCAAGGACTAAAAGGTCAGCCTGGGACAAAATATCCGCAAACTCATGCAGAAAAGCCTTTGTTCTGGAATAGGTATGAGGCTGGAATACCAGAACAAGGCGTTTGTGCGGATAATTTGCCGCTGCGGATAATGTGGCCGCAATTTCCGTTGGATGATGCGCATAATCATCAATAATAGTTATGCCGTCAACCTGTCCTTTATATTGAAAACGCCGATTTGCACCGCTGAATTTGCGAAGCCCTGCAATAAGAGCGTCATTAGGAAGCCCCATAAGGGTCGCAAGGGCAATTGCCGCCAGCGCATTGTATACATTATGCATACCCGGAACATTCAGATGTACTCTGAAAAGTTCCCTGTCCCGGTGCAGAACAGTAAATATAGGGCAGGCTTTTTCGTCAAACATGATATTTTGTGCGTAGAAATCAAAATGGGGTAAAAGACCATATGTAACTACGTTATGCGCAGGTCCTTCAATCAGGTCTTCATAATTTTCAATCTCGCCGTTGATAATGATTGTGCCGTCCGGCCGGGTGTTTGCGGCAAATTTCCGAAACGAACAGCGTACATCCTCTAAATCCTTGAAGAAGTCTAAATGCTCTGCTTCTACATTTAAGATAATGCTGTATTTTGGACGGAAATTTAAGAAGCTGTTGGTATATTCGCAGGCTTCTGAAATAAAAACTTCCGAGTTACCAACACGCAGATTTCCATGAATGGCAGAAAGAATGCCGCCGACTGTAATCGTTGGGTCTGTATTGGCTTCTAAAAGTACCTGGCTAATCATAGAAGTAGTTGTGGTCTTTCCGTGTGTTCCCGCTACAGCGATGGATTTATCGTAGTTATCCATAATCTGTCCAAGAAGTTGTGCGCGAGTCAGCATAGGAATATTCTTATCGCGTGCAGCAATCCATTCCTCGTTGTCTTCGCGGATTGCAGCGGTATATACAACCAGATCGATGTCAGAGGTAATATTGGAAGCAATCTGGCCATAGTGTATGTTTACACCCTTTTCTTCTAAATGGGAGGTAAGGGCAGATTTCTTCACATCTGAGCCGGAAATAGTAAAGCCCTCTTCTAACAGAATTTCGGCAAGTCCGCTCATGCTGATTCCGCCAATCCCCATAAAATACACATGGATTGGCTTTTTAAAGTTCAATGTATACATAAAAAATCCTTTCTGAAATCAATAATCTCTATATATTATACCCCGAACTAGACGTTTTGCAAACAGGGTGGTATAATATATTTATCAAAAAGGAATCATTTAGCGTTTCCGATATAATGAGAGGGGGCTTCCTATGCAGATAACAGACGTACGGATTCGTAAGGTGGAAACAGAAGGTAAGATGAAAGCAGTAGCTTCCATCACAATTGATAATGAATTTGTTGTCCACGACATTAAGGTAATTGAAGGCGAAAGAGGATTATTCATTGCTATGCCAAGCCGAAAGGCGGCAGATGGGGATTTTCGTGATATCGCACATCCAATCAGCTCAGAAATAAGAGCATACATTCAGGATTTGATTCTTACTAAGTACAAAGAAGCAGAGGACAAGTAAAAATTAACCCCACGCCATCGTGCGTGGGGTTAATTTTGCTAGACGATTCTGCAATTCTATATTATAATTTTATGGCTGATTCGTCTGACAAAAAGTATAGAAAGGCATAGAGATGTTTGTAATCATTGGTTTAGGAAATCCCGGAAAGAAATATCAAAATACACGGCATAATGCAGGATTTATGGCAATTGACGCAATTGCAGATAAATATGGTATCAGCATAAAAGAAAAAAAGCATAAGGCATTGTGCGGAAGCGGTGTTATAGAAGGACATAAGGTGCTTTTGGTAAAACCGCAAACCTATATGAATTTAAGCGGAGAAAGCGTAGGCGATATTTTAAACTTCTACAAGCTCAATCCAGAGGAAGATATGTTAGTCATCTATGATGATGTCAGCCTTGCGCCCGGAAATATCCGAATCCGCAAAAAAGGAAGTGCAGGCGGACATAATGGCATAAAGAGCCTGATTGCCCATACAGGCACACAGGGGTTTATGCGTATTAAAATCGGTGTGGGAGAGAAGCCTGCCGGCTGGGAGCTTGCGGATTATGTACTGGGGCATTTTTCAGAAGAAGATAACAAGCGCCTTGCAGAGATTATGCCGGACGTGATACAGGCGGCAGTTCTTATGATGCAGGGTAATGCAGATAAGGCAATGAATGATTATAATGCAAAGAAGCAGGAGTAGATTGTGAAGACATTTGTAGAGCCTTTAAAAAATCTAAGCGGTTTTTCGGACATGACAAAAACTGCGGAAAAAGTAAGAGGTCTGTACTCCATAACCGGTTGTATTGACGCTCAAAAACCACATATGATTTATTCATTTGGCGACAGCACGAAGGCCGGTGCAGCAGCCGGGGCTTCCTATAATAAGGTTGTCGTCACATTTAGTGAGCAAAGAGCAAAAGAACTGTACCAAGACTATCTTTTCTTTGATTCCAATGCAGTGTATTATCCGGCCAAGGATGTGCTGTTCTACCAGTCGGATATTCGCGCAAATCTGCTGACAGCAGAGAGAATCCGTGCGCTTAAGGCGATACATGAAAGAGAGTGTGTAACGCTCATTACAACATTTGATGCATTGATGAACACGCAGGCGCCGCCGGAGAAAATCTGGAATCATGTGCTGACGCTTGCGCCGGGCAGGGAGCTGTCGTTAGATGAGATAAAGCCCCAGCTTGTACGCATGGGTTATGAAAAGGAACATCAGGTAGAGAGTATGGGCCAGTTTGCCCTGCGTGGAGGAATTTTAGATATTTTTCCATTGACAGAGGAAAATCCGGTCCGTATTGAACTGTGGGGCGATGAGATTGATACCATCCGCAGCTTTGATACGGAGAGTCAGAAATCGATTGAGAATTTGGAGGAAATCAAAATCTATCCCGCCTGCGAGCTGGTTCTTTCGGAAGAAGAAAAGCAGGAGGGTATTAACAAGTTGCTGGCGGAAGCCAAAAAGGTTTCGGATAAGCTGCGAAAGGAAATGAAAACAGAAGAAGCGCACCGCATAATGTCTATGGCAGAGGAAAAGGCAGAGGAATGGGGAGAACTGTCCCTCTATGCCGGAATGGATGCCTATTTGTCGTATTTTACCAGTGAGCGGAAAGGGCTTTTGGATTATTTTCATCCGGATAATACATTTATTTATTTCGATGAAATGACCCGTTGCGCAGAGCGTGGAAAACAGACGGAAATAGAATTTTCCGAAAGCATGAAGCATCGTCTTGAGAAGGGGTATATCCTGCCGGGACAGATGAAGGAATTGTTTTTGGAGAAGGAAATCATCGGCAAATGCCAGCAGTTTTCCTGTATATCTCTGGCAGCGCTGGATGCAAAACCAAACGGACTAAAGCAGCAGGGAGTATTCAGCATTCATGTAAAGAGCGTGAATGCATATAATAACAGTTTTGAACTCTTGGTAAAAGATTTAAAGAACTATCGTAAGAACAATTATAAGATTATTCTTCTTTCCGGCTCACGGACCAGAGCAAAGCGTCTGGCGGAGGATCTGCTGGATGAGGGGCTTTTGAGCTTTTACACCGAGGATTACGGCCACGAACTGGCAGAAGGCCAGATTATGGTGTGCTATGGTAAGGTGCATAAAGGATATGATTATCCGATTCTGCGGTTTGCTGTTATTACCGAGTCGGATATTTTTGGAGCAGAGAAAAAAAAGAAAAAGCGCCATAGAACGTATGAAGGCGAGAAAATAGCAAGTTTTACGGATTTGAGTGTAGGCGATTATGTGGTACACGAGAATCATGGACTGGGAATTTATAAAGGAATCGAAAAAATCGAGGTTGATAAGACCTTAAAGGACTATATTAAGATAGAATATGCCAACGGCTCGAACCTCTATATTCTGGCGACGCAGTTGGAACTGATCCAGAAATATGCCGGCAAGGATGCAAAGAAGCCGAAGTTAAACCGTCTTGGCGGTCAGGAATGGAGCAGAACGAAATCAAAAGTCCGGGGTGCGGTAAAGGAAATCGCAGCGGATCTGGTGAAACTGTACGCGCTTCGTGAAGAGAAAAACGGATTTGTATACGGACCGGATACGGTGTGGCAGCGGGAGTTTGAAGAGTTGTTTCCATTTGAAGAAACGCAGGATCAGGAGCTTGCCATTGCAGATACCAAGAAAGATATGGAAAGCACAAAAATCATGGACCGTCTCATTTGCGGCGACGTCGGTTATGGCAAGACAGAGGTGGCAATCCGCGCGGCATTCAAGGCGGTGCAGGAGGGAAAACAGGTGGCATATCTGGCTCCGACTACAATTCTGGCACAGCAGATTTACAATACTTTTTCCCAGAGAATGAAGGACTTTCCTGTCAAGGTAGACCTGATGTGCCGTTTTCGGAGCAGTGCAGAGATGAAACGTACGGTCGAAGACCTCAAGAAAGGTCAGGTTGACATTGTAGTCGGAACGCATAGGATTCTGTCGAAAGATGTTGCATTTAAGGATTTAGGGCTTCTCGTTATAGATGAAGAACAACGTTTTGGTGTTGCCCATAAAGAAAAAATCAAACAAATGAAAACAAATGTGGACGTACTGACACTGACCGCAACACCGATTCCGAGAACGCTTCATATGAGTCTGATTGGCATCCGTGATATGAGTGTGCTTGAGGAGCCGCCAATGGACAGACTTCCAATCCAGACTTATGTTATGGAATATAACGAAGAAATGGTACGGGAAGCGATTAACCGTGAACTGGCGCGTGACGGCCAGGTGTTCTATGTCTATAATAAGGTAAAGGACATTGACGAGGTAACGACAAAGATTCAGTCCTTAGTACCGGATGCGAATGTAGCGTTTGCGCATGGCCAGATGAGGGAAAGTGATCTGGAAAAAATCATGTACCGCTTTATCAATGGTGAAATTGATGTTCTGGTTTCTACTACAATTATTGAAACAGGGCTTGATATTTCAAATGTGAATACCATGATCATCCATGATGCAGATAATATGGGCTTGTCGCAATTGTACCAGTTGCGGGGGCGTGTGGGACGTTCGAACAGAACGGCATATGCATTTTTGATGTACCGTCGCAATAAGATGCTTCGGGAAGTGGCGGAAAAGCGGCTTGCGGCCATGAAGGAATATTCCGAACTGGGCAGCGGGTTTAAGATTGCCATGCGGGATTTGGAAATTCGCGGCGCAGGAAACCTGCTTGGTGCAGAGCAGAGCGGACATATGGAAGCTGTGGGGTATGACCTATACTGCAAAATGTTAAATGAAGCGGTCAAAGAAGCAAAAGGACTTGCAGTAGAAGAGAAATTTGAAACATCCATTGATATCAATACGAATGCCTACATTCCGCCGGCTTATGTGGCTAACGAAATGCAGAAGCTGGATATCTATAAGCGTATTGCAGGCATTGAAACAGAGGAAGAAGTGGAAGCAATGTTGGAAGAACTGATTGACCGGTTCGGGGAACCGCCCAAATCCGTACAGAACCTTCTGGCGATTGCAAGGCTGAAATATATGGCGCACAGCGCTTATGTCCGGGAGGTTAGTCAGAAGGGAGACGAATTGAAACTGGTTATGTATGAAAAGTCTCCAGTCAATCCGGCCAGAATACCGCAGTTACTGGATATCTGCAAGCCGTCGCTAAAATTTGCGGCGGATACGCAAAATCCATATTTTACCTATCTATTAAATGCAAATTCACGGGAAAAGGGCAAGGATGTGATTGAAATTCTGAAAAATCTGCTGGAAATGATGCAGTTTTTGCAGGAAAAGGGCTAGAAAAAGCGCAGAAATAAAGAAAGTTCTTGCTAGATCTGGGAAAAGACACTATAATATAATGATGATATTGTGACCTAACAGGGTCTAAATTTAGGAGGAAACATGAAAACATTAAGAAAATTAGCAGCTCTTGTGTTAGCAGGAGTACTTTGCGTGTCTGCATTTGCAGGTTGTGGAATAAATCCAGAAGAGACAGCGGCAACATTGGGAGAACAGGAAGTATCTCTTGGACTGGTAAACTTTATGTGTAAATACCAGAAGGCTGCGATGGATGATTTGTATGTAGCATATTTTGGTACCGAAGTATGGGATACAGATATGACAGGCTCCGGTTCAACATTACAGGAGAATCTTGTTGATTCTGTAGTTTCATCCCTTCATGATTTATATACTTTAAAGGCTCATATGGGCGATTATGAAGTAAAACTCTCGGATGAAGATGAGAAGAAAATTAAAGATGCAGCAGAAGCATTTATGACAAGCAACTCCGCAGAAGCGATTGAAGAGTTTGGTGCAACAGAAGAGCTTGTAACCGAAATGCTAACACTTTATACCATCCAGCAGTATATGTATGAGGCAATCATCGCTGATACAGACCGCGAGGTTGATGACGAAGATGCGAATATGCGCGGGTATTCTTACATTGCAATTGACCTTGAGGGAAAAACTGTGGACGGAGAATATACGGAATACACAGAAGAACAGGTTGATGAACTGAAAGAAAATGTAAACAAAATGGCAGAAGCCCTAACAGGAGGCTCTAAGCTGGAAGATGTTGCGAAAGAGTATGATTTTGAAGTGGAAACCGGCGCATACTCAACAAAAGAAGATGATGAAACCATCGATGAAGAGCTTTTAAAAGCAATGAAAGATTTAGAAGAAGGCGAAACATCCGCGCTCATTGAAGGAGATGACGATATGCTTTATTTTGCAAGAATCGATGCGGATACAGATGAAGATGCCACAGAGGAAAAGCGTGAAGAAATCATTGCCGAACGTGAAGCAGAATTATATGATGATGTAATGACAGGATGGCAGGAAGAAGACGGATGGACAGTAAACGAGGATGTTATTGCAAAGATTGATTTCCACCATATTTTCACACAGGATGACGGTTCTACGGAAACAGAATCTGAGTCTGAAACAGCATCAACAACCGAAACGGAAACAGAGTCAGCAACAGAATCAGAAACAGGAACTGACAGATAATGAGCAGCAGGGATAATATTGTTTTGATCGGAATGCCGGGTGTGGGCAAAAGCACAGTAGGGGTTATTCTTGCCAAGGTAATGGGATACCAGTTCTTAGACGCCGATTTGGTTATTCAGGAGAAGGAAGGAAAGCTTTTAAGCGAGATTATAGAAGAGATTGGCACTGATGGATTTGTTCAGGTGGAAAACCGTATAAATGCAGGTCTTATGTGCTCCAGAACAATAATTGCGACAGGTGGCAGTGTTGTATACGGACAGCAGGCCATGAAGCACTTAAAGGAAATTGGTATAGTTGTTTATTTGGAAGTACCATTTTCTGTCATAGAGAAACGACTTTCTGATATTAAAGGAAGAGGAGTGGTTCTCAAAGACGGACAGACTTTGTACGACCTTTTTATGGAAAGAACACCGTTATATGAGAAGTATGCGGATGTCCGGATATCCGAAGAAGGTCTGAATGTAGAGGAAACCGTCGAACGTTTAGTTGAGAAATTGCAAAACCTGAATAACATTTAGGGAAGTATTGAATAATATAGAATAGGACATAGTTTGTTGAGGTAAAATAATGGAACAGTACATAATCAAAGGTGGAAATCCTTTATATGGGGAAGTTGAAATCAGTGGCGCCAAAAATGCGGCTTTAGCCATTTTAGCGGCTGCGGTTATGACGGACGAAACAGTTACAATTGAAAACCTGCCAAACGTTAGGGATATTAATGTACTATTACAGGCAATTGAGGAAATTGGTGCAAAGGTTGAACGTATCAATGAACATAAAGTAAAAATCAATGGATCATTCATTCGGGAAATCAGTGTGGATAATGAATTTATCCGTAAAATACGTGCTTCTTACTACTTAATCGGTGCATTGCTCGGAAAATATAAAAAAGCAGAAGTGGCGCTTCCGGGAGGATGTGATATCGGAAGCCGTCCGATTGACCTTCATATGAAAGGGTTCCGCGCGATGGGGGCATCTGTAGATATTGCACATGGTCTTGTAAAGGCAGAGGCAAAACACTTGGTTGGAACGCATATATACTTAGACAAGGTATCCGTAGGAGCAACAATCAATATTATGATGGCGGCTGCTATGGCGGAAGGCAAGACAGTTATTGAAAATGCTGCAAAAGAACCGCATGTTGTAGATGTGGCAAACTTTCTGAACAGCATGGGAGCGAATATTCGTGGTGCAGGTACAGATGTTATCCGTATTGTTGGCGTAGAAAAACTCCATAAAACAGAATATTCTATTATTCCTGACCAGATTGAAGCAGGAACATTTATGTTTGCGGCGGCAGCAGCAGGCGGCGATGTTTTGGTCAAGAATGTTATTCCGAAGCATTTAGAAGCGACTACGGCAAAATTGTTAGAGGTAGGTTGTATTATTGAAGAATTTGATGATGCTGTGCGTGTTATTTCCGACGGTAAATTACAGCGTACACAGGTTACCACACTTCCATATCCGGGTTTCCCAACAGATATGCAGCCGCAGATGGCAGTACTATTGGGAATTGCGGAGGGGACTAGTACCGTAACAGAAAGCATCTTTGAAAATCGTTTCAAATATGTGGATGAACTTACGAGAATGGGCGCAGACATCAAGGTGGAAAGCAATATTGCAATCATCACGGGTGTACCAAAATACACAGGCGCAAGAGTGAATGCTCCGGACCTTCGCGCAGGCGCAGCGCTTGTTATTGCAGGTCTTGCAGCAGAAGGTGTAACCATCGTAGATGATATCCATTACATTGAACGCGGATACGAAGGTTTTGAAATCAAATTAGCAGGGATTGGTGGCAAAATTGAAAAAGTATCCAGCGAAAAAGAAATTCAGAAATTTATTTTAAAAGTTTCATAAAACATATATAAAAGGATATGCCGTTTTTTGTGGCATATCCTTTTAAAGTTTATAAAATTCTTGTAATCTGCAAATCGTTCTGAGTGGAAAGATCGACGCACTCGCCGTCATCAAACTGAACGATTGGGCGGGAGAGGCTGTTTTGATTTAGCATAACAATCTTGCAGGCTCTTCCGTCATTTAACATTACCCTGTTATTCTGGTATGTAGATGCGATGCGATGTAAAAAAACATAGATGTATTTTGTGTGGTATTTCTGGAAACCCTCATTTTCAAAATTGGAAATAACCTGGAAAGGACTTAAAGGCACACGGTAAGAACGAGCGGCTGTCATGGCGTCGTATACGTCTGCTATTGCCACAATCATCGCAAAGTCAGACAATAGTTCGCCGGCAAGTCCATTTGGATATCCGGAGCCATCATAACGTTCATGATGCATCAAAGCCGAACGTTTGATTCGGGAATCAATATTCTGGTTACGAAGTAATTCATAACCGAACTTTGTGTGCGCTTTCACGATGTTATACTCATCATCCGTAAGTTTGTCCGGTTTGTTTAAAATCTCACTCGGGACCATGACCTTGCCGATATCATGGAGAAGTCCGCAGCAGGTAAGCGTATCAAGGTCATGCTGTTCAAAGTGGAGCCACCGGCCAATCATACGGGAAATTAAAGCTACATTGATACAATGCGCATATACGGAGTCATCCAAAGAGTGCATCTGATGAATCATGTCAAAAAGCTCTGTGATGGTATTTCTGGAAGCAAAGAGAGGGGCTACACTTTTTACAAGTTCTGGCTCTTCAATCGTATATGTCTTATGAACTACACCATCAAAAACGTCCTTTAAGTGAGCGAGCGCACGGGAATAATCCATCTGGAAATTCTTAAATTCACCGGATTCCATGACCTTCTGGGAATGGGTTTTAGCTTCTTCCACACGGGTTTTGGCTTTCTTTGGTGCAGCAGGCATTTCCTCTGGCTTGTTGGAAACGTTTACGACTGCGAATGCGACGTTATACAATTTCATTTTATTGATGATTTGTCTGGTAAGCTCTGTGCCGGCAGGTGCAAGGAGCTGACCATACGGAGTCATAATTGCTTGCAGTGTTACCATTCCCGGCTTCAATTCTTTTGGTGTAAGTGTTCTCATCTTATCCTCCATAAAATTCCTTTAGATAATTATATTGAATACGAGGTTGGAAGTCAATAAAATAGGGGTTGACATATATAAGAATATAGAGTAATGTAACTCATGTAAGGAAATGAAATTTAATATTGTGTTTTTTCTCTTATTCAGAGTGATGGAGATACATAGGATCGATGAAGTCACGGCAACCCCGGAATGGAAGGTGCCTGCCTGAGCGAGTAATTCGAACAATAAGAGGATTTGCTAATCTTAGTTTGCAGTAATCCGCTTATGTTGTGTAAGCGGATTTTTTTATATCATAGGAAATGACTTGATGTATTAACGTGTAAAAGAAAATGACTTTCCCATGATATAAAGCGCTCCGTGAAGGGCGCACACTTTATTTTTACAAAAGGAGAGTATAAGTATGGAAAAATTACTATTTACATCAGAATCAGTAACGGAAGGTCATCCGGACAAAATGTGCGATGCAGTTTCCGATGCAATCTTGGACGCGTGTTTAGAACAGGACCCAATGAGCCGTGTTGCGTGCGAAACAGCAAGCTGTACGGGATTTGTCCTTGTAACAGGTGAAATTACAACAAAGGCACAGCTTGATATTCCGGGAATTGTTAGAAAAACAGTAAATGAGATTGGTTATAACGATGCTAGGACAGGCTTTGACGGACATACCTGCGCCGTAATGGTAGCGCTTGACCAACAATCGGAAGATATCGCTATGGGTGTTGATAAAGCATTAGAGGCAAAAGAAGGCCAGATTACAGATGACCTTGATACAGGTGCCGGAGATCAGGGAATGATGTTTGGCTACGCTACAGACGAAACAGAAGAATTTATGCCGTATCCAATTGCGCTTGCACACAAGCTGGCATTACAGCTTGCCAAGGTTCGTAAGGATGGCACGTTAAAATACTTAAGACCGGATGGGAAGACACAGGTATCTGTAGAATATGATGAAGATGGCACGCCAAAACGGCTTGAGGCGGTTGTGCTGTCTACGCAGCACGATGATGATGTAACACAGGAGCAGATTCATGCAGATATCAAGAAGCATGTATTTGACGTAATTCTTCCGGCAGAGATGATTGATGAGGAAACAAAGTTCTTTATTAATCCAACAGGACGATTTGTAATCGGCGGACCGCATGGTGATGCGGGTCTTACAGGACGTAAGATTATTGTAGACACCTATGGCGGAATGGCACGTCATGGCGGCGGGGCTTTTTCAGGAAAGGACTGTACTAAGGTAGACCGCTCAGCAGCTTATGCAGCAAGATATGTCGCAAAGAATATTGTGGCAGCAGGACTTGCAAAGAGATGCGAAATTCAGTTGTCTTACGCTATCGGTGTGGCACAGCCGACATCTGTCATGGTTGATACATTTGGTACGGGCGTGCTTTCTAATGCAGAGCTGGTAGAAATCATTCGTAAGGAATTTGATCTGCGCCCGGCGGGAATTATCAAGATGCTTGACCTTAGAAGACCGATTTACAGAAAAACAGCCGCATATGGTCATTTTGGAAGAACAGACATTGAACTTTCATGGGAAAAAACAGATAAAGCGGATGCATTAAAAGTTTATAAGAATTTATAGAATTTTCATACGCTTTCTGATAGAGGTGTGATATAATTATCCCGAAAAATCATTGATTTTTCGGGATTTTCGATGTGCAGGAGAATTTTATGAAACTGAAATCAAAATTGCTTATCTCATTTGGAATCATATTATTTGTGCCAATTTTTATGGCGGCTGTTATTTCCGGGTTCTTTTTCCGGGTACAGGTTGAAGAGGTGGCGGAAAATATTGTCTTTCGGCCGGATGTAAAGAGCCTGTTTTTCGAGATTGTGTTTTCCATTTTTTTAATCCTGCTTTTGACGGCTTTATTATTGACTATGTGGATATATCAGAGTATTATTACGCCAATCCGAAAACTTCAGAAGGCGGCGGATAACATCAAAGAAGGAAACTTGGATTTTCAATTAGAAATCGATGGTTCTGAGGGAGATGAATTAAATGAGCTGTGCGTAAGCTTTGAGGATATGAGGCGAAGACTTAAGGAGAATGCGGAGGAGAAGATTCACAATGAGTCGGAGAACAAGACGCTAATCAGTAATATTGCACATGATTTAAAAACGCCGATTACGGCAATAAAAGGATATGCAGAGGGAATTATGGACGGTGTTGCCAACACGCCGGAAAAAGTGGACAAATACGTCAGGACGATTTACAGTAAGGCAAATGAAATGGATACCCTTATCAACGAACTTACACTATATTCAAAAATCGATACAAACCGTATTCCTTATAATTTTGCTAAAATTAATGTAGGCGAGTATTTCTCTGATTGTGTCGAAGAGATTGGAATGGATCTGGAACACAAGGGAATCGGACTGGCATATTACAATTATGTGGAGGACAGTGTAGTGATTATTGCGGACCCGGAGCAACTGCGGAGGGTGGTTAATAACATTGTGGGGAACTCTGCAAAATATATGAACAAGCCAAATGGATTTATCAATATCCGAATTAAGGATGTCGGCGACTTCATTCAAGTAGAAATTGAAGATAATGGAAAGGGAATTCCGGCAAAAGATTTGCCGTATATCTTCGACCGTTTTTACCGGGGAGATGCCTCAAGAAATTCTGCAACGGGCGGAAGCGGAATCGGCTTATCTATTGTAAAGAAGATTATAGAGGATCATGGCGGTAAAATCTGGGCAACCAGCAAAGAGGATACAGGAACAATTATGTATTTTGTAATTCGTAAATATCAGGAGGTAATCAATGAGTAGAATATTGATAGTAGAAGATGAAACTGCAATTGCAGATTTGGAAAAAGACTACTTGGAGTTAAGCGGATTTGAGGTAGAAGTAGAAAACGATGGTATGACAGGCTTAGCAAGAGCATTAGCGGAAGAGTTTGATTTGTTTATTTTAGACCTGATGCTCCCTGGCACCGATGGATTTGAAATCTGTAAACAGATTCGTGAGAGAAAGAATACGCCAATTCTTATGGTTTCGGCGAAAAAGGACGATATTGATAAGATACGCGGACTTGGTCTGGGCGCTGATGATTATGTGACAAAGCCGTTTTCTCCAAGCGAGCTGGTAGCAAGAGTAAAAGCGCACCTTGCGCGTTATGAGAGATTGGTAGGAAGTAATATCGTGGAAAATGATATTATTGAAATTCGTGGCATTAAGATTGATAAGACGGCAAGACGGGTATGGGTTAACGGAGAAGAAAAGCAATTTACAACAAAGGAATTTGATTTGCTGACCTTTCTTGCAGAAAATCCGAATCATGTGTATACAAAAGAAGAATTGTTCCGCGAGATATGGGATATGGAATCGATTGGGGATATTGCAACGGTAACGGTTCATATTAAGAAGATTCGTGAAAAAATAGAAATGGATACAGCGAAGCCACAGTATATTGAAACGATTTGGGGCGTGGGCTACCGCTTTAAGTTGTAAGGACAAGATAAATTTCATCCAAGGAGGCTTGCATGCAGAACGTATTAGTTGTTGTAGATATGCAGAATGATTTTATTGATGGTGCTTTAGGAACGCCGGAAGCGGCTGCCATTGTGCCAAAGGTTATCAGGAAAGTAAAAAATTTTGACGGAACGGTTCTTTTTACAAGAGATACACATACCGGCACTTATATGAATACACAGGAAGGAAGAAATCTTCCGGTGCAGCATTGTATCAAAGGCACAAAGGGGTGGGAAATCCGAGAGGAGCTGGAAGAACTCCGAAAGACAGAAGCAATTGACAAAGTGACTTTTGGCTCATCCGTTTTGCCGGAGCGTCTGTTGCAGATGGATGAAAAAGAGCAGATTGGGAGCATTACATTTGTAGGTTTATGTACGGACATCTGTGTGGTTTCAAATGCAATGGTGACAAAGGCGTTTTTGCCGGAGGTGCCAATCATTGTGGATGCAGCCTGCTGCGCAGGAGTTACACCGGAAAGTCATAAGAATGCATTAGAGGCAATGAAGTGCTGTCAGATTCAAATCGAGAACGAATAATCTGTAAAAATATATAATCAAAAGAGGTGACTTGCAAAGCCGCCTCTTTTGTGTTTTTATATCATAGGAAAGACCGTGATAAATTAACGGGTGAAAGAAATTTACTTTCCTATGATATTAAAAACGCTCCGCGAAGGATGCGCACCTCGCGGAAAGGAAATAATCGCTTTGCGATACCGCTCGGGCGCGAAAGTGTGCGTCAAGCGCACACTTTGTT
>CALWLL010000009.1 GCA_944381555.1 uncultured Agathobacter sp. | reverse complement strand
CCGGATGGAAATGAAAGTCGGGCTTACATTTGCGTGCATGAATTTGAAAAAGTTAGCAAAGATTAAGGCAAAATGGGGATTGTTGGAAGAGAGAAAACCGCACAAAAATTTCATTTTGAATGTACTTTGCTCAATAAAAGAAAAATGGCTCTGGGATTTACATCCCAAAGCCATTTTGTCTACAGTCTGCCACCCGCTATGCGGGTGGATGATTATTTAGAGGATAAACTTCAGGGGCAGGGGTGGCTCATGCGAGTCACCCCTGCCCCTGTTTCGGACTATCTATTTCCCGATAGCCCCTTTTCTTTTAGGGGAGTTTTTTTACAGCCCCTGTTTTTTTATCATAGGAAAGATAGTGATGCATTAACGTTTGAAAGAGAACAACTTTCCCATGACAGATATGAAAAACGCTCCGCTAAGGATGCGCACCTTGCAGAAAGGAGGTAATTGCTTTGCGATACCGCTAAATATCTACCCATAGAGAATGATTTAGGGCTAATAGGGCAGAAATTCTTTGCTGCTTTATAATGATTTTCTAACCATCAAAAGTGCGTGGGTGTCCTATGGTTAGAAAAATTTGAGAAAAATGCTTGGTTTTTCTGCCTATATATAGCAGAAGTATGTCCTATGGTTAGAAAATCGTGAGAAAAATGCTTGGTTTTTCTGCCCAAAAGAGAGAAATAACACCCATATGGTTAGAACGTAAGCAGCCAAGCGGCGAATTAGGATCATGTGCAAAGCACATGATATATCATATTGCCTGAAAACTGAAAAGGGTGTACAATCACAAAAGACTTAAGAGAAACCAAAATAAGAGGTAAACATATTTATGAAAAGATATTTTATGATTATTTTTCTGGCAGCAATATTGTTGTTCACAGGCTGTTCGCCCGATGAAAAGACGAATAACGCCCAAACGCCGACGGCTTGTGAAACGCATATCGATGACGATGCAGACAACCTGTGTGACAAATGCGGTTTATCGGTTCTTGTGTATGTGGATTTTTATTCCATCAATGACCTGCACGGAAAAGTAATAGACAACGAAATGCAGCCGGGTGTGGATGAGCTTACGACATATATAAAAAATGCCAGAATAAGAGATGATTATGTGATTTTGCTTTCCGCAGGGGATATGTGGCAGGGCAGTGCGGAATCCAATCTTACAAAGGGAAATCTGGTCACAGAGTGGATGAATGCGTTGGATTTTGCCTGTATGGCAATCGGAAATCATGAATATGACTGGGGAGAGGAATATATTAAAGCAAATGCAAAACTGGCAGAATTCCCGTTTCTTGCAATCAATATCTATGATAAAGATACCAATCAATTGGCAGAGTATTGTGAACCATCCGTTGTAGTAGAAGCAGGAGAGTTACAAATCGGAATCATCGGTGCAATCGGTGACTGTTATTCCTCTATTGCGGCAGATAAAACAGAAAATATATATTTTAAGGTTGGCAGTGAACTGACGGAATTGGTAAAAGCAGAATCAGACAGACTTCGCGGCGAAGGAGCGGACTGTATCGTATATGTTATCCATGACGGATATGAAGAAAGCGGCTCTAACGACGCAATACAAAGCTCTGCAATTGCCGGGTACTATGATACTGCATTATCGGACGGATATGTAGACCTTGTGTTTGAAGCGCACACACATCAGACGTATATCCTTCAAGACGAATACGGGGTATATCATATACAGCACGGCGGAGATAATAATGACGGCATTTCCCATGTGGAAATAGCGGTTAATTCCGTAAACAGTAATGTTGAGGTAAATCTGGCTCGTCTGGTAGAAACAGACAGTTATGAAAACTTAAGTAAAGACCCTGTTATTGATGAACTTCTGAAAAAGTATGAAGAACAGATTGCTCCGGCATATGATGTTTTGGGAAGCAATTCTTATGAGAGAAAGAGCAACTATTTAAAACAGCTTGTTGCAGATATGTATTATCAGGCAGGTATGAAAAAATGGGGCGAAGAGTATGAGATTGCACTTGGCGGAGGATTTATTTCGGTGCGAAGCCCGTATAGCTTAAATGCGGGGAATGTAACCTATGCTCAGCTTCAGACACTTTTGCCATTTGATAATGAATTAGTGCTTTGTTCTATCAAGGGAAGTGATTTGCTGTCAAGATTCTACCATTCCGACAATTCGAACTACTACATTTCTTATGGTGATTATGGTGCAAATCTTAAGAATAATATTGATCCGAATGCAACGTATTACATTGTAACCGACACCTATTCCTCCTTGTATAAGCCAAACCGCCTTACGGAAATTGCAAGATACGATGCCGGTGTTTATGCAAGGGATTTGATTGCGGAATATATTAAGAATGGCGGATTGGAATAAAAGAAAAATAAGAATTGGGGCTGTAAAAAAACTCCCCTAAAATAAGAAGTTCCTGCCGCGCATTGCACGGCAGGAGCTTCTTTGGTATATCCAAGGTATTTCTATCATTTTTGGAGACACTTTAATAGACCTATTCTCCATACCGTGTTCTTCGCAATAAAGATAATTATTGTAAGAACCATAT
>CALWLL010000008.1 GCA_944381555.1 uncultured Agathobacter sp. | reverse complement strand
TTCTGTGCGACCATATTTATTTTTGTAAACAGGCTTGTTGTATTTGAAAACAATCTTTTTATTATTAGGGCAGAGCAGATTCCCCTTTTCATCCCTTCGGAAGTTATCCGCTCTGTATGGATTGTTAATTATACCAAAAAATCGCTGAAGTCTCACGACCTCAGCGATTTTTCTTTTAGGGGAGTTTTTTTACAGTCCCAATTTTCTATATATCCTGTTTCACTGTTTTATATACTTTGTCAAGCATTTGAAAAAATTCAGAATCTTTTCCCAATTCGCTGGTTGCAACAAGTTCTAAGAGAGCAGTAAGCTCAGGAATGGAATCCCTTTTTTTGTAAAAATGTTCAATTCTATCGGATAATTCATGATCTTCACATTCCGGTGAAGATATTTCTTTTTCTATCGCACAGTATAGTTCAAATTTCATTTCATCAAGAATAATGTCTATCAGCTGGGAAACCGTAGCAAATCGAATAAAGTATTCATAATGCCCGTATTTCGGTTCATAGCGATATACAAACCAGGAATCTGAAGTAAGCGAATGGGCAATATCTATGTGGTTGGCTATAAGGAAGCCGCGATATTCTGTTATAAAGTCATTAATTTCTTTGTCTGTTTTTTTCATATATCCTCCTGCAATTTGGGAGCTTACTTTATCCGTTGGGAAAGAAGCAGAGCAAAAGGGCAGTGAAAAGATCAGGGGTGTTTTTGAAAGGATGGAACCGGAACAGATATGCAAAATTCAAAATATACTCCAAAGTCTGTCTGAAATGTGCGACTCCATATGACAAAATAAAATAGGAGCATGAGAGGCACATCCACTATTTACAGAAGAAAAATGAAAACGCATTTTTAAGAGACTAAGAGTCATAATATTTAAGACAAGTCATATAAATAAGTCATAGGTATTTATCTATGGCTTATTTTTTTGAAAGGAGAGGATGATGTGAAAGAGATTATAAATATATTTCCAGTCGCTATGAGAGAATCCTTGCAGCGTATAAGCTGGGAAGGCCTTGAAGAGATTCGTGTGCGGATTGGCTGGCCGGCAGAGCTTATATATGATAACCGCAGTAAGTGGCTTGGCAATTATGACACTATTGTAGACAGGCATGGATTAGACGAAATGCTTAATTACATAACCGGTTACTCTGCATATGCAATGGAGGAGGAGTTAAAGCAGGGATTTGTAACCTTGTCGGGGGGACACCGTATTGGGGTGACCGGACATGCCACATATGACAGCAATGGAAAATATGGAGAATGCCAGGTAACAAACATCGTGGATATCGGCGGACTCAATATCCGGATTGCACATGAGAAGAAGGGGTGTGCGAAAGATATCGTACTGTTGTTAAGGAACGGACAGAGTATTTATAATACCATTTTTTTTGCGGCTCCGGGAGTGGGAAAGACAACCTATCTGCGGGATGCCATTCGTATTCTTTCGACGGGTGATGCAGTGTTTCCGGGAATCAAATGCTGCGTGGTAGACGAGCGTTCGGAAATTGCGGCATACCATATGGGAAAGCCTCAGAATGATCTTGGAATCCGTGCAGATGTGCTGGATGCATGTCCGAAGGAAATGGGAATGCGGATGGTGCTGCGCACCATGTCACCACAGATTATTGCGGTGGATGAGCTTGGAAAAGAAGAAGAATTTCATATGCTAGAGCAGATGCGCTGCTCGGGAGTAAAAGTGCTTGGAACCATGCATGCCGGAAATTTAAATGAGTTATTTCAAAACCAATTGGTTAAAAACTGTATTCAAAATGGTGCGGTAGAGCGTTTTGTGGAACTGGTCCGTCTGCCAAATGGCGCAAGGACATTTCGTATTTATGACGGACAAGGAAATCTGCTATGGGAAAAGTAATTGGAATGATTTGTGTACTTGGGGGAATTGCAAGCTTTCTGTACAGTTGGGTTCTTGAGCAGAAGAAACGGCATGGACGTTTGGAGGAACTGATTATGTTTCTTCAGAAATCCATTTTTGCAATGGAGGAAGAAAAGGTTCGCATTATTGAATACTTTGAAGGATATAAAAGCCGTGATGCGGTTTTAGAAGATACTTTAAAGGAAATTGCAAAAAGACTGCGCAGGAATGTATATCCGGACGGGCAGGTGGTATGGGAGGAGGTCTTTTGGGAGAAGAAGGCGGATTGGAATTATGAGGAAGAAACCTTTGGAATGATTTTGGCAGCGGGGAACGGTTTTTTTGGAAGAAAAAGAAGTGAGAACCTGTGTTTTCTGAGGAAAAGTATAAAACAGTTAGAGATGCAAAGAGACAAAAGCAAAGAAAAGGACGCACAGGAGAGAAAGGTGTGGATTCCAGTGGGGATGCTTGGTGGGATTATGCTTATGATAATTTTGATATGAGATGTTTGCGAGAGGAACTTAAATGGGTGTATCAATTATTTTTAAAATAGCAGCGGTGGGTATTATCGTGACTATTTTAGGGCAGGTGCTAAAGCATAGCGGACGCGAGGAGCAGGCTTTTTTGTTAAGTCTGGCAGGGTTGATTATTGTGCTTTTTTGGATTGTGCCCTACATTGGAGAGTTGTTTGAAACGATGGAAGCGCTGTTTATGATATAAGGGGGACGGGCATATTTTTAAAATTGGTTTAATTGGGATAGCGGCAGCAATTCTTGCAACAACAATAAAAAGGGAACGCCAGGAGCTTTCCGTAGTGATTGGTATTACCGCAGGAATTGTGATTTTCTTTTATGTATTATCTCAGATTTCTGTAGTAATTGAGTTTTTATCAGAAATGATAGAAATGGTGGCAATTGAAGAAACCTATTATTTGCAGCTTCTGAAAATGCTTGGAATTGCATATGTTGCAGAATTTGCCTCGTCTATATGCAAGGATGCGGGACATCAGTCCATATCTGGAATGATAGAGTTATTTGCGAAATTGTCTATTGTAGCACTTAGCATTCCGGGACTGGTATTTCTGGTTGAAACATTGGAGCAGTTTGTATGAGAGCCTATTTGACAAGTGATGTTGATACATATTTGAAGGATATTACGCAGGCATTGGATTTTGAGCAGATGGAGGAGTTTTTCAATGGACATATACGGACAGAGGTTACCTTTGAAGAACTGGTTTATTCTGTGGCAACAGAAGGTTTTGAGGCATTAAATGCAGAGAAGATATGTACATTCGTATTTGATACATTTTTCTATGAACTGTCAGTGGCAAGGCCTATGTTTTTGAAAATGCTGGTTTTCTCGATATTATTCTCTCTGGTTCACAAATTTCTTATAACCAAAAATAAATATATTTCAGATGTCGGATTTCTTATGATTTATGCAGTTCTAATGGTGTTGCTGATGCAGTCCTTTTTTTTGGTCCGGGATATTGCCTTGGATGGGATTAACGCCCTGCTGGCCTTTTTGAATGCACTCATTCCTACTTATGCGGTTACAATGGTTTTTTCCGGGCATGGGGTATCAGGGGCAATGCTTTATGAGGTGGCGTTTGTTCTGGTTTATCTGGTGGAGGTGCTCATGAAGGTGCTGCTGAGTCCGCTGGTACACGTTTTTGTGTTAGTGCTGTTTTTGAACCATCTGTTCGATGAGGATAAATTATCGAAACTGGCACAGTTTATGGAAAGCGGAATCCAAGTGGTGCTAAAGACAGCGTTTGGTGCAGTAATCGGTCTTGGCGTAGTGCAGTCTATGATTACGCCTGTTAAGGACAGACTAGCTGGAAATACGATTCTTTCGGGTTTGTCGTCTATCCCCGGAATTGGAAATGCGATTGGTTCTGCGGGAGAGGTAATATTAAGCTGTGGGATGCTGATTAAAAACAGCGTAGGAGCGGTTGCACTGATTATTATGGTTTTCCTGACAATTATTCCGGTGCTGCAAATCGGCTGTTTTTGTGTGATGTATCACATGTTATCCATTTTACTACAGCCCATAGCGGATAAACGGATTACGGAATGTGTATCGGGGGTGGCAAGAGGCTGTGGGCTGTATCTTAAGATGATTCTATATACGATGATGTTATTTTTTATTTTATTCTCTATTGTCAGTGCCGCAACAAGTTTTGCAATGTAGGGATTGTTATGTTGGATTTTTTAAAAAATTATTATGTGTTCATGCTGATTCTCATGGTCATGTCCTATCTGGTGCCCAAAGAAGAATATAAGGTGTATATTCAGTTTTTTATCGGCATTTTTATGGTTGTGCTCCTTCTTGAGCCAGTGCTGGAATTTTTGACGATGAATGAGCCGGCATTGATTTATGAGGTATTTGATGAATTGAATAAAAGGATTGAGGAGGTATCGTTTGAACATTTCTTTTTTGAAGGAGAAGGGGAATAAATACATAGTTTTTATTTTACTGGGGCTATTGGTATTGGTGCTTGCGATTCCAACGAGCGATATGGAAAATGCGGAAGAAACCAAGCTTACGGAACGGGAAACGGAGAGCGATTTGGAAGCACAGCTTACAAGAGTACTGTCTGCAATGGAAGGCGTTGGAGAGGTGGAGGTGATGATAACACTGGAAACAACGGAAAACAGCCTGTTTGGAACGGATTCAGAAACGGGAAAGGTAAGCGGGGTTGTAGTCGTCGCAGAGGGAGCAGGAGATGCAGTGGTGGAAACGCGAATTTCCAATGCAATTAAGGCATTATTTTCCATAGACGCGCATAAGATAAGTATCGTAAAGAGAGCAATGCAGGAGGAAGACAAGTGAAAAGAAAAATTCATAAAAATCAGGTCGTAATTGCAACACTTGCAGTATTGATTGCAATTGCAGGGTACATAAGCTATGACAAATCAGGCATTAGCGATAAGCCTTCTGATAAGGAAGCAAATGCAGACGGGGTGGCAGACGGCGAGGATTCCAGTGATTGGGAGAATCTGGTCTGGGCAGAGGGGAATACGGAAATTGTATCCGGTACGGAGGATGAATTAAATCCCGGAGAATCACTGCTTACGGGAACAATTATTGATGCATCAAATTATGCCGCAGCGGTTAAACTTAATCGTGAGCAGATTCGCGCCAAAAATCAGGAAGCCCTGCTTGAAATCATCAACAACGAACAGCTTTCGGAAGATGCAAAAGAGCAGGCCGTAGATAAAATGGTTGAGATGACATCATGGGCAGAAAAGGAAGCAGATGCAGAAATGCTCCTTGAAGCAAAGGGGTTTGCAGATGCAGTGGTAAGCATTAGCGAGGACTGCTGTGATGTAGTTCTTGATATGGGCGAGGTAACGGATGCAAAACGTGCGCAGGTAGAAGATGTTGTAAAGAGAAAAACAGGAGTGGATGCGGATAAAATTATCATTACTCCAATCAATACCGGCGAAAAATGATAGAATTGCATTGAAAATAAGAAAAAACTAAGGTATACTATCGAACGGTGCTTTTTGAATAGTGTATATTTGATTCGATATATTGGAGGAATATTAAGTGAGCAACTTAAGAAAAGAAATAGAGAAAAGACGTACCTTTGCGATTATTTCTCATCCTGACGCGGGAAAGACAACTTTAACAGAAAAGTTTCTTCTGTATGGCGGAGCAATTAATCTCGCCGGTTCGGTAAAAGGAAAAGCAACTGCACGTCATGCAGTATCAGACTGGATGGAAATTGAAAAGCAGAGAGGTATTTCCGTTACATCTTCTGTATTACAGTTCAATTACGATGGGTATTGTATCAATATTCTGGACACTCCCGGACATCAGGATTTCTCAGAAGATACTTACCGTACGCTTATGGCGGCAGACTCTGCGGTGATGGTAATTGATGCAAGCAAGGGGGTTGAGGCACAGACACGAAAATTGTTCAAGGTTTGTGTAATGCGTCATATTCCTATTTTTACCTTTATAAATAAAATGGACCGTGACGCCAATGATACGTTTGACCTGTTGGGGGAAATCGAAACAGAGCTTGGTATTGAAACATGTCCGGTCAACTGGCCGATTGGATCCGGTAAGGATTTTAAGGGAGTATATGACCGTAACAGCAGGCAGGTAAGGCTTTTTGCGGACACCTTAAAAGGAACGAAGGAAGGGACGGAAAAACTAATTTCGATTGATGACCCAGCCTTAAAGGATGTCATTGGAGAAGCCTTCTATCATCAGTTAACGGATGAAATTGAATTGTTAGATGGCGCCAGTGCAGAGTTTGATTTAGAGCAGGTATCAAATGGTGAATTATCTCCTGTATTCTTTGGTTCTGCTTTAACGAACTTTGGTGTGGAAACCTTTTTACAGCATTTCTTGCAGATGACCTCTGCCCCATTGGCCAGGAAATCAGATGCTGGAGTTATTGATCCGTTTGGTGAGGATTTCTCTGCATTTGTGTTTAAGATTCAGGCAAATATGAATAAAAACCATCGTGACCGTATTGCGTTCATGCGTATTTGTTCCGGAAAATTTAATGCCGGAATGGAGGTATACCATGTGCAGGGAAAGAAGAGTATAAAATTGTCACAGCCGCAGCAGATGATGGCAGATGAACGCAAAATGGTAGAAGAAGCATATGCAGGCGATATTATCGGTATTTTTGATCCGGGTATTTTCTCCATTGGCGATACTTTAACTACTGCAAAGGATAAATTTGCTTTTGAAGGAATTCCAACCTTCGCACCGGAACATTTTGCGCGGGTGCGGCTTATGGATTCCATGAAACGCAAGCAGTTTGTAAAGGGCGTAACGCAGATCGCGCAGGAAGGCGCGATACAGATTTTTCAGGAATACAAGGGCGGAATGGAGGAAATTATCGTCGGAGTCGTAGGTGTGCTTCAGTTTGATGTACTGAAATTCCGTCTGGAAAATGAGTATAATGTGGAAATCCGGTTAGAGAATCTGCCGTACGAACATATCCGCTGGATTGAAAATAAGGATGAGATAGATGTGGATGCATTGTCAGGGACTTCTGATATGAAGAAGGTTATCGATATGAAAGGAAATCCGCTTCTTCTGTTTGTGAATGCATGGAGCATTGGCATGACATTAGACAGAAATAAAGGGCTCGTATTGACAGAGTTCGGAAGAAATTAGTATAATTAGGACGGCCGCTTGGGCGGCTGTCTTTTTTGTTTTATAAATGTTATATAATTTATGTTTTTGGTGTTGACAAGATGGAAAAAGTATACTACTATTAGAACAAGAAAACAAACGTCTGTTCGGAACATATGAGCGAACAGGCGTGTTAAAGGAGATTTATTATTATGGCGAAAGAAGATAAATTAAAAGCATTGGATGCAGCGATTGCACAGATTGAGAAGCAGTATGGCAAGGGTTCCGTCATGAAGCTTGGGGAAAATGCTGCGAACATGAACGTTGAGACAGTGCCTACAGGCTCTTTAAGTCTTGATATTGCATTGGGATTAGGCGGACTTCCAAAAGGGCGCATTATAGAGATTTACGGACCGGAATCTTCCGGTAAGACAACAGTTGCGCTTCATTGCGTAGCTGAAGTTCAGAAGCGCGGAGGAATTGCAGGCTTTATTGATGCAGAGCACGCGTTAGATCCGGCCTATGCGAAGAATATCGGGGTAGACATTGATAATCTGTATATTTCACAGCCGGACTGCGGGGAGCAGGCTCTTGAGATTACGGAAACTATGGTTCGTTCCGGTGCGGTGGATATTGTTATTGTCGATTCCGTTGCAGCCCTTGTTCCGAAGGCAGAGATTGATGGTGACATGGGAGATGCTCATGTGGGCCTTCAGGCAAGACTTATGAGTCAGGCGCTTCGTAAGCTCACTGGTGTTATCAGCAAATCGAACTGCATCGTAATCTTTATCAACCAGCTTCGTGAGAAGGTGGGTATCATGTTTGGCAATCCTGAGACAACAACAGGCGGGCGTGCATTGAAATTCTATGCGTCCATTCGTCTTGATGTAAGGAGAGTGGAAGCATTAAAACAGGCAGGAGAGGTGATTGGTAACCACACAAGAGTAAAAGTTGTAAAGAACAAAGTAGCTCCTCCATTCAAAGAGGCGGAATTTGACATTATGTTTGGTCAGGGTATTTCTAAAGAGGGTGACATTCTCGACCTTGCGGCAAATGTAGGCATCATCAATAAATCCGGTGCATGGTATGCTTATGAGGGTGACAAGATAGGTCAGGGACGTGAAAATGCAAAGAATTATTTAAGGGATAATCCGGAATTTTGTAATATGATTGAAGGAATGGTTCGCGAGCATTATTTTGATCATCCGGAAGATGCTGCGGAAGCTGCACAGGCAGATGATGAAGAATAATACGTTAGTTTCTATCAATGGGATAGAGAAACTTGAAAAAGGAAAATACCGCATTGGATTTGATACAGGAGTTGTATGTCTTGTATATGGCCATGAAATTCGTGACCTTAAATTAGAAAGCGGTATGTATATTACGGAAAAACAGTATCAGCATATTTTGAATGATATTGTAGGAAAGCGTGCCAGAAAAAGGGCATTGTACCTGCTTGAAAAAATGGACCGTACGGAGCAGCAGCTTCGTGAGAAACTAATGTTTTCAGAATACCCGGAATACTGCATTGACGAGGCGGTTGCATATGTGAAGCGTTATCATTATTTAGATGATTCCAGATATGCAGAAGCGTATACCAGATATTCCAAAGAGAAGTTCAGCCGTCAGATGGTTAAGCAGAAACTTATGGTCAAAGGTGTGTCGAAAGATATCATTGATCGTGTTGTGGAGAATACCTATGATGCAGATGAATCGGAACATATTCGCAGACTTTTAGAGAAAAAGCATTATGACAGTAAATCCTGTGACGAAGGTGAGTTTCGCAGAATATACCAGTATCTTCTGAGGCGAGGTTTTTACAGTTATGACATTTTAAAAGAAATGAAGCAGTATCAGGAACTGCCGTGTTAGCGGCAGTTCTTCTTTTTTGTACTCTTTTTGCTCTTTAGTATTAAAATGCAAGCACAAGATATTGTATTTTTTTGTTTCCACAATTCAATATAAAGACGTTATATTGCTTGACATATGTCTTAAAAAAGTATAAAATCTAGATGTTGTAAACTAGGACATATATAATATGTTTTTTTTATATGTACAATGAAAACTAAATAAAGGAGGTGCTCCTGTATGAATCCAATTCTTGTTGCAGTAATTTGTTTAGCAGCGATTATTGTTACAGCGGCAATTGTCTGGAAGGCGGCAGAACAGTTCCATAAAAATTCTGCAAAATCCAAAATTGGTAACGCTGAAGAGCGCGCTAGGGAAATTATTGACGATGCGGTAAAGGCAGCCGAGACGAAAAAGCGTGAATCTATGCTTGAACTCAAAGAAGAGACCATTCGTACCAAGAATGAGCTGGACAAAGAGATTAGGGAACGAAGAAACGAGATTCAGCGCAATGAACGTCGTATTGTCCAAAAGGAAGAGAATCTGGACAAGAAGATTGAAGCTATGGAAAAACGTGAGGCTAGCTTTGCTGTAAAAGAAGAAGAGTTGACTAAGCAGAAAGCAGAAATTGCTACGCTTAATGAACAGCGTATACAGGAACTTGAAAGAATCTCTGGATTAACCTCCGAACAAGCAAAAGAATATCTCTTAAAGACCATTGAAGAAGATGTTAAACTTGATACTGCAAAATTAATTAAGGAGTTAGAGAACGAAGCAAAGGAAGAGGCTGCAAAGAAAGCTAAAGATTATGTTGTAACTGCTATTCAGAAGTGTGCAGCAGATCATGTAGCAGAAACTACAATTTCAGTAGTCCAGCTTCCTAATGATGAAATGAAAGGCCGTATCATTGGTAGAGAAGGACGTAATATCCGAACTCTTGAAACCATGACAGGTGTTGATTTAATTATCGACGACACACCGGAAGCGGTTATATTATCAAGCTTTGACCCAATTCGTAGAGAAGTAGCTAGAATAGCTTTAGAAAAATTGATTGTAGACGGACGTATTCATCCGGCCAGAATTGAAGAAATGGTAGAAAAAGCTCAGAGAGAAGTTGAAACCATGATTCGTGAAGAAGGTGAAGCGGCAGTTCTTGAAGTTGGAATTCACGGAATTCATCCAGAACTTGTTCGTTTACTTGGAAAGATGAAATTTAGAACAAGCTATGGACAGAATGCTCTAAAACATTCTATCGAGGTTTCACAGCTTTCAGGCTTACTTGCGGCTGAAATCGGCGAAGACGCCAGACTTGCAAAACGTGCAGGTTTATTACATGATATTGGTAAGGCAGTCGACCATGATATGGAAGGCTCCCATATTCAGTTGGGCGTTGAGCTGTGTAAGAAATATAAAGAATCATCACTTGTGATTAATGCAGTAGAATCACATCATGGTGATGTAGAACCAACCTCTTTGATTGCGTGCTTAGTACAGGCTGCTGATACAATCAGTGCGGCAAGACCAGGCGCAAGAAGAGAGACATTGGAGACGTACTCTAACAGATTACAACAGTTAGAGAATATTACAAATGGTTATAAGGGTGTAGAAAAATCTTTTGCTATTCAAGCGGGCAGAGAGATTCGTATTATGGTAGTTCCTGAGCAAATCAGCGATGCTGATATGGTACTTATGGCACGAAATATTTCTAAGCAGATTGAATCTGAATTGGAATATCCGGGTCAGATTAAGGTAAACGTTATCCGTGAATCGCGTGTAATTGATTATGCTAAATAATTATTACAAAGATTAAAAAAGTAAGGAAAGTATTGAGAATATAGAATTTTCGGTACTTTCCTTATTTTCTTTATGTACTAAAATAGCTTATATCATACTGTTGTATATGGTTTGATTGGTGTCAGATTGGATTTGGCTTGTTAATTTTAGCATTGCTAAAATGTTTTAAAATATTCTGGTCAAAGTTGTTGAAAAAAAGGGTATGTCAATGTAGTAAATTATATATAAAGGAGATTGTTATGAAGAAAAAAATTAAATGGATAATTCCAGCGATTGCAATTGTTATTCTTATGAGTGTCGGGGTGTTTGTGTTTTTTCAGAAAAAGGAAGAGAAGGTATATACAGACCCAAGAGACATTCCGATTATCCAGAATAACCCCGTCTATCATGATGAAGATGATACGGACGGTGACGGACTGCTTAATAAAGAAGAAAAGGAACTTGGAACCAACATTTTGCTTGTAGATACGGACGAAGATAATATAGATGATTTTTCTGAAGTCTACGGCAGTAAAACAGACCCGTTAAATTCCGATACAGACAAGGACGGCCTAAAGGATGGAATCGAACTATTTATGGAATTAAACCCGTTAGAGAAAAAAACAGACGGAAAAACCTTGATAAAGAAAGAACTTTTACAAAAGAATACACAAAAGAGGAGTGTACTTTAACCGTTAAAGGGAATGCCAATATTTCTTCCATTTACATGGATACGCTGGATGTTTGCAATATTACCAATCTTCCGGGCGTCGTGTCAAAATTATATGAGTTTTACATGGAAGACATGAACTTCAATGAGGCAACCGTCGTTTTTTCTTATAATCAGAAACAACTTGATGAGACAGGACAGGCGGAAGAAGATTTAGCTGTGTATCAGCTTTAGGAAGATGGAACCTTTGATAAGGTCGGAGGTATTGTCGATGCTGAGAATAATACAATTTCTGTAGAGTTAGAACATTTTTCAAAATATTTTGTAGCCAATCAGGAAATTATTGAGAGCAATATTACCAGTCAGGTAATGATTCTTTTGGATAATTCCGGTTCCATGTATCCTCCGGAAATGTGTGAGGGTTCGGAAGGCAATGATGTGGATTTTAAGCGCGTTGATATGTGCAAAGAACTGATAGAAATGAGTGATTTTAGTGAGATTCAGTTCGGTCTTGCAAAATTCACAGCAACTTACACAGAACTTTTGAGCGGATTTGATAACGAAAAAGAAGATTTAATTACTGCACTTGACAGCATAAAAACAACAGAAGAAACCTTTAATGGTACATATATCGCAAAATCTATCCGCGACGCATTAAATAACTTTAGTGAAACAGATAATTCCCACAGAAAATTTATTCTTCTGCTGACAGATGGAGCAACGACCGAGGGCGGATTATGGGATTGGTCATTTTATGATGAAGACAATGCCATAAAGGATGCCAATGATAAAAATGTATCCATTATTATCATCGGACTCGGCAATGAGGTGGATAATGAATACTTAATGAAAATTGCAAATGGAACGGGAGGAGCTTTTATCTATGCAAACAATGATAATGCCCTTACAGAATTATATGACACTATTCAAGCAGGGCTGAATTATAACATGGTGGATTCAGATGGGGATGGAGAAAATGACAGACTTCTGATTGCAGATACAGGTTTTGAAGCAGATAAAAACGGTTTTCGGTTTCCGAATCTGTCCATCCGGTATAACGGAGAAAATGGAGGTGGGATATGTTATGGTATGGCTGCGTTTGCACAGCTATATTATGCGGACCAATTGCCTTTAACGGCGAAAAAAGTAGAAAAACATGACGCAGTTCCGGAATCATTGTTCTCCATAATGCTTGAAGCAGATGCGGCAGACATTTCTGAAAACGCATTTTTTTCCAGTGATAATAATTATGCAAATACAGACCAAGAATTATATCAATATAATCTATATTCGCTTTATGATTATATAAGAGAAGCCCCGTCGGAAGAAATCTATCAAAGGGACGTAGATAATGAAGAAAAACTCATCTTTCAGGAAGATATCCGCAAACAAATAGAGGAAAGTGGGATTTTGATTATAATAGAAAAATCTTGGGAAAACGGTTATTACTGGAGCGTTGACCAAGAAACCTATAATTCCGTGGAGCGTGTGATCTTTAGTTTTGATGTAAATCCGGAGGAACTAGATAAGGAGGCATTGGATGCTTATAATTTGTTAAAATTCCTGTATAACTATTGGGCAACACAGGGCTGGGAAGAGGTAAATGTCCGTGAGTATAATTTAAATCCAAAGATATTTACAGAAGACGCCATAGAAGACAGTTTTAACCAAATGATAGCAGATTTAAAGGACGGCGTTGCTTTAACTATATGCGGGGCAAGCCATGCCATTACAGCGACTGCTTTATACCGTGATATTGAAAATCCTTCGGAATACATTTTAGAAGTATATGATAATAATTCGCCTGGAGAAACGAAGGAAATACATATTACGAAATATGAGTATAATAAATTCTCTTTAAATGAAACCGCATGGTTTAATGATTACGGTTACGAAGTAAGAGACGCACACAATTCCTTTATGCAGGGAGAAAATGCAGTTATCAGAATTGAGTTTGTATCTTTTGTACAATAAAAAATAAGAAGCAAAAGGAGAAAAACATACAAAAAAATTCTGGTATTTCGCACTAAGCAATCTGTGTGCAGTTTCTTTTTGGGATATTATGTGAAGAATTTAATTGGAAAATCGAAAAAGCAGGGAGGAACTATGGCAGATCGGATAAAACGATTAAAAAGAGAATTAGTATATAAGGGGTCAATTCTTGATATTTATAAAGATACTATGGATGTAGGGGAAGGGAAAACCGAGGAGTGGGATTTTGTGGCACATAGAATGGGTGCAGCCTGTGTGCTTCCGGTGCTTCCGGATGGGAAAATCCTAATGGTTCGTCAATACCGGAATGCATTAGAAAGAGATACTTTAGAAATTCCTGCGGGCTGTCGTGACAGCTTGGAGGAGGATACTGCCATTTGTGCTGCAAGAGAGTTAGAAGAAGAAACCGGGTATAAGAGTAACAAGATTAGTTTTTTATTGTCTCTTCGTACTACGGTTGCATTTTGCAATGAGATGGTAGATGTATATCTGGCGGAAGAACTGGTTCCTGGCAGACAGCATTTGGATGATGCGGAAGATATTCGCGTAGAAGCGTTTGAACTGGAAACATTGTGCGATATGATTTATCAGGGAATTATTCAGGATGGAAAAACAGTAGCGGCAATTATGGCTTACAGTAATAAAATCAAAAAGTAGGACATATTATAGAAAGAGTGTTTAGAAAGGACTCTTTCTGTAGTATGAAGAAAATTTTTTTGACATTTCTTATATTATTCATTTGCGGAATGTTCGCCGCAGATATCTGTATTGAGAATTTAGCAGATCAGGATATTATTCTAAGTCTGGAAGTGTTTAAGGAATATGCTTATTCAAAGATAGGATTTAAAGACATCATCTGGAATATGATCTATGATAGGACAAAACAGTTTATATGCTTGCTTTTACTTAGACTTACTCCTGTAAGAGAGTACATACCTCTGGTTGTGTTGGGAATTTTACTGTTCTGTTTAGGATTTTTTACAATGAGCTGCATTTTGACTATCGGTTTCGTGGGAATCGTAGTTGGATTGGCGAGTATACTGCCTCATGGGCTGTTTTATGCAGGCGCGTATTTAATGGTAAACAAAGAACGGAGGCTTCGAAGTTACAACCATCACCAAAGTCTTGTGCAGGGAACGGCTTCGTATGTCTTGATGATTTTGTTTTTTATAACAGGCTGTGTGATAGAATGTGTGATGGGTGTGCATTTTGTGCCTTGGATTATTCGGTTGAGTTTTATGTAGGTAATAAAATAGTACCAAGTGATATAGGAATACTTTATCTATACCACTTGGCACTATGGTGTTAGCAGAACTCTGCAATATCATAAATAAGTTTTTTCGAGTCCTCCCAGCCAAGACACGGGTCGGTAATGGATTTTCCGTAGATTCCAACGCCGATAGCCTGAGAGCCTTCTTCAATATAGCTTTCAATCATAAGGCCTTTTACAAGGTTATGAATTTCCGGCGAGTGCCTACGGCTGTGAAGAATTTCTTTAGCGATACGTATTTGTTCTTTATATTTTTTATCTGAGTTAGAATGGTTTGTATCAATAATAGCAGCCGGATTTATAACATCCATCTTGTCATACATTTCTGCAAGTCTCATTAAATCCTCAAAATGGTAGTTAGCAATGCTGTTGCCATGTTTGCTTGTAGCGCCGCGAAGAACAACATGTGCATACGGATTGCCGGATGTCTCAACCTCATATCCGCGATATACAAAGTGGTGTGAGTGCTGTGCTGCATATACGGAGTTGAGCATAACAGAGAAGTCGCCGCTGGTTGGATTTTTCATACCGGATGCAACATCGAAACCACTGACGGTAAGGCGATGCTGTTGATCTTCAACAGAGCGGGCTCCGATGGCAACGTAAGAGAGCAGGTCTTCAACATATCCCCAGTTTTCGGGATACAGCATTTCGTCGGCACAGGTTAGTCCGCTTTCGGCAATTGCACGGATATGCATTTTTCTCATTGCGATCAAGCCCTCTACCATGTCAGGTGCTTTTTCAGGATCAGGCTGGGAAGCGATTCCCTTATAACCTTCTCCGGTAGTACGAGGTTTGTTTGTATATATACGCGGAATGATAATGATGCGGTCCTGCACATCTTCCTGAATTTTTGTAAGGCGGCTGACATAGTCGCATACAGAATCTTCTTTATCCGCAGAACAAGGTCCGATGATTAGAAGAAAACGGTCATCCCTGCCGGAAATGACATCGCAAATCATTTTGTCGCGACGCGCTTTTAATTCTGTTAATTCTTTTGATAATGGGTATTCCCGTTTAATGACTTCCGGGCTTGGCAATTGATTTAAAAATGAAAAACTCATACGAAACTCCTTAAATTACAATATACTGGAATATCTTAATATTTTTTTTGATACTTGTCAATTTTGTCATGGCTATTTCGTTGCAAACAGTATAATTCTTTGTTAAACTATAAGAAATATAATCTTTAGAGGTGTCTGGATATGAAGGATATACTTCAGATAAAAAACAGGGTATTCGGAGAGGGAAAACCGCTTATCTGTGTTCCTGTCATGGAAACAGAAAAGGCTGCTATTGTTGCGGAAGTAAAGCGATTGGCAGAAGAGGGCGCAGACATAGTGGAATGGCGGGTGGATGCATATTCCGGAGTTGAAAGTTTAAATGCAGTCAGAGAAGTGTTCATAGAATTAGAACCTTTCATAAAGGATACCATTCTGTTATTTACGTTTCGTTCCAAAGAACAGGGGGGAACCTGTTCGTTAAGTTATGATAAAGTCTATGATTTGCATCTGGTTGCCGCAGAATCAGGCATTGTAGATTTGATCGATGTGGAATACTTTCAATCAGATGACATTGAGAAGGAAATCCGCACTTTGCAGAGGATGGGGGCAAAGGTTGTGACCTCTCATCATGACTTTTATGAAACGCCCTCGTCAGATGTCTTATTTATGTTATTGGAGCAGATGAAGCATAGTCATGCGGATATTGTAAAGCTGGCAGTAATGCCAAAGGATGCAAAGGATGTGCTTAGGCTTTTGGAAGAAACAAATCATTTTCACAGGAGATATAAAGAGCAGCCTCTCATTACCATGTCTATGGGTAAAATGGGATTCATTTCCCGTATTTCCGGTGAAATATTTGGTTCGTGCGTTACATTTGGCGCAGGAAAAAATGCCAGCGCACCCGGGCAGATTCCATTTCAGGATTTAAAACTTATCTTAGATTATATGGGAGAGTAGCATAAGCAGGAATATTATTACAGCATATCAGTCATTGACATGAATTATGATTTTGTGGTATTTTAAAAAAGCTGACGAAAGTTGGACATTTTGAAGAAAAGTATGGGAAAGAATGGGACGGTTTTCAAAAATGAAACCTTTCTGAATCCCATAAATCCGTTTTTTATGGCGGAAATACAGTATTCTGCGGCCGTAGTATAATGGATAGAACGTAGGACTCCGACTCCTAAGATGCGGGTTCGATTCCCGCCGGGCGCATTTGGTGTTATATGTCATGGAGGATTATATGAAGGATATATTCGAGAAAGCAAAAAAGCTGCTTCCTTTTTTTGAAAAATATAAAAAATATTTTGCTGCTTCTGGTTTATTTGTGGCTATGGTTCTTATATTATACTTCTTTACGGGAGAAGATTATATTGCAGACCGTATGGCAGAAATCAACAGCAGACCAGTGTCAGGAGAGGATTATGTTCCCGACAAAGAATTTGAAGTTGATGCATATGAAGAAGTAAATGAACTTATTTCGACTTATTTTGAAGCATATGTAAATGCTGACTTTGAGACAATAGATATGGTGGCAGACCCTGTGTCTGACATGGAAAAGAGTTATATTACCGTAATGAGCCAGTACTTTGAGGAATATCAGAATATTAAGTGTTACACAAAGCATGGTCTTTCTAAGGATTCCTTTATTGTAGCTGCGTGCTTTGATATTAAATTCTTAGAACAGGAAGTGACGGCTCCGAGCATGATGTTGTTTTATGTGCAGACAAATGATGAAGGAGAACTGTACATAAATAATCTGTACTCTGATTTTAACAGAAAGTATAAAGAAAGCGCTGTCAGCAGTGATGTAAACACTGCATTTATGAAATACACCATGCAGGATGACTATCTGGAATTATATAACGAAGTAGATAATGCCTTTCAGAATCTGATTAAAGAAAACGAGGCAATTTATACGCTTACGAAACGTACAATCCCGGCTATGAGACAGGAGTGGGAGGATACGGTATATTATGCGCACGAAGATGAAATGGAGGAGAGCGAAAGCACAGAGGCCACAGAGACCACAGAGGGAACTGAAGGCACAGAAATAAACAGTGGGACGGGTAGTGATACACAGGTGCCGTCAACAGAAGGGAACACAACAACGGACAGTCAGGACTCACAGGAACCTACAGTTGTTTATGTGAAGGTTAAGACAGATAATGTGCGCGTAAGAAGTATGGCGTCTACGGAAAGTGATACGCTGGGGGAAGTGAATCAGGGGGACACTCTGGAAAAGCTGGGTGTTGAAGGAGATTGGACCAAGGTTAAGTTCGATGGAAAAACCGGGTATATTAAATCAAGTTTATTAGAATAGCAACAGAATAGAAGTACATGACGGAGACTTATTAGTCTCCGTTATTGAGTTAAAAGGATTGGTTATGGATAGCAATGGTGTTAGAATCAACAAATTTTTAAGTGAGGCAGGGATTTGCTCCAGACGGGAAGCAGACCGGAGAATCGAAAATGGAGAAATCACCATCAATGACCGGACGGCTGTTGCTGGTGACCGCGTTTTGCCGGAGGATGTGGTGTGTGTGAACGGCAGACCGGTACAAAAGGAGGAGGAGATGATTCTTCTCGTATTAAATAAACCGGTCGGAGTTGTATGTACAACAGAAAAAATGGAAAAGAATAATGTAGTTGATTTTCTGAATTATCCGAAACGGGTATATCCAATCGGACGTTTGGATAAGGATTCCGAAGGGCTTTTACTTCTTACCAATAATGGAGAAATTGTAAATAAAATTATGCGTGCGGGAAATATGCACGAAAAGGAATATATTGTTACACTCAACAAACCGGTATCCGAGAGTTTTGTAAGAGGTATGGCGGGCGGAGTGCCGTTAGTGGAATTAGACACAACAACACGCAAATGTAAGGTTGAAAAAATCGGGAACCGTAAGATAAGAATTGTGCTGACGCAGGGCTTAAACCGCCAGATTCGGCGAATGTCCGAGTATTTCGGATATCGTGTAGAGAAACTGGAACGCATTCGTATTATGAATATTCGATTAGGAGATTTGAAGCCGGGAGAATACCGGAAAGTAACGGAAGAAGAATATGAGAAGCTGTTAAAAATGATTCGGACATCTTCCAACGAACCGACAGCTAACAGGAAGGGAAAAAGAGAATAAACAGGAGTGCAGGAAATGGCGGATACAAATAAAATCAACCGGATTGAAGAATTGGTAGCACAACTGAACAGGGCATCTAAAGCCTATTACAATGGACAGGATGAAATTATGTCCAACTATGAATGGGATTCTTTGTTTGATGAACTGAGTGCATTAGAAAAGGAAACAGAATATATTCTGCCAGATAGCCCGACGCAGAATACGGGTTTTGAAAGCACGGGCGGAAATAAGGAAATGCATGAGTATCCGGCGCTTTCTCTTGCAAAAACCAAAAGGGTGGAAGAACTGGAAAAATGGGCAGGAAATCTTCTGATTTGGTTATCCTGGAAGCTGGATGGACTAACATTGGTATTAACCTATGATAATGGCAGGCTTGTAAAAATCCTTACGAGAGGAAATGGGACACAGGGAACCAACATTACGCATTTAAAGAATGCAATCAAAGGGTTTCCGTTGGAAATCCCATACAAAGGTCATCTGGTGGTTCGTGGAGAGGCAGTTATTTCCTATACAGATTTTGCTTCGATTAACGATATGATTGAGGATGAAGATGAAAAATACGCGAATCCGCGCAATCTTGCGTCCGGTACACTTAATTTGGACGACGTTGAAGAGGTCAAAAGCCGGAAGGTACATTTTCATGCCTTCACACTTGTTCACATAGATGAACCAATGGTTTCCTGGGGCGAGCGAATGGACTTTTTAGAGAAGATGAAATTTACCGTAGTCGACCGGGAGTCTGGAGATGCAAAAACGATAGCTTCCATGATAGAAAAATGGACAAAGCTTGTGGAGAATGGCAAGATGGATCTTCCGGTGGATGGTCTTGTAATATGTTATGATGATACCGAATATGCTTCTACAGGAAGCATTACGGGACATCATGCAGCTAGAGCCGGATATGCTTTTAAGTGGCAGGATGAGGCGGTAGACAGTCGTTTGAAATATATCGAATGGTCCTGTGCAGTATCTACTATATCCCCGGTAGCTGTATTTGAACCGGTTCAGATAGAAGGAACCACAGTTTCCCGAGCTTCTCTCTGCAACTTAAGTGAGATAGAGCGTCTTGGCATTGGGAAAGAATGTACGCTTTCTGTGATTAAGGCAAATAAAATCATTCCAAAATGTATTGCAGTTAAGGATGCAGTAGGAGAGGTTGAGATTCCGGATAAGTGTCCGGTATGTAAGGCGGCAACGCGGATTCACATTAGTGTGGGCGGAACGAAAACGCTTCATTGTACGAATCCGGAGTGTACGGCGAAGAATGTGAAAAAGTTCAGCCGTTTTGTCAGCAAAAACGGGATGGATATTGACGGATTATCCGTTCAGACCATGCTCCGGTTTATTAATGAGGGCTTTATCCGTGAATTTGCGGATATTTACAGCTTATCAGAACATTTTCCTGCAATCAGCCGCTTAGAAGGTTTTGGCGAGAAGTCATGTGAAAACATCGGCAAAGCTATTGAAAAAAGCCGCACGGTTCATCCGGTAAACTTTATGTATGCGCTCTGTATTCCGATGATTGGAACAGATGCTGCAAAAAAAATTGTAAATACCGTAGGTTTTGACGGGTTTCTCGAGCGTATGAAGAAAAATACCGGATTTGAAGATGTGGAAGGAATTGGTGGCGAAAAATCCAATTCTATATTACAATGGTATGCAAATGAAAGGAATCGAAGTGCTTTAGAACATCTTCTGCAAGTAATAAGTGTGCAGAAGGTTAAAAAGATAAATTCCGGGAATGGCACCTGCAGCGGTCTTACCTTCGTAATCACAGGCGACGTCCATCAGTTTAAGAACAGGGATGAATTTAAGGCTTATGTAGAAGCACAGGGCGGAAAAGTAGCAGGCTCCGTATCCGGCAGGACAAATTATCTTGTGAATAATGATGTGGAATCAACATCATCGAAAAATAAGAAAGCGAAAGATTTAGGGGTTTCGATTATTTCAGAAGATACTTTTATAGAGATGTTTGGAAAATAGAAATAATAATAAAAGGAATAAATAATATGCCAATAAAGATTCAAAGTGATTTACCAGCAAAAGAAATTTTAGAACAGGAAAACATATTTGTCATGGACGAACACCGCGCAATGCATCAGGATATTCGTCCAATCAGCATTGCAATCTTAAACCTGATGCCGTTAAAGGAAGAGACAGAGCTTCAGATTTTACGTTCGCTTTCGAATACGCCGATTCAGGTGGATGTATCGTTTCTTATGGTATCAAGCCATGAATCGACGCATACTTCTATGAGCCATCTGAACAAGTTTTATCAGACATTTGATGAAGTAAAGAACCAGAACTTTGACGGTCTGATTATCACGGGGGCGCCGGTAGAGCAGATGAGATTTGAAGAGGTGGATTACTGGGAAGAAATGTGCGAGATCATGGAATGGAGTAAGTCCCATGTGACTTCCACCTTACATCTTTGCTGGGGTGCGCAGGCTGCGCTTTATTACCATTATGGCATTCAGAAGCATCCGTTAGGGAAGAAGATGTTTGGAATTTATCCGCACCATGTTATGAACCGGAGAGTACCATTGGTCCGGGGCTTTGACGATATTTTCTATGCGCCTCATTCCAGACACACCGAAGTACGCAAAGAAGATATTGAAAAGCACGCAGATTTAAAGATTCTGGCAGAGTCAGATGAGGCGGGGGTATTTCTGGTAATTTCGGATGATGGAAAACAGATTTATGTAATGGGACACCCGGAGTATGACAGAATCACTTTGCAAAACGAATATTTAAGAGACAAGAACAAGGGACTTCCGATTGAGGTACCCGTGAATTATTATCCGAATAATGACTGCACGCAAAAACCATTGCTGCAATGGCGTTCTCATGGCAATTTATTATACTTTAATTATCTGAATTACTATGTTTATCAGACAACTCCGTATGATTTTATACATACAGAACAGATTTACAAGGATAAAAAATAAGACGACTTGTAAAAATCGACAAAAAACGTGAAGCAATTAACAAAGAATTAGTGAAAACGTAGGAAATTATTTTCCTGCGTTTTTTGTATTGACATTTTTTTAACAATCCATTAAACTTCAATTTGGTTAAAATATTAACAAACTTTTCTGGAGGTAGAAAAATGTCAAACACAATCAATTCTGTTGAAGCTCTGCTTGCTAAAATGAATGCAATGAAAGAAGCACAGAGAGTATTTGCAACCTATACACAGGAACAGGTTGACAAAATCTTTTTTGAAGCAGCTATGGCAGCAAATTCACAGCGTATTCCACTGGCAAAAGCTGCTGTTGCAGAGACCGGCATGGGAATCGTAGAAGATAAGGTTATCAAAAACCACTATGCCGCAGAATATATTTACAATGCATATAAAGATACAAAAACTTGTGGTGTTATCGAGGAGGATAAGGCTTTCGGAATTAAAAAGATTGCGGAACCAATCGGTTTGATTGCTGCGGTTATTCCAACCACAAACCCGACATCTACGGCTATTTTTAAAACACTTCTTGCCCTAAAGACAAGAAATGCAATCATTATCAGCCCGCATCCTCGCGCAAAGAACTCAACAATTGAAGCTGCTAAAATCGTATTGGAGGCAGCCGTAAAAGCCGGAGCGCCGGAAGGGATCATCGGCTGGATTGATGAGCCATCCTTAGAGCTTACAAACGAAGTTATGAAAGAAGCTGACATCATCCTTGCAACAGGTGGTCCTGGTATGGTTAGGGCAGCATATTCTTCAGGAAAACCGGCACTTGGTGTAGGTGCAGGCAATACTCCGGTTATCATTGACGATTCTGCTGATATTAAGATGGCGGTTAGTTCCATTATCCATTCCAAAACATTTGATAATGGTATGATTTGTGCGTCAGAACAGTCTGTAACCGTTATGGACAAAGTATACAAAGAAGTAAAAGCAGAATTTGCACGTCGGGGATGTTACTTCTTAAAGAAAGACGAATTAGACAAAGTCAGAAAAACAATTATTATCAATGGTTCATTAAACGCTAAAATTGTAGGTCAGTCAGCATATAAGATTGCCCAGCTTGCAGGCGTAACAGTACCGGAAGAAACAAAGATCCTGATTGGTGAAGTAGAATCTGTTGATTTATCAGAAGAATTCGCTCATGAAAAATTATCACCGGTATTAGCAATGTATAAAGCGAAAACCTTTGATGAAGCATTGGAAAAAGCAGCACAGTTAGTAGCAGATGGAGGTTATGGACATACTGCATCCATTTATGCACATCCGTCACAGACAGAAAAATTAGCAAAACATGCGGCTGCAATGAAGACTTGCAGGATTCTTGTAAACACACCTTCTGCACATGGCGGAATCGGCGACCTTTATAACTTTAAATTAGCACCTTCCTTAACCTTAGGCTGCGGTTCCTGGGGCGGAAACTCCGTTTCAGAAAACGTTGGTGTAAAACACTTAATCAACATTAAGACAGTAGCTGAAAGGAGAGAAAATATGCTCTGGTTTAGAACACCTCAGAAGGTATATTTCAAAAAAGGCTGTATGCCGGTAGCCTTAGATGAACTTGGTAAAGTACTTGGTAAGAAAAAAGCATTTATCGTAACCGATAGCTTTTTGTACAAAAACGGATATGTAAAAGCAATTGAAGAAAAATTAGATGAATTACAGATTCAGCATACATGTTTCTATGAAGTTGCTCCGGATCCAACTCTTGCGTGTGCAAAAGCGGGAGCAGAATGCATGAGAAGCTTTGAGCCGGACGTAATCATTGCTCTCGGCGGTGGTTCCGCAATGGATGCAGGTAAGATTATGTGGGTAATGTACGAACATCCGGAAGCAGACTTCCTTGATATGGCAATGCGCTTTATGGACATCCGCAAACGTGTATATACATTCCCTAAGATGGGCGAAAAAGCTTACTTTGTAGCAATTCCAACATCTTCAGGTACAGGTTCGGAAGTAACCCCGTTTGCTGTAATCACAGATGAAAAAACAGGTGTAAAATATCCGCTTGCAGATTACGAATTGCTTCCAAACATGGCAATTATCGATGCTGACAATATGATGACACAGCCAAAGGGTCTTACAAGTGCATCCGGTATTGACGCATTAACACATGCATTAGAAGCATATGCGTCTATTATGGCAACGGATTATACAGATGGTCTTGCATTAAAGGCGATGAAAAACATCTTTGCATATTTACCATCTGCATATGAAAATGGTGCAAATGACCCAATCGCAAGAGAAAAAATGGCAGATGCTTCTACACTCGCAGGTATGGCGTTTGCAAATGCATTCCTTGGCGTATGTCACTCAATGGCACATAAATTAGGTGCTTTCCATCACCTGCCACATGGTGTTGCAAACGCACTTCTTATTACAGAAGTTATGAGATTTAATGCAACAGATGTACCTACTAAGATGGGAACATTCTCACAGTATCAGTATCCACATACCTTAGAACGTTATGTTGAATGTGCAAACTTCTTAGGAATTTTTGGAAAAGATGATAAAGAAACTCTTGAAAAATTCATCGAAAAGATAGAAAATTTAAAAGAGGGAGTTGGCATCAAGAAAACCATCAAAGATTATGGTGTAGATGAGCAGTACTTCCTCGATACATTAGATGACATGGTAGAACAGGCATTTGACGACCAGTGTACCGGTGCAAATCCAAGATATCCACTTATGTCAGAAATCAAAGAAATGTACTTAAGAGCATACTACGGTAAATAAGAAGGGGGAACTGATATGTATAACTTAAGCAAAGAAAATCTTATTATCAAACGTCCAAACAAAGAGGTTTACAAATCAGGGGACAGCATTGTGAAACTTCATGAAGTAACGCATGCAAAATCCGACGTGTTCAATGAAGCGGTAAACAACGCGAGAGCGGAAGAAACAGGACTTCCTGTTCCAGCTGTAAAAGAAGTTGTGGAAATCGATGGAAAATGGGCTCTTGTAATCGACTATGTAGAAGGTACAACATTAGAAGAACTCATGGATAAGCATCCGGAAAAACTCGAATCCTACATGGAACAGTTTGTGGATTTACAGTTAGAAATCCACAGCAAAAAGTCACCACTTGTTAATAAGTTAAAAGATAAATTAGCTCGTCAGATTAACAGCTTAAAGATTATTGATGCTACAACAAGATATGAACTTCTTGCCAGACTTGAAAGTATGCCAAAGCATACAAAACTTTGTCATGGCGACTATAACCCAACAAACGTAGTAGTTGGTGAGGACGGCAAGTTAACTGTTATCGACTGGGCACATGTAACACAGGGTAATGCCAGTGCAGATGCTGCAATGACATATCTGTGGTTTGCACTTAAAAATCAGGAAAGAGCAGATTTATACATGAATATGTACTGTAAGAAGAGTGATACTGCAAGACAGTATGTACAGAAATGGCTTCCGATTGTAGCAGCATCCCAGCTTAGTAAAGAAAATGAATTAGAAAAAGAATTTCTTATGAGATGGGTTGATGTTATGGACTTCGAATAAGATATAGGAGAGAAAACGCTGTTGCGAATAAATTCGCAGCAGCGTTTTTTGATACCTTACACCCTTGTTGCTCAAAAATTGGAAAATTATGTAATTTATTGTAAAAAATGGATAAAAAACAGTTAAAATTTAACTTTTAACTAGTAATATTTACTTATTTATGATAATATATATATAAATAATATCCAATCAAGGACAACGAATACATAAAGGGGGAAATAATTATGGCAAAAGAGATGGTTGCAATGCTTCTTGCTGGGGGACAAGGCTCCAGATTATATGCATTGACTCAGAACCTTGCAAAGCCGGCAGTTCCTTTTGGTGGAAAGTATCGTATCATAGACTTTCCGCTTTCGAACTGTGTAAACTCGGGTATTGATACCGTAGGCATTTTAACGCAGTATCAGCCTGTAGTACTGAATGAATATATTGGAAATGGCCAGCCTTGGGACCTTGACCGTCTATACGGGGGTGTGCATGTGCTTCCGCCGTATCAGAAAGCATCGGGTTCTGATTGGTTCAAGGGAACAGCAAATGCCATTTATCAGCATATCTCATTTATTGAACGTTATGACCCGGAATATGTTATCATTCTTTCCGGTGACCAGATTTGTAAACAGGATTATAGTGATTTCTTACGCTTCCATAAAGAAAAGGAAGCTGAGTTTTCGGTGGCGGTCATGGAGGTTCCTTGGGATGATGCTTCCCGTTTTGGTCTTATGGTTACAGATGAAAATGACAGGATTACGGAGTTTCAGGAAAAACCAAAGAATCCGAAATCAAATCTTGCGTCAATGGGTATTTACATTTTTAACTGGGACATTTTGAAAAAATACCTCATTGAAGACGAAGCAGATCCAAATTCTGAGAATGATTTCGGAAAGAATATTATTCCAAATCTTCTGCGGGATAACCGCAAGATGTATGCATATCATTTCGATGGATACTGGAAAGATGTCGGAACCATCGGCTCTCTCTGGGAAGCTAATATGGAAGTGCTTGATCCGGAAAACAGCGGGATTGACCTCTTTGATGAAGACTGGAAGATTTATAGCCGCAACAGCGGAATGACGGGACACAGGATTGCTCCTTGTGCAGTTGTGGAAGATTCTATGATTACAGATGGCTGTGACGTTAAAGGTATCGTAAAGCATTCTATTCTCTTCGCAGGTGCAACGGTTGAAGAAGGTGCGGTTGTAGAAGATGCAGTAGTTATGGGCGGCACAACCATTAAGACAGGTGCAGTTGTAAAACACTGTATCATTGCTGAAAATGTAGTAGTGGGTGAAAATGCCATAGTGGGCGAAATACCGGCAGAAGGAGGCATCGGTAATGTTGCCCATGTAGGATCGAATGTTACGATTGGAGCAAATGCCAAGATTGGACCAAAAGCTATGGTGTATAAAGATGTTAAGGAGGGAGAAGAACAATGCTAAAATCAATTACAAATAATGAAGCGTTGGGCATTATTTTTCCTAATAGCTATGACGGATTAGTGCCGGAACTTGTAACAGAACGGCTTATGGCTTCGATTCCGTTTGCAAGCCGTTATCGCCTTTGCGACTTTCTTATTTCAGGAATGGCCCGCGCTGGTATTGATAATATTTCTTTAATAGCACGCGAAAACTACCAGTCTCTTATGGATCATCTCGGGTCCGGCCGTGAATGGGATCTTGCGCGCAAGAAGGGTGGATTAAATATTATCCCGCCTTTTGCACAGAAAAATGTAAAAGTATATAATGGCCGTGTTGAAGCGCTAGAGAGCATCAAAACATTCCTTGTATCGCAGAAAGAAAAGTATGTTGTAATGGCGGATACAAACTTTGCGGCAAACATTGATTTCCATGCGTTGTTAGATGCCCATAGAAAAAGCGGCGCTGATATTACCGCAGTATACCGTAAACAGGAGATTCCTGACAAATTCAAAAAACCATTAGAATCCAGTCAGGACTTATACTACAGCTTTGATTTAGATGGAAACCGTGTAAAACAGCTCTTTGTGAACTCAAGGAGAGACGGCGAAGTAAACTTCTCTATGAATATTTATGTAATAGAGAGAGAACTTCTCATTCGTCTGATTGACGAAGCATTTGTTCTCGGATTTACTTCATTTGAAAGAGATGTTATTGCTCCGCAGATTGATATGTTAGACGTTCAGGGATACTGCTTCGATGGATATGTTGCGTATATTCACGATATGAAGAGTTATTTTGACGAGAATATGAAGCTTCTTCAAGAAGAAAACCTAGAAGGGCTTTTCGGACCGGGACAGATTTATACAAAGATTCGTGATGATAATCCAACCAGATACATCAAGGGCGCAAAGGTGTCTAATATTATGGCGGCTGATGGCTGTGTAATTGAAGGAGAAGTAGAAAACAGTATTCTATTCCGTGGCGTTAAAGTGAAAAAAGGCGCTAAAGTTAAGAACTGTGTTCTTATGCAAGATACAGTTATCGGGGAAAACGCCTGCGTGGAATATGTAATTACTGACAAGAATGTTATGATTACAGAGGGCAAATCTTTAATGGGAACCGATTCCTTCCAGGTATATGTGTCTAAAAAACAAATAGTCTAGTGATTTGAAAGAGTCCGAATTTTTTTCGGACTCTTTTTTTGATATTTTGTTTCCAAACAAGGTATAATCTGTTATAATATCCAAAGAATATTACTTAGGAGGTAAAGTATTATGGCAGAAGCAAATAAGACATTTCAGATAAAAGCAGATGAGAGTGGTGAAGTGAGGGTTTCCGAAGAGGTTGTTGCGATTATCGCAGGACTCGCAGCTACGGAAGTAGAAGGTGTCAGCTCAATGGCAGGCAATATTACCAATGAGATTGTAAGCAAGCTTGGAATGAAGAATCTTTCTAAAGGCATATTCGTAGAAATTTTAGATGAAGAAATCAAGGTTGATGTGGCGCTTAATATCGCGTATGGATATGCAATTCCTGAAGTTTCTGCAAAGGTACAGGAAAGAGTGAAAACATCTATTGAGAATATGACGGGTCTTACAGTAGCAGTTGTAAACATTCGTGTTGCAAGTGTGGATATGGGGGATAATTAGTACTTTTTAAAACTTCATATTTGTAGTATAATAGGGGATGTCGAAGTGCGGCATCCTTTTTTCTATCATAGAAAAGGCCGTGATACATTAACGCGCGAAGGAAAATGACGTTCCTATGATATAAAAACGCTTCGCGGTGGATGCGCATCTTGCGGAAAGGAAGGAATCGCTTTGCGATACCGCTCGGCGCGAAAGTGTGCGTCGGGCGCACGTTTTATTTTAAACACATTCTGAGAGGAATCTATTTTATGACAAGAAGACAGTTAAGAGAAAATGTTTTTATGATGCTTTTTCGTGTAGAATTTCATGATGAAGCAGAGATGCCGGAACAACTGGTTTTATTTGGGGAAGAATTAGAGAATTTAAATGAAAAAGATTCTGCATATATTAACAATAAATGCAATGAAATATTTGCAAAGCTTCCAGAGATAGATGCAGCTATCAATGAGGTAACAACGGGCTGGAAGACGTCGCGTATGGCAAAAGTAGATTTATCCATTATTCGTCTCGCGGTATATGAAATGAAATATGAGGATAATATTGACAGCAAAGTATCTATCAATGAAGCGATAGAACTTGCAAAAAAATATGGGACAGATAACTCTTCATCCTTTGTAAATGGGGTTCTGGTTAAGTTTCTATGACAAAAAACATTTATTCCGTAAGTCAGGTAAATAATTATATTAAGAATATGTTTGCAGAGGATTTTCTGCTTCGCCAGCTTAACATTAAGGGTGAAGTATCGAATTGCAAATATCATTCCAGCGGACATATTTATTTTACTTTAAAGGATGCAGCCGGTACAATTAGCGCCATTATGTTTGCAGGCTACCGCAAAAGCGGTCTCAATTTTCAAATGAAGGAAGGTGACAAAGTAATCGTCACGGGTTCTGTGGAAATATATGAGCGCGATGGAAAATATCAGATTTATGCCAGAAATATTGAATTAGACGGAGAAGGCAATTTATATCTTCAATTTGAGGCATTAAAGAAATCTCTGGAAGAAATGGGAATGTTTGCTCCGGAATATAAACGTCCGATTCCCAAATATGTAAAAAAGGTAGGAATCGTGACCGCCCCGACGGGCGCTGCGATTCAGGATATCCGTAATATTGCCACAAGACGCAATCCTTATGTGCAGTTGATCTTATATCCGGCTCTGGTGCAGGGGGATGGTGCAAAGGAAAGTATTGTGCGGGGCATTTTGGCGTTGGAAAAGCTTGGGGTTGACGTCATTATCGTAGGTCGCGGAGGCGGCTCCATTGAGGATTTATGGGCATTTAATGAGGAAATAGTGGCGCGTGCCATCTTTCATTGCAGTGTCCCTGTCATCTCGGCGGTTGGTCATGAAACAGACTGGACGATTGCAGATTTTGTATCGGATCTGCGTGCGCCGACTCCTTCGGCAGCGGCAGAGCTGGCGGTATTTGACTACGCATTGACAAAGCAGAGATTTCTGGAATATAAAATGCAGATGGACCGCTGTATAAGACGCAGTATCGATACTGCACGAGAGCGTCTGGCGCATAAGAAAACAAAACTGCAGATGGTAAGTCCTAAGAATCGTCTGAATGAAAACAGAAGAAGGCTGATGGAATTTGAAGAGAAATTGGCCATACGCATGAAGAACTGTTTTACAGAGAAGAAACATTGCCTGATGCTTCTTGCAAATACGCTGGATGGATACTCTCCGGCAAAGAAGCTGGGCAGCGGTTATGCCTATGTGGAAAACAGTAATCATCAGTCACTAAAAAGTGTTTCGATGATAAAACCAAAGGATGAGATTCTGATTCATGTAACAGACGGTAATGTTAAGGCTGTTGTAACGGAGGTCAATAAACATGAATGAAAACAAAACAATTACGTTAGAAGAACGTTTTGAGCATATAGAAGAGATTATTGATAAGATGGAAGCGGGAGATGTTTCTCTCGATATGTCTTTCGAATTGTATAAGAATGGTCTGGAAGAAATTAAAGCCGCCAATGCCATGTTAGATGATATGGAGAAGGCAATGCTTATTATGAACGAGGATGGGAGTCTGGAGGAATTCTAATGGATATAAGAGAAGAGCTGTCAAAGCGTGCTAAACAGTTTAATAAGGTAATGTGTTCTTTTTTACCAAAAGAAGAAGGTATGCAAAAAACGATATATGCGGCAATGAATTACAGCTTATTGGCAGGTGGAAAGCGTCTCCGCCCGATTTTAATGGAGGAAACATATCGTATGTTTTCCTCTGTATATGAAACAGAAAATGAAAGAGATGTCATCGAATCTTTTATGTCTGCAATAGAAATGATACATACATATTCTCTTGTCCATGACGACCTTCCGGCAATGGATAATGATGAGTACCGTCGCGGCAAGAAAACCACTCATGCAGTATATGGGGAAGCAATGGGTATCCTTGCCGGGGATGCATTGTTAAATTATGCGTTTGAGACAGCGGCATTTGCTTTTAATAAGGCTCCTTTAAATGCAAAAATTGTTAAAGCAATGCAGATTTTAAGCCGGAAAGCCGGTGCATATGGTATGATTGGCGGTCAGGTTGTAGATATTGAAACAGAGAATATGGAGGCTTCCTGTGTTTCAATCGAGAGATTAGAGTATATCCACTTATTGAAAACAGCGGCGTTAATAGAAGCGTCTTTAATGATTGGTGCGATTTTAGGCGGCGCTTTAGAGCAGGATGTAAAATCATTAGAACAGATAGGACGTAAGGTTGGGATAGCTTTCCAGATTCAGGATGATATTCTGGATATTACTGGAACGATGGAGGTATTGGGAAAACCAATCGGCAGTGATGAGAAGAATAACAAGGTAACGTATGTTACGCTTGTAGGTTTGGAAAATGCACAGAAAGAAGTTGCAAAGCTTTCCAAAGAAGCCGTAGAACTTATGGACGGACTTTCTGTGCAGAGTGATTTTCTTCGTGAGGTGGTTTTATATTTGATTCACAGGGAAAAATAAGAATTACTCGAGGTATTATAATGATACTTGATCGTATAAAAAAAGAAAATGATATTAAGAATTTAACAGAAATCGAATTGGATGAATTACGCTGTGAAATACGCCGTTTTCTGTTAGAGAACATTTCGGTGACCGGTGGTCATCTTGCGTCAAACCTAGGTGTTGTAGAGCTTACAATGGCGCTTCATCTGGCATTTTCTCTGCCGGAGGATAAGATTATATGGGACGTCGGACACCAGTCTTATACCCACAAAATTTTAACAGGCAGAAAAGAGGGCTTTGTAACTTTGCGCCAGTATGGCGGGTTGAGCGGATTCCCAAAGAGCAATGAAAGTGACAGCGACTGCTTTAACACAGGGCACAGCTCCACATCTATTTCGGCGGGCTTAGGAATGGCTGCTGCCAGAGAAATTACAGGAGAGGATTATCACGTTGTTTCTGTAATTGGTGACGGAGCTTTAACAGGCGGTATGGCATATGAAGCATTAAATAATGCCTCTTTGCTTGAAAAGAATTTTATTATTGTGTTAAATGATAATAATATGTCTATTTCCAAAAATGTCGGAGGTATGAATATGTATCTGTCTAACTTCCGTACAGCGGATGCATACCGTGATTTAAAAAACGGCGTTATGAACTCTTTGCATAGAGTTCCGGTTGTAGGGGATAAGATGGTAAAAAGCATTCGTAATGCAAAGAGCAGTATTAAGCAGTTATTTGTTCCGGGTATGTTCTTTGAAGAGATGGGAATCATCTATCTTGGGCCTGTAGATGGAAGCAATATCAGGGAAATGGTACGCATATTCAATGAAGCCAAAAGAGTAGACGGACCGGTGCTTGTTCATGTTATGACCAAGAAGGGAGCCGGATATCTCCCGGCAGAGAAGAATCCTTCCCGTTTTCACGGAGCGGAGCCATTTGATATTGAAACAGGCTTACCACTTAAGAAAAAAGAAAAACCAAGCTATACAGATATTTTTTCAGCCGCAATGTGTAAATTAGCGGACAAAGAGCCTAAGCTGGTGGCAATTACAGCGGCAATGGCAGATGGAACAGGTCTTAGCAGATTTTCCAAAAAATATACAAAGCGTTTTTATGATGTTGGAATCGCAGAACAGCATGCGGTAACTTTTGCGGCAGGGCTTGCCAAAGCAGGTCTTAAGCCTGTATTTGCAGTATATTCTTCATTCCTGCAAAGAGCGTATGACCAGATTCTGCATGATGTATGTATTCAGAATCTGCCGGTTGTTTTCGCAGTAGACAGGGCGGGCTTAGTAGGCAGCGATGGAGAGACACATCAGGGTATTTTCGATATTTCATATTTGTCATCCATTCCAAATATGACCGTTCTGGCTCCAAAGAATAAATATGAACTGGCAGATATGTTTAAATTTGCAATGTCCTTTGATGGTCCCATTGCAGTCCGTTATCCGAGGGGAACGGCATATGAAGATTTAAAGGAATTCAGAAGTCCGATTGTTTTGGGAAAGAGCGAGGTTATTAAATCAGGTGCAGAAATTGCGTTTTTTGCACTGGGCAGCATGGTGGAAACAGCACAAAAGGTAGTAACCCGCTTAGCAGAACAAGGGATAGAGGCAACCTTAGTGAATGCACGTTTTGCAGCCCCGCTTGATAAGGAGATGATAGCTTCGCTTGCAAAAGACCATGATATCTTAGTTACATTGGAAGAGAATGTGTTAAGCGGTGGATTTGGTGAACATATATCGTCATTTGTATGTGAAAATGATTTATCCATAAAAGTCCACATTGTTTCTATCCCGGACGCTTATGTAGAGCATGGCAATGTAAGTATTTTGAAAAAGGATATTGGAATTGATGAAGATACGATATATAAAAAAGTATTGGAGCTTTTAAAACAGAGGAGATTATGAAAGAACGCTTAGATATTTTATTGGTAAACCGGGGACTGGCGCCATCGAGAGAAAAAGCCAGAACTATGATTATGGAAGGAAACGTATTCGTAAACAGCAATCGTGAGGACAAAGCAGGAACCATGTTCCCGGACGACTGTGTCATTGAAGTTCGTGGCAATACCTTAAAATATGTCAGCCGGGGCGGTCTAAAATTAGAAAAGGCCATGACGCATTTTGGGATTGCACTAGATGGCAGGGTATGTATGGATATTGGTGCTTCTACGGGTGGTTTTACAGATTGTATGCTTCAAAACGGCGCAAGTAAGGTCTATGCCGTAGACGTGGGATATGGACAGTTTGCATGGAAGCTGCGTCAGGATGAGCGCGTTGTGTGTATGGAAAAAACCAATATCCGATATGTGACTCCGCAGGATATTGATGATGCGCTGGATTTTGCATCTGTAGATGTATCCTTTATCTCACTTACGAAGGTTTTAGGTCCTGTAAGAGAATTGTTAAAGGAACATGGGCAGATGGTATGTCTGATTAAGCCCCAGTTTGAAGCAGGAAGAGAAAAAGTCGGTAAAAAGGGCGTTGTCCGTGACAAGGCTGTTCACGAAGAAGTAATTAAAAAAGTAATTGGTTTTGCAATGGAGAATGGATTTTCCATTCATAATTTGGAATATTCCCCGATTAAGGGACCGGAAGGGAACATAGAGTATCTGGTGTATATCGAGAAAGACGACAATCCGAAAAAGGAGGAATCTGTGGATATTCATGCGGTAGTGGAAGCTGCCCATAGTAGCCTGGATAAATAGTATGAAAAAATTTGTTATTGTAGCAAATCCATGTAAAGATCCCGGACTTAAGATTGCAAAGGGAATTATAGACTATATCTGTTCGCATGGGGGCAGTGCGATTAATTTGTCGGAATCGGATGATGGTCCGGTAGAATTTGAAAAACTGCATTACGAAAATATACCGGCAGATACGGACTGCATTATGGTTTTAGGTGGTGACGGAACGCTGATTCGTGCTGTTCGAAAGACACGCAAAACAGATATTCCGCTTATTGGCGTAAATCTGGGGACATTGGGGTATCTGTGCGAACTGGAATTGGATAATGTTTATCAGGCGATTGACCAATTGATGGAGGATAACTGTACCATTGAAAAACGTCTTATGATAAAGGGGTACCGCAAAAATTCGGACAAAGGAAGAACGGCTTTAAACGATATTGTTATTCATCGTATGGGCGTTTTGACGCTGTTGCGATTGAACGTATATGTAAACGGAGAATTTCTGGTTACCTATGATGGAGATGGCGTTATTGTATCAACACCGACAGGATCAACAGGCTACAATCTTTCGGCAGGTGGACCAATTATAGAACCGGGTGCGAATATTCTGGCGCTTACGCCGATCAATGCACACAGCTTAAATTCCAGAGGGATTATTTTAAAAGAGGATGATGTCATTGAAATAGAGATGGTCGCGCGTCGCGGCGTGGAAGACGAGGTGGCTTATGTAACCTGTGATGGAGACAGGGAAACAAAATTACAGGCAGGGGAACGGTTTGTAATCGAGCGTGCAAACCATACCATTAAGATTTGCAAAGTAAACAAACAGAGCTTTTTGGAGACAATGCGAAAGAAGATGAAATAGTACCTTTCAGGAGATAGTATGAAAACAAAGAGACAGACTAAGATTTTAGAATTAATCAAAAAGAATGCCATTGAAACGCAGGATGAACTTCTGGCGTATCTTGTGAAAGAAGGCTTTGCTGTTACACAGGCTACCGTTTCAAGAGATATCCGTGAAATGAAGCTGACCAAGATAGCTACATCCGGCGGGAAACAGAAGTATGCGGCATTAAATGATACGCCTGATGATATGGCTGAAAAATTTGTACGGGTACTTAGAGATGGGTATGTGTCGATGGATATGGCACAGAATATTCTTGTGATCAAAACGGTTTCCGGTATGGCAGGCGCTGTATGTGCATCTATCGACGCAATGCATATTCATGAAATCGTAGGCTCCATTGCCGGAGATGATACGATTATGTGTGCGATACGGACTACAGAAGATACTGTTGCAATTATGAAGAAACTTCGTAAAATCGTAGAACAGTAAACATATGCGCGGCGGGGAGAATAGAAGGAGTTAATATGTTACAAAATCTACATGTGAAGAATCTTGCCTTGATTGAGGAGGCAGATGTGGAGTTTTCCAAGGGGCTTAATATCTTAACGGGTGAGACAGGCGCCGGAAAATCCATCATTATCGGCTCCATCAATCTGGCATTGGGACAGAAAGTTCCAAAAGAAATGCTAAAAGATAATGACGCCCCTGCTTTGGTAGAGCTTATTTTCTCGGCCGAGGATGAGAAGGTAAGAAAAAAATTGCAGGAACTCGATATTGAGGCAGAAGATGACGTTGTGATTTTAAGCCGTAAAATCACCTCAGGAAAAGCAGTTGCACGCATCAACGGGGAGGCTGTATCTGCATCTGCCTTAAAAGAAATTGCGTCGCTTCTTATTGATATTCATGGGCAGCATGAACACCAGTCCTTGTTATCTAAGAAAAAACATTTGGAAATTCTGGATGCATATGCAAAGGAAGAGTTAGGCGTCCGTAAGCAGGAACTGGCAGTTGTATACAAAGAATATAGGGAAGTAAAGGACGAATGGGAGCATTCAAGCCTTGATATAGAAGAAAGAAAAAGAGAACTCTCTTTTCTGGAATTTGAAGTAAAAGAAATTGAGGAAGCAAATCTTAAGGCCGGCGAGGATGAGGAACTAGAGGAAGCGTTCAGACGATTTTCCAACGGCAGAAAAATTATGGAAAGCATAAGCCGTGCCCACGAAGCAGCGGATGGGGAAGGAGAAAGTGCATCAGAGCTGATTGGACGCGCACTTAGAGAGCTTTCATCGGTTTCCGTATATGATAAAAAGGTCGCAGAATTAGAAGGACAGCTAACAGAAATAGAAAATCTGATCCATGATTTTAATCATGAATTATCTGCTTATATATCCGATACAGATTTTGATGAAGAGAGCTTTTATCAGATACAAAGGCGATTGGATACTATTAATCACCTGAAATCAAAATATGGAAATTCCATTGAAACGATTTTATGTGTATATGAGGATAAATGTAACCGCATTAGTGTATTAAATGATTATGATGCATATTTAGAGAAATTATCAGCAAAACTAAAATCAAAAGAGAAAGAGGTAAAGCGGCTGTGTGAAGAGATTTCCGCTATCCGTAAAAGAAATGCCACTGCACTTTGTCAGGCAATTAAGCAGGCATTACAGGATTTGAATTTCTTAGATGTGGTGTTTACGATGGAGTTTGGCAAACCGGCTGCATATAGTGCAAATGGTTATGATGAGCCGGAATTTATGCTTTCTACAAATCCTGGAGAACCGCAAAAGCCGCTTGGCAAAATAGCTTCCGGCGGTGAGTTATCTCGAATTATGCTGGCAATCAAGACGGTTATGGCTGATGCAGATGAAGTGGAATCTTTGATTTTTGACGAAATTGACAGTGGAATCAGCGGACGTACCGCACAGATGGTTGCAGAGAAGATGAATGTCTTAGGCCGCAATCATCAGATTATCTGTATTACGCATCTTCCTCAGATTGCAGCTATGGCAGATGCACATTATCTGATTGAAAAAACAGTCAATCATAACGAAACACGTTCCAATATTATAAAATTAAATCAAGAGGAAAGCATCCGTGAACTGGCAAGAATGTTAGGCGGTGTGGAGATTACGGATGCTGTAGTTAAAAATGCACAGGAAATGAAAGAATTGGCTTACATGAAAAAATAATTGGTTTCGCATACTATTACCGATGCAAAGGGGTGATATTATGCGAAACTTTTTTTATAAATTTATCAGGACGGCGACAGCCATGTACATGGCGTCAGTGCTTTTATTAGGAATAGAATTGATTGTAAGTGAGGTTCCCGACAACATTTATGTACGGGAGGGAGAAGAGGCCAGACTAAAAGTTGATTTTCCGTTTGTCATAAGCTCGCTGGAAACCAAAACAGAGGAAAGTGAAAAGAAGTTATGCAGTATGTTTGGTGTCATTCCGGTAAAAGAAGTGACCGTCAATGTAGTAGAAGAACAAAAGGTTTATGTATCCGGAAAAATTGTGGGAATCTATACAGAATGTGAGGGCGTATTTGTAATTGACACCTGTGAAATCGAAAATGAAAATGGCGAGCTGGTAAATCCTGCAAAAGAATCCGTGAAAACAGGAGATTATATTCTGGCTATCAATGGAGTGGATCTGGTCTGTAAGGAGGATGTTGCCGAGTGTGTAAAACAGTCCGGCGGTAAGTCCTTAAAACTTACAATATCACGAAACGGAGAGATTATGACTGTTTCAGTAAAACCAGTAAAAGCGAAAACAGGAGAGTATATGCTTGGAATCTGGGTCAAAGATGATCTGGCGGGAATCGGAACGCTTACCTATGTATCGCAGACAGGAGAATTTGGAACGCTGGGACATGGCATGGCAAACGGCGAAAACGGACAGTTATTGGAAGTAGATGGAGGAGATTTGTATGCATCTGAAGTCATCGGAATAGAAAAAGGAAAAGTGGGAGACGCAGGGGAATTAAAAGGCGTTATAAGCTATGGAAACATATACCATTTAGGGGATGTAACGAGCAATAAGGATTCGGGTGTATATGGAGAATTTGATACGGATGACTTAACGGATTATTTTGAATGGGGAGAATTGTATGAAGTGGCATATAAGCAGGAAATTGAAGTAGGGCCTGCACAGATTGTATCGGAAATATCAGGTAAAAGGGAGGTCTATGATATTAAAATAACATACGTCGATTATCTTGCTTTAAATTCTAACAAGGGTCTTTATATAGAGGTAACAGATCCAGACCTGTTAGAGCTGACCGGGGGGATTGTGCAGGGCATGAGCGGGTCACCAATTATCCAAAACGGAAAACTAGTTGGTGCGGTAACCCATGTACTCATAAATGATCCCAAAAGCGGATATGGAATATTTATAGAAACGATGCTCGAGGAGGCGGAGTAGTGTTATGGAACAGGCAATATTCATCTTTGAACAATGATTGCAAAGAAATATAATCTGCCATGCAAGTATAAATCTACCGTCCTAGCTGCCAGAATGCAACAGCGCTTGCAGCGGCAACATTTAAAGAATCTACGCCGTGTGACATAGGAATTTTAACGGTGTAGTCGGAATTTTCAATCGTAGAATCCTTAAGTCCGTCTCCTTCCGTGCCAAGAATAACCGCCAGCTTTTCTTCTGCCATCAGACGCGCATCATCTATGGAGACAGAATCGTTTCGAAGTGCAAATGCAACAGTTTTATATCCAAGAGCATGAAGCTTATCCATCAGTGTATTTTGCTCTATAAATGTCCAGGGAATTTGGAATACGGTTCCCATGCTTACACGAATGGCACGACGATATAGAGGGTCAGAGCAGGCGGGAGTAAGCAGTACAGCATCCATATTTAAGGCCGCCGCAGAGCGAAAGATTGCGCCGACATTTGTTGGATTTACGACATCTTCCAATACAGCAATACGGCGTGTGCCTAAAAGGATTTCTTCAGCAGAAGGTAAGGCTTTGCGGCGCATTGCACAGAGAAGTCCCCGCGTCAGATGAAATCCGGTTAATTGCGTTAATACCTCATGTTTTGCTGTATAGACAGGAATACTGCCGCATTTTTTAATGATTTCGTAAACATCTCCTTTTAGTTCACTACGTTCTACAAGAATAGAGAGGGGAGTGTATCCCGCTTCTAAGGCGCGTAGAATCACTTTTGGGCTTTCTGAAATAAAAATACCTAAATCAGGCTCATAATAATGACGTAATTGACTTTCAGAGAGTCTGGCATAGATATCCAGTTCGGGAATGGATAAATCCGTAATTTCTATAATATTGGACATAGAGTTTCTCCTTAAAAAGGTCTCCCTTAAAAAAGAGAGACCTTTTATAGCGTTTAAGAATGAATAAAACAGGTTATTAGTCTTCAAGCAGTCTCAAACCTGCGGTATCTGTTACAGGAAGAGAGAAGCAGACAGATTTTGCTTTTGAATCATGACCGGCTTTTGTCATAATGGATTTCATAATGGCATTCTTTTCTTCTGTTTTCGCCACAATATAGACGATTTCTTTTTCTTCGGAAAGGGAAATGCCCATGAATATGTCTGCGGCTTCCATGCCGGTTCCTTTGGCATGGACAACGGTGCCGCCATATGCACCGGCCTCTCTGGCTGCATCCATGATTAAGTTGGTATATCCCTGCTCGGCAATAACCACGATTAAGTCATGAGTTGTGTTTTTCAAGGTAGATTCCTCCTTTTTTTCAAAATTAGGATTTTCCAAAAGGAATTGTAATGTTTTCTTTCCGCCAATGCTGCTAAGTGGAATTGTATAAGCAATTCCGCCGCCCGGAGCATCAATTCTAAGTTTTTTCTGCAACTGATTTTTGATGGTAGTCCAGGTGTTTTCTTCAACAACGGAATAAATAACAGCTTTTTCGATTGAATCTAATCCCAGATAATCAAGGATTTCATTAGAAGCAGTACCATATCCGAGCGTTAGGAACATAACATGTAAACTATGCTCATGATATAAGTCTAAATACTTTTTAACAATTTTTCTATCTACGATAGTGGTCATTAAATATATATTTCCCATATGAACCTCATTTCCGGCTTAGAGTTCAATGATATCCATATCTCCAATGGAATCCAGTGGAGTACGTTTGATTTGAACAGCAGCCTCTTTGTGAAGTTTGTTTTCTTTTATCTTGAACAAAGCACCCATTACCTGAATGGTAATTAGTGGAGTCATAGCAACCATTGATACAATACCAAAAGCATCTGTAATAATATTTCCTCCCAGCGCTTCGCAGGCACCCATTGCAAATGGGAGCAGGAAAGTAGCAGTCATAGGACCGGAAGCAACGCCGCCGGAGTCAAAGGCGATTGCAGTAAAAATCTTTGGTACAAAAAAGGTTAATACCAATGCGATGAAATATCCGGGTACTAAGAACCATAGAATTGAGATACCTGTGAGTACACGAATCATAGCAAGCCCAACGGAAGCTGATACACCAATGGATAAGCTAAGTCCCATAGCTTTTGAAGAGATGGCGCCAGAGGTCATTTCTTCAACCTGTTTTGTAAGTACAAATACAGAAGGCTCCGCTCTTACAATGAAGTAACCGATAATCATACCAATCGGAATGATAATCCACGCATACGGAAGCGCTGCCATAGTCTGGCCTAAGTAGTTGCCGGCAGGCATAAAACCGACGTTTACACCTGTAAGGAAAAGTACAAGTCCAAGATATGTTTCGGCTAAACCGATACCGATACGAATCAAAGTTCTTTTATTGATATCCTTGTAAATAAGCTCGAAGAGCCCAAAGAAGAATATGATCGGGAAAAGCGATATTGCAATTTCTTCCATATATGTAGGGAGTTCTACTGCGAACAGATTCCATAAATCAACGGTATTATCAATGATTGGAATTGCTTCGGATACCGCTTCAGTTGAATCAGGATGATAAATCAATCCGAGAATCAGTACTGCAAGGATGGGACCGATTGAGCAAAGAGCGACAAGACCGAAGGTATCGTCTTCTGCATGTTTATCACTTCGGATAAAAGCAATACCGACACCGAATGCCATAATAAACGGCACAGTCATGGGACCGGTTGTAACGCCACCTGAGTCAAATGCAATTGCAAGGAAGTCCTTTGGTACAAATAGAGCTAAACCAAAAACAATGATATAAAAGAATACCAAAAGCTGAGATAATGGACGAGAAAAAAGCATACGTAATACTGCAATAACAAGGAAAATTCCAACTCCGAGCGCAACAGCTAGAATAAGCGTGAGATTAGGAATGGATGGAACCTGTTGTGCAAGCACCTGCAAATCCGGTTCTGAGATTGTAATGAAGAATCCCATGATAAAACTGATAAGAACCATAACCCATACTTTTTTGGATTTGGTAATGATAGAACCGACTTTTTCGCCGATAGGAGTCATTGAAAGCTCTACACCAACATTAAAAAGCAGCATTCCCACAGTCAGCAAAAACGCTCCCACAAGGAAGGTCAGCAAAATACTTGGCGGAATTGGTGCAATCGTAAAACACAGCAGCAATACAATCGCCAAAATCGGGAAAACTGCTTTCAGAGTTTCAGATAATTTTTCTCTAAATTTTGAATGATTAAAAAACAATTATTCCAACACCTTTCTATTTCTTCTTCTTTATAATATAGCATAAATTGAATAAAGAACAAATAAAAAGTTTAAAAAGATTAATTGGTTTTTTTGAGATAATTAAAATAGCTGATAAGTGTTTTTATATATTGGATATTCTCACGCGAAAGAATAAGGTTAATCCCGATTGCAATAATGACACCGATAGCTGTATCCAAAATACGGTTTAAGGAGTACTGGATGTAGGAATCGACAGGGGTATTAAAAAGAATAATACATAACACAACACCGCCCGGCTGAATAGCGCCCGGCAAAAATAGGACCTGACAAACCAGTACCAGATAAATGACGCCTAAGAACAGGAAAATGAACAACGGTCCATGTATGCCGCCCTCGGGATATATCTGGATATAGATGTGGAACAGCGCCATACCCACAACGCCGCCGATGATTGTTCCGAACAGACGGTTTCCGCCGCTTTCTTTAGAATTTTCCAAATCACGGCCCATACCAAAGATTGCGCCGATACATGCAAAAGTAGGGTTTCTGTTAAATAGAAAATATAAAAGCGCACAAAGGGTAGCGGCCAATGCGGTTTTAAAATTCCGCATACCTACATGAAAATGAAATTCACGCTCCTGTTCTCCGAGTTTCTTTTGTTTTTCACTCTGCATCTGACTGCTCATAGTAACCTCCAATGTGTTACGAGAATTATAAAATAGTATAAACAACGTGCTAAATTATAACACTTTACTAAAAAAAGGCAATGTTTTTTGTGCGTTTTTTTAGAAATAAAATGCTTTTTTTGTTATTTTATATAGCTTTTATCATGCAAAAGACTTATAATGGGTATGATTTTACCGCAGGAAGGAACGAAAGTCCAAAGAGGAGGAGTTTTGATTATGCAAAAATATAAAATGAAAACAAAATGGCAGTATGTAATAACTGCATTTGTCATCAGTACGGTTATCGCGCTGATTTTGAATTATTTCTGGCCATCGCCATGGAACTTAAAATCCATAGAGTGCTGGATAAAGATATTTGTATTGCTGCTTATTTACACAGGCATGAATCTGTTGTTTGTTTACAGTGCATATGAGGCAAAAGAAATCCAAAAAGATGAAAGGTTAATGTACGGACCGCTTCTTGCACCGTTTGCGGTAGTCCTGCTGTTTTTAATCTGTCTGTTGACGGGAGCAGAGATTTTTAATTCCAAGGCATATGCAGCGATTATCACGGTGGAGCAGGTAGAATCCGAAGATGCAATCATCTCAGAAACAGATGCGGAAAGTATTGCGCTGATGGATACGGCTTCTGCAAGACAGTTGGGTGACAGGGAAATCGGTGCAATTGATAATTTCTCTACCTTTAATGTTTCGGACGAATATATCCAGCTAAATATCAACGGAGATGCAGTAAAGGTTGCTCCGTTGGAATATGTGGGATTTTTTAAGTGGTTAAGCAATAAAGAGGGTGGTGTAACAGGATATGTATCGGTATCACCGACAACCATGACGGCAGATTATATTGAATTAGAAGAGGGAATGCAGTATGTACCGTCTGCTTATTTTGACAAGGATTTATACCGTCATCTCCATTCCCAGTTTCCGACTCTGATTATGGATAATATGCATTTTGAAGTAGATGAAGAAGGAAATCCTTACTATGTAACCAGTGTATTTGACAAAACAATTGGTGTCTTTGGCGGTGAAGTCGTAATTGGTGCTGTTATTACAGATCCGGTTAGCGGAGAAAGCGAATACTATGCATTAGAGGATATTCCGCTGTGGGTAGATTATGTTGTGCCGGGAGACTTAATCTGTGAACTGTACAATGTAGCATATAAGAACATCAACGGTTATTGGAATGGAACGTCTTTTGGCGCAAATACCGGATGTATGCAGACTACAACGGTTGATATGGTTTCAGATGACGAGGAAGATGAGGAGATTGATGCCGGAACAGATTATGGGTATATTGCAAAAGACGGAGATATTTACGTCTATACCGGTGTCACATCGATGGCTGCGGATAATTCAAATCTTGGGTTTATTATGGTAAATGAGAGAACTGGGGAATACAAGTATTTTGCTGTATCAGGTGCAAATGAACAGTCTGCCATGAACGCGGCAGAGGGTGAGGTGCAGCAGTATGGCTATGATGCTTCCTTCCCAACGCTTGTCAATGTAGATAATTCTCTTGCATATATTGGAGTACTAAAAGACCAGTCAGGTCTGGTAAAAATGTACTACATGGTAAACGTAGAGGATTATGGGAAAGTAGTCGTTGCTGATTCAAGAGAAGAATGTGCCAGCAAATATGCAGAAAAACTTGGTTTAAATGCAGATAACATGACTGGCTCAGAAGATGGTACAGACGTAGAGAAGAAAGAGGTTGAATTTGTAATTTCTGTTATGCAGTATGTAGATGTATCTGGAAATACATATGTATATATGGGAACAGATGATGGCGAGGTATACAAGGCTTTATTCCATGAAAATGAGCAGTTGCTGTTTGCAAAGCCTGGCGATACGATAAAGGGAATCCTAGTAGGTGAACTGTTATATGTCGGGGAGTAATATTTTACATTGTCGACAAAAATCGACAAATTACGTTTCTGTTCTTCCGATATAGTATACGGGTCGGCTTTTGGTGTGTGTGAAAAATATAGGAGGCAAGAATGAGCAAGTTAAATGTCGCAATTGCAGACGATAACGAAAGAATGTTACGATTGCTGGAGAATATTGTATCTAGCGATAAGGATTTGAGTGTAGTGGGAACCGCAAAAGATGGTGAAGCAGCGTACAAGCTGATAAAAGATAAAGAACCGGATGTTGTACTTTTAGATATGGTAATGCCGAAATTAGATGGTATAGGAGTTATGGAGCGTGTAAATAATGACGGAAATATACAAAAAGCTCCTTCGTTTGTAATGATTAGTGCTGTGGGACACGAACAGATTACGGAAGCTGCCTTTTCTCACGGCGCAGATTATTACATAATGAAACCATTTAATAATGAGATGGTATTAAGCCGCATAAAAAGTATCCGGAATGTCAGAAGCGCGTCAGATATGAAGGTGGTGAATGCATATGAAAAGGTTAAGGAAAGCTCGGAAAAAGATTTGGAATCTCAAATAACTACCATCATTCATGAAATCGGTGTTCCTGCCCATATTAAAGGCTATCAGTATTTAAGAGATGCAATTATTATGTCTGTACAGGACATGGATATGCTTAATTCTGTAACCAAAGTATTATACCCGGGAATTGCGAAGAAATATCATACAACGGCAAGCCGTGTTGAACGCGCAATCCGCCATGCGATAGAGGTGGCATGGAGCAGAGGAAAAATGGATACGATAGATGAAATGTTTGGATATACGGTCAGTAACTATAAGGGCAAGCCGACCAACTCGGAGTTTATTGCTTTAGTTACCGACCGTATTCGTCTGCAAATAAAGGATTAAACCACTAGCCTTCCAAGAAAATAAGGAGTATAATAATAGTATGATAAATACTATTTGGGGGAAGGTTTATGAAGAAAATACTTATGGTATCATCTGAGGCTGTTCCATATATTAAGACAGGCGGACTTGCAGATGTGGCAGGTTCTTTGCCTAGATATATCAAAAGGGAAGAATATGATGTTCGTGTGATTCTTCCAAAATATGCGTGTATGGATCAGTGCTTTCTGCCGGAATTGCATTTTGTATGTCACTTCTATGTGAATTTGAACTGGAGAAAGCAGTATGCAGGAATTTTGAAATCCGAATACAAGGGTGTTACATATTATTTTGTAGATAATGAGTTTTATTTTGCAGGAAACAGTCCTTATAACAATATCTATGAGGATGTTGAGAAGTTTGCGTTTTTCTCAAAAGCAGTTTTGATGGCGCTGCCATATATTGATTTTTGTCCGGATGTGATTCACTGCAATGATTGGCAGACGGGACTTGTTCCGGTTTTCCTGAAAACGGAGTTTTATCAGGATAATTACTATATTGGCATAAAGACGATATTTTCCATTCACAATATGAAGTTTCAGGGGCGTTGGAATGTTCGCGATATCATGGATATTACAGGGCTTCCGGCAGGCATATTCACCGCAGATAAATTAGAATCATATGGTGAAGCAAACTATCTCAAAGGCGGATGTGTATATGCAGATATCATCGCAACAGTCAGTCCAAGCTATGCAGCAGATATTACGACACCGGAAGGCGGCGAAGGGTTAGACGGTCTTATGTCTGCCCGCAGGGACAGCTTATATGGCATTGTAAATGGAATTGATACGGATGATTTTAATCCAATGACCGATGCTGCAATGGCAGAACACTTTTCCGTCAAAGATGCTGTAAAAGGAAAAAAAGAAAACAAACGTGCGCTTCAGCAGTCAGTAGGGCTTCCAGTGAAAGAAGATGTTTTTTTGATTGGTATGGTATCAAGGCTCACAGAACAAAAAGGCTTTGACCTCCTGGCATATGTGCTGGAGGAGATGCTTACCACTATGAGAGTGCAGTTTGTAGTATTAGGGACAGGCGAGTACCGTTTTGAAGAGATGCTTCAATATTTCCAAAAAAAATACCCGGATAAGCTGAGCGCTTATATTGGTTATTCTGAGGAAAAGGCGCATCAGATATATGCTTCCTGCGATGCATTCCTTATGCCATCGTTATTTGAGCCATGCGGACTAAGCCAGATGATAGCAATGCGTTACGGTACTATTCCAATTGTTCGGGAGACCGGCGGCTTAAAGGATACAGTTGAGCCTTATAATGAGTTTGAAAACAAAGGAACAGGCTTTTCCTTTGAGGCATATAACGCGCATGATATGCTGTATGTGATACGGTATGCATATCGTGTGTTTAAAGAACAAAAGAAACAATGGGAAGCAATTATGAAGCGTGCAATGGAACAGGATTTTTCATGGAATGCTTCTGCAATAAAATACGAAAAATTATATGATACGCTCATTGAGAAATAAGTAACATATTATGATAGATAGAACATGGCAGGAGATGAAAATGTTTCATTTCCTGCCATGTTGGCATTTGCAGGACTTTAGAATTGAAGGATGCCGGTATCCCGTTTATACAGATAGGCATGATCGCCTAAGATTTCATCATCCGACAATTGGGTATCATTTACCTCATGAATCATATCTTCAAATTCACAAAAGGAGTATTTATTGCGGGTTGTTCTTTCCGGAATAATAAGTACCTCGTGTATGCTGCTGGGAATAATCACCAAATCACTGTCTAATTTTTCCGATAGCATCTCTAACAGACCGGGATATACAAGACAGCAGGCGCCGTGAATTTTAAGACGGTTGGTAAGAACATACATCTGGATTTCGTCCAACCAAGGAAATTTTTGATTGGTCATTTCTTTTAGAATATGTTCCATGCTTTCAAATTCATAAGGCAGCAGCTTTGGAGTATTGTTCATGGCGATTTGATAGAGCTTCTCCTGACTGATGTCCCATAAGGAAAGGTGTTGATTATGAATCAGAATCGTGGCATATTCATGCAGAAACTCTGTAACGGAACATACAAAGACGATTGCCAAATCCAGATAGGAAATATGCGGAACATCCTGTAATAGCGCTTCGTTTCTTTTTTGGTTAATCAGTTTCATAACAATACGGGATTCTGCCTTTGAAAAATCAGTGAAAACTGACACGTCAAAGTCCTGCTTTGGAAGATTGGTCCGATAGGCATTAAGAATATCGTCATAGATATCCTCCATAGAGACACCGCTTAAATAGCGGTGATAGTAAGAGTTTAGGTAGATGGTGGGTGACACGTTCAGGATAGGGTCAACAATAAACAGACCATCGTAAATAATTCCGTTGTTCTTTGTAACCGGATTAATAACAACCTTTTGGCCGTTATTTAATTGGCTACTGATATAATCTTTTACATTTTCAATGAATTCCTGATATTTCATATAACTCCTTCATATCAGGAAAATATACTGATTGCAAAGGTAATTGCAAAAGCATAAAAGAATCCACGAAGCAGTTGCTTCGTGGATTAATGTAACATATTATAGCTGGGATTTCAATACCTGCCAGAGATGATTTAAGTAAGCGGCTGCTTCATCGCTTATAGCAGTAAATACTTCACACTTTTCTAATGATTCTTTAGATGGAATAATAGCTTCATTACTGCGGATTTCTTCATCCAGGGCTTCTACCACAGGCGTAAGGGGAGAGGCATAATAGACATAGTCGAAATTTGCCATGCCGATATCTTCACGGCAAAGGAAATCAATAAACTTCAGGGCGGCCTCTTCATTCTTACAGGTTTTCGGAATAAACCAGGAATCTATCCACAGGTTAGAGCCTTCTTTTGGCACGCAATATGCCAGATCCTCATTATAATCCATTGCGTATGCTGCCTCGCCTGAGTAAACAAGAGCCACATGCGCATTGCCGGAAATCATTTCATCACCGATTTCATCCACAAAGTAGGCATATACGATAGGAAACTGTTCATCCAAAAGCGCTAATGCTTCCTGTAATTTCGCTTCATCTGTTGTATTGAGACTGTATTCTAGTTTTTTAAGCGCCGGAACAAAGCTGTCTCTTACGGAATTCATCATAATGATTTCATTAGCATGAGATTTATCCCATAAACAATCCCATGAAGAGGCTTCTTCTTCCGTAACCTTTGTTGTGTCATAACATATTCCTAAGGTGCCGTAGAAGTATGGAACGGTATAGGTATTATTCGGGTCATAGGATTTGGCCAAATCAAGGATATCTTTATCGAGATTGCCATAGTTTTCAAGAGCTGCATAGTCCTGTTCTAATACTTCACCCTCGCTAATCAGCTTCTGGATGATATATTCAGAAGTGCAGATGACGTCATAGTCAATTGCTCCGGCTTTATATTTCGTATACATCTCTTCCGGGCTTTCGTATTCCTCGTATTTTACATCAATACCGGTTTCGTTTTCAAATTGCCTTAATGCGTCTTCATCAATGTATTTTCCATAATTCAATACCGTTAAGGTATTACCCCGGGACTGCTGTTCCTGTGTTTGGCCGCCTTGATTGCACGCACTTAGACAAGCAATGGCAAGTGCAGAAATAAGACCAGACGCAATTATTTTTTTCTTCATTTTAATCTCCTTTTTTACACGAATCTCAATTTCTGTGCTGCTTTTTACACAAAATCTTCTTTTGCTCTGGAAGGAGTCTTCTTAGAAGGATGATAATTAACAGCAAGAAGAAGAATCAATACAGTAAAGAATAAAATAGTAGACAGAGCATATAACTCCGGCTTAATCCCTTTACGAAGCTCTGTATAAAGCATGGTTGAAAGTGTATTTACACCGGCCCCTTTTGTAAAGTAGGTAATACTGAAATCATCTAACGACATGGTTACTGCCATTAAAAATCCGGAGAAAACACCGGAGCGGATTTCCGGCCATGTTACTTTGTAAAAAGCGTAGAGCGGTGTGGCGCCTAAATCTAACGCAGCTTCGTAGGTGGAGTGGTTTGCAGCTTTTAATTTAGGAAGAACATTTAAAATTACATATGGAATACTAAAAGTAATATGTGCAATCAAGACGGTAACAAAGCCTAAATCAATGAACTTCACAAATAAAAGCATCATGGAGATACCGGTAACGATATCTGCATTTAATAATGGAATATTTGTTGCACCTAAGTAGAAGGTACGGCTTTTGCGTTTCATTTTGCTGATTCCCATTGCTGCCATAGTTCCAATGATTGTGGAAATAACAGCAGAAATCAAAGTGATTTGCAAAGTTGTAGCAAATGCTGACATAATGGTTTCGCTCTGGAAACATTCCACATACCATTTTAATGTAAATCCGCCCCATTCCACGCGCGTTTTGGAATCGTTGAAGGAGAGTACGATTAACACAAAAATCGGCAGATATAAAAAGAGGAAAATGAAAGCCATATAGGTCTTTGATAATAGGTTCGTTGTGCGCCTGCTTAAAAGAGCATTGCGGTTTCTGCAAGAACCCGGAGAGTTTTGTTTTACCATACAGCCGTTCCTCCTTCCCCGTCTTTGTCAAAGGCATTGGTAATTGCCATGCTTATCATTACAAATACCATCAGTACAAAAGATAAGCCGCTTCCGATATTCCATTGCATACCCTGCATAAAGCTTTCTTCAATAATATTGCCAATCAGAAGAACCTTGCCGCCGCCAAGAAGTTCTGATATTGCAAAAGAGGTAAGTGCAGGAACGAATACCATTACAATACCGCTTATTATGCCGGATACCGTTAATGGAACAATAATTTTGAAAAAGACTGTAAAATTGTTCGCGCCTAAATCATGGGCTGCCTCTATGTAGTCCTTCTTGATTCTTGCCATAGCGTTATAGATTGGAAGAATCATAAATGGAAGATAGTCATATACCATACCAAATACAACAGCAGCAGGCGTGTTCAGGATCGTGATTCTTTCCATTCCCAAAGATAAGAGGATGGTATTTAACACACCGTTTTTATTCAGGAGCAGCTTCCATGCAAGAATACGCAGCATAAAGTTCATCCACATCGGAAGCATGAATACAAACACGACAAAGCTCTGGTTCTTAATGTGAAGATTATTAAGAATCATAGCAAGAGGGTAGGCAAGAAGCAGACAGATAAGCGTACAGATTACGCCTAATTCTAAGGAAAGTCCCATTGCCTTTAAATTAACTGGATCTGCAATAGATGCAATATTGTCTAATGTAAAGGTCCCGTCTTCGTTAAAAAATGCATAGTACAGAATCATGGCAAGCGGAAGAAGGATAAAGCCAATGATCCATACAAGATATGGACCGGCAAGAAACTGTTGCTTAATTCTATTCATCGATTTCTACTGCCTCCTCATCTGCACTTTCCGGTTTTTTCATAATCTGAATGTTAAATGGTGTTACCTTAATACCGACATGGGTACCAACCGGAACCAACTTTGTGGTGTGTACAAGCCATTCATAGCCGTTTGCCATAACGTCTAATTCATAGTGAACACCTTTGAAGATAAGAGAAGTCACGTCGCCCTCAAAGGAACCTTCGGATGGCTCTACAAGTTCTACGTCTTCCGGCCGGATGACAACGTCAACAGGAGTATTTTGTCCAAATCCCTTGTCGACACATGGCATTTTTACACCAAGAATTTCAACGACTTCATCCTGAATAAAGGTTGCATCAATAATGTTGCTTTCACCGATAAAGTCAGCAACGAATGCATTTTCCGGCTCGTTATAAATCATCTCCGGCGTACCAATCTGCTGGATATAACCCTGATTCATTACAACAATGGTATCAGAAATGGTAAGTGCTTCTTCCTGATCGTGTGTAACATATACGAAGGTAATACCAAGTTCTTCTTTTAAACGAATCAATTCGTACTGCATACTTTGACGCATTTTAAGGTCTAATGCGCCAAGCGGTTCATCAAGAAGAAGAACCTTTGGTTCATTTACAATCGCGCGGGCAATAGCGATACGCTGTTGCTGGCCGCCGCTTAGTGAATCAATAGAGCGGTTTTCAAACCCATCTAAATTGACCAGTTTTAAAGCATATTTGATTTTATCATCGATGTATGCTTTACTCTTTTTACTGATTTTTAAGCCAAAAGCAATGTTTTCTGCAATCGACATATGTGGAAAAAGAGAATATTTCTGGAAGACGGTGTTTAGTCTTCTTTCATTTGCAGGAAGATATGTAATATCCTGTGAATCGAAATAAATCTGTCCCTTGTCCGGTGTTTCAAAACCGCCTAAAAGACGAAGCGTAGTGGTTTTTCCGCAGCCGGAAGGGCCAAGTAATGTGACAAATTCGTTTTCCAGAACATATAGGTTAAATTCATCTAAAACTAACTGTTTATCATAAGATTTGGAAATATCCACAAAGTTAATTAATTTCTTTTTCATGTCGTATCCCTTTCGCAATTAAAAACTTGGCGGGTTGGAAACCCAGATTAAAACGGCATCTCTGCCGGATTTGTTTTCTATATAGTGGCGTTTGCCAGCTTTGAAGTAGAAGGATTCACCTGCCCGGACCGTCTGCGTTTTACCTCCGTAATTGATGCGTATGGTTCCTTTGATTACATAACCGAATTCCTCGCCTGCATGAGGAAGGAGGATTTCGGAGGTTCCGCCCGGATGAAGTGTTAAGCGGACCGGCTCCATAGAGTTTTTCTGGGCATTCGGTACTACCCACTCTATGAGGGAATTGTGTCCCTCGTCTGATTTTTCAAAATAATCGGATTCTCTGAAAACAATCTGTTCGGGCTCTTCGTCTGCAAAAAATTCTGCGGGTGTGGTTCCGAGACACTGAATAATGTCAAGCAGTGTACTGACAGATGGGGTGTTTTGATTACGTTCAAGCTGTGAGATAAATCCTTTGGTAAGCTCTGCACGGTCAGCAAGTTCCTGCTGTGTGAGACCATATTGGATTCGAAGCTCTTTCATACGGTTACCAATATCCATCTTATTTGCCTCCTAATAATTGATTTAAAGTTTATTTTTAATGCGACAACCTTAAGAGTTGATTTTTTGTTTACTAAAAATAAACAGCAAACTTAATTGTATACTGTTTGCGGGGAAAGTCAATATAAATATTAGAAAAAATAAAAAAGCCACAAACCCTGAATAAAGGTTTGCAGCTTTTAAAAAGCCGATAACCGGATTCGAACCGGTGACCTACGCATTACGAGTGCGTCGCTCTACCTACTGAGCCATATCGGCAAATGCCGGATAAAAACCGGATTTTCCTATAGTTGTGTCATGCGACTAAACTATAATACCAAAAAAAATATATAAAATCAACTTATTTTTTTCTTTAGCCAGTTGTAGCCGGTTTTACGGGATATTGGAAAAGAGAGAAACCGGAAAATTTTCGGTAAATTCTATTATTTTGTTGTTCTTTTAAAAATTAGTTGGTATAATTGCAAAGGTAAAACGGATTTTGAGGTGACAATTGATGAAAGAAAAATTAAAAAAGGTTTTGAATAAAGCAAAAGAATTATTGGCGAAGGTAAAACCGGCTTTGGTAAAAGTAAAAGAAAAATTAAGTAAGATTGACTTCTTAAAGAAGTTAGCGGAACTTGCAGGAAAGTACCATTTGATTCTCTCCTTGTTCTTTTTCTGCGTGTCTATTCTGGTACTAATTTTTGTACCGGTTATCTGCTGGAGCGAATTTGTTGTCCCTGTGTGTATACTTATGATTCTTGAAGTTACAATGGCAGTATTATTACATAGATCAGAGCTGTGGATTCATGCAATTCTTTTAGTTGCACAGATTGTAGCAGGTGTTGTAATTGACAGGGTACCATTGACGATCATTTGTGCGGCAGCATATGTAGTAACTACGATTACACTTCATTTTGCGTTTAAGAAGGTAGAAGGGAATCCGGCAGTAGAAAAACAGGAAGTGGGAAAGCCAAAAGAAACTGTGAAAGAAGAAAATTAAGAAAAACAGAAAAAAACGGGTAAGAAGCAGATGGTTTCTTACCCGTTATGCGGTTTTATGTTTAGTTTAGGTCAACAGGAGGTTGTTTTACCTGTAATGCTTATACTGGTACGATAGTGATATAAAATGAAATGGAGGGCATGATATATGAACTACGACATAGGTGAAATAATTTGTCAGTATAGGCAAAAGGAAAAGATGACGCAGGAGGAGTTTGCATCCAGGCTTGGAGTAACGCCACAGGCTGTCAGCAAGTGGGAGAGAGGAAATGGACTGCCGGATGTCTCATTGATTAAGGGAATATGTACAGTATTGGGAATTAATGCAGACACATTGTTTGGAACTACGGAAAGGGTTGTTGAGAGCGGGAATCCGGTAGAGGTTGATGAAATAAAATCAAATTTAATTTCAGAACCGCTTCTTGTAGAATTCTCAGAGTCCTTAATTCCGTTGATACGAGATGGTCTTAATACCAATTTGGTGTTGGAAAGCAGAAAACGTCTTGCCAGCGAGAACGGAATGCTATTACCACTCGTCAGATTTAGGGATAATTGCTTATTGAAGAAAAATGCTTATCGGGTTCTGGTTTATGATAATGAAGTTTTCGGGGGAACCGCAGACCCGGATGATCAAACTTTTTACAAGATGCTGGTAGAGAAAACAGAAAACTATTGCAGAGAACATTATGCAGATATTTTAAGTAAGCATACGGTTAAGATACTTATAGATAATTTGAAAGCACAATATCCGGGTGTCGCTGACGGAATCATTCCGGAACAAATATCATATATGAAGGTCGGGATGAAGCTGAAAGAAAAGCTTCGGGCTGGAGAACCTATAAAGGATTTAATACATATTGTTGAAGAATTAGAAATAGAAAATTCCTGATTTTTGCGTGCCGCCCTTTACGGAAAGTTTTTCAATCATCCGAATAATCGTTGACAAATGAGGATAAGTCATGAATAATCAAAACTATCATGTGAAAATGCTCGAAATGATAAAAGAAAATTGCAGCAAAAACAAGGTTCCAAGGTTATTGCTGCATAGCTGCTGCGCACCATGCAGTTCTTATTGTCTTGAACTTTTGTCAGAGTATTTTTCGATAACGGTATTTTATTATAATCCCAATATCTATCCGCCAGAAGAGTATTATATGAGAGCGCAGGAGCAGGAACGGTTTATTGAAAAATTTCCGGCAAAGCATCCGATTTCCTTTGTGGAAGGCTCTTATGATACCGAAAGATTCTATGAGATGGCGAGAGGAATGGAGGATTTAAAGGAAGGAAAGGAACGTTGTTTTGCCTGTTATGAGCTGCGGTTAAGAGAGGCTTGTAAATATGCAAAAGAGAAAGGGTTTGATTTCTTTACCACCACGCTTTCCATCAGTCCGTTAAAAAATGCCGGAAAACTAAATGAAATCGGTGCGGGATTAGAGCAGGAATACGGCGTTTCGTATCTGTATTCCGATTTCAAGAAACAAAATGGATATAAACGCTCTACAGAGATAGCAAAGGAATATGATATGTATCGTCAGTATTACTGTGGATGCGTTTTTTCAAAAAAGCAGCGGGATGATGAGATTGCTGCCCGTCAGAGAGAAAGTGAGGAATAATTTTATGGCACAGTTATGGGGCGGACGTTTTACCAAAGAAACAGATAAATTGGTATACAACTTTAATGCGTCTATTACGTTTGACCGGAAATTTTATGAAGAGGATATCGAGGGCAGTATTGCACATGTTACCATGCTTGCAGCGGTTGGAATCCTGACCGAAAAAGAGCGGGATGATATTATTGCAACATTAGAGGATATTAAAAGGGAAGTTGAGAATGGTACTTTAGAGATTACAGAGGAATACGAGGATATTCACAGCTTTGTGGAGGCAAACCTGATAAAAAGGCTTGGGGATACCGGCAAAAAACTTCACACCGGCAGAAGCCGTAATGACCAGGTTGCGCTTGATATGCGCCTGTATACCAGAAAACAGGTAGAAGCGGTAGATGGAGAGTTAAAAGAATTATTAGAAACTCTCCTGCATATTATGAAGGAAAATACCGAGACGGTTATGCCGGGATTTACCCATCTTCAGAAGGCACAGCCAATTACACTGGCACACCACATGGGTGCATATTTTGAGATGTTTAAGCGTGACAGACAGCGCCTTTCGGATATTTATGAGAGAATGAATTACTGTCCATTAGGGTCCGGCGCATTAGCAGGAACAACGTATCCATTGGACAGGGAGATGACAGCGGAGCTTCTTGGTTTCTACGGACCAACCTTAAACAGCATGGATGGGGTATCGGATAGAGATTACTTAATAGAATTTTTATCTGCGTTATCTACGATTATGATGCATCTGAGCCGTTTTTCAGAGGAGGTTATCATCTGGAATTCCAATGAGTACCGGTTTGTGGAAATTGATGATACTTATAGTACGGGAAGCAGTATTATGCCGCAGAAAAAGAATCCGGATATTGCAGAGTTAGTTCGTGGAAAAACAGGACGTGTGTATGGAGCGTTGGTTTCTATTTTAACTACCATGAAAGGGATTCCGCTTGCATATAATAAAGATATGCAGGAGGATAAAGAATTATCCTTTGACGCAATGGATACGGCGAAGGGATGTATCGCATTATTTAACGGAATGCTAAAGACGATGCATTTTAATAAGGAAAATATGAAAAAGAGTGCGAATAATGGTTTTACGAATGCTACGGATGCGGCTGACTATCTGGTAAAACGGGGCGTGCCGTTCCGTGATGCACATGGAATTGTCGGTCAGGTAGTATTGTACTGCATCGACAAGAATATTGCGATTGATGATATGTCCTTAGAAGAGTTAAAAGCAATCAGCCCGGTTTTTGAGGCTGATGTATATGAGGCGGTTTCCATGGAAACCTGTGTGAATACAAGACTTACGATTGGTGCGCCTTCTAAGAGCGCAATGGATAAAGTTATTGCAATAGAGGAAGACTATCTTGCAAATTGCACAAAAATCGGCAAAAAAAAGTAGGAATTTCTAATAAAATGTTCATTGTATTTTCATGCAACATCAAGTAATATGTTTCCTATGAGGACAGTTGTTCGCGCAAGACGGACAATTTCCGGAAATATAATATTATTAAAAAGGCAGAAAGAGGAATTTATGAGTGAAAAATTGAAGGTTGGAATTTTAGGCGGAACAGGAATGGTAGGACAGAGATTTATCTCTTTATTGGAGAATCATCCTTGGTTTGAGGTTACTACAATCGCTGCAAGCCCAAGAAGTGCAGGAAAAACCTACGAAGAAGCAGTTGGTGATCGCTGGAAAATGACAACACCAATGCCGGAAGCGGTAAAAAACATTGTGGTTATGAATGTAAATGAAGTTGAGAAGGTTGCTGCCGAAGTTGACTTCGTATTTTCCGCAGTGGATATGACAAAAGAGGAAATTAAGAAAATTGAAGAAGATTATGCGAAGACAGAAACACCGGTCGTTTCAAATAACAGCGCACACAGATGGACGCCGGACGTACCGATGGTAGTGCCGGAAATCAATCCGGAACACATGAATGTTATTGAATTCCAGAAGAAGAGACTTGGAACAACAAGAGGATTCGTAGCAGTAAAACCAAACTGCTCTATCCAAAGTTATGCTCCAGTTCTTACAGCATGGAAGGAATTTGAGCCATATGAAGTGGTTGCGACTACTTATCAGGCAATCTCCGGTGCAGGAAAAACGTTTAAGGATTGGCCGGAAATGGTAGAAAACCTGATTCCATATATTGGAGGAGAAGAAGAAAAATCCGAAAAGGAACCGCTTCGTATCTGGGGACACATTGATGAAGAAAAGGGAGAGATTGTACCGGCAGATGGACCGGTAATTACCTGCCAGTGTTTGCGTGTTCCGGTATTAAACGGACACACAGCAGCCGTTTTTGTTAAGTTTAAGAAACAGCCTGAAAAAGAGCAGCTTATTCAAGCTCTAAGAAATTATAAGGGCGTTCCACAGGAGCTTGGACTTCCAAGTGCTCCAAAGCAGTTCATTCAGTATTTAGAAGAAGATAACAGACCACAGGTCAGTTTAGATGTTGACTATGAAAATGGTATGGGTATATCTGTTGGACGTATTCGAAAAGACCATGTATATGACTGGAAATTCATTGGATTATCACACAACACGGTTCGTGGTGCTGCCGGCGGCGCGGTACTTTGTGCAGAACTCTTAAAAGCACAGGGATACATTAAAAAAAAGTAGATTATACAAATAGTGGGAAGAATAGGGACTTTATCAATGGATAAGGTCCCTATTGCTTGTTTTTAAGACTTTCGGATAAAATGCATTGTGATAAAAGTTAAAAAGTGATATAATTTTTGACGGTCAAGATAAATCCCTTCAGAATGGAGAACAGGATGTTTAAAACAAGTGTACTTAAGAGATTAGAAGATTTATACGCAGAAAGCGGCAATCAGCTAGTTGTGTTATATGGTTCCAGAAACTGCGGGAAGGAAGAACTGCTTAGAAACTTTGTAAAAGAGAAGAAGTTCTTCTATTATCGTGCGCGTAAGGCTTCTGCGAAAGAACAGCTTGCTATGATGGGAGAGGAAATTGCAAAAAAATATGATGTGCGTCTCCAGAAGTTTTCTTATGATGAATATTTTAACCGCATAAAGAGCGGAAATCCATCAAAGCTTGTAGTTGTAATAGATGAATTTGAGCATATTGCGAAAAGAGATCCGGGATTTATGGGTAGTATTTTAAATCTGAAAGACAAACGTCTCTATCCGGGACCGGTTATGATTATTCTTGCAAGCTCCTCTATCGTATGGACGGAACAGGATATGGAAAATGTAATTCAAAATACAAAAAAGAAGATGGATGCAATAATCAAGATTCCAAATCTGAATTTTTTAGAGGTAGTACGTCTTTTTCCTAATTTTTCGGTGAGTGATTCCATTAAAGTATACGGCGTATTAGGCGGGGTACCGGGGTACTTAAAGGTATGGGATGAAAAGAAAACATTTAGACAGAACATTTGTGATTTGATTCTTTCGGAAAATGGCAGATTGTTTGCTGCCGCAGAAGAACTGATATCTTCTGAACTCCGTGAGCTTTCGGTATATAATACGATATTGATGGCAATTGCTAAGGGTGAAAACAAGCTAAATGACCTGTTTTTATATACGGGATATTCCAGACCGAAAATCAGTGTTTATATGAAGAACTTAAGTCACTTTGATATTATAGAAAAAGTAGTTTCATTTGAAACAGGAGGATGGGACAACGCAAAGAAGGGGGTGTACCGGATAAAAGATACGTATATTAATTTCTATTACCGCTTTGTATACCCGCATCTTTCTGACTTATATATCATGAGCCCGGAAGAGTTTTATGACACATACATTGAAAGAAATTTAGATGAATATTTGAGCAGATACTTTGTGAATGTCTGTATGGAGTATCTGTCTCTATTAAATCAGATTCATCGTCTTCCGATTGCAGTAAGCAAAATGGGCACATGGATTGGAAAGACCGGAAATATTGATATTATTGCACAGAACAGTGCAAGAGAAAATATTGTGGGACTTTGTAATTGGGAAAAACCGTTTCTTACCATGGAAATGTGTACGGAACTGTTTGATTCGATGAAAAAGGCCAGAATTAGTTCAAACCATATCTACTTATTTTCTGCAAAAGCTTTTGATGCTAAGGTCATTGAAATGGCGGAAAAAGACCGTCGTTTTGAATTGATTGATATGAACGAATTATAATGGGAGTTTTATGGGAAAATCACTAATTATTACGGAAAAACCGTCTGTTGCAAGAGAATTCGCCACGGTTCTTAAGGTAAACGGCAGACAGGATGGATATATAGAAAACCAGGATTATGTTATTACCTGGTGTGTAGGTCATCTGGTCGGACTTGTATATCCGGAAGCCTATGATATAAAATACAAAAAGTGGAAGTTAGAAGACTTACCTTTTTTGCCTAAAGATTATAAATATGATGTTATAGAAGATGTAAGAAAACAATATAACATCGTCCATGGAATGCTAATGCGGGAAGATATCGACCGCGTATACTGGGCAGGCGATGCGGGAAAAGAGGGTCAGACCATAGAGGAAAACATTCGTAATTTCGGCGGTGTGCGGGAAGGTATGGAAGAACTCCGCGTGTGGATTGACTCCCAGACAGAGGAAGAAATCCTTCGTGGAATTCGCGAGGCAAAACCAATGAGCGAGTATGCAAATCTCGGGTATTCCGGTATTATGCGTACTATTGAGGACTATGCTATGGGAATCAATTTCTCGCGCGTGATGTCTGTTAAATACGGAAATCTCTTAAATGATGCTGCGGGAACAAATTCCTATACCGCCATTGCAGTAGGTCGTGTAATGACCTGCGTACTCGGAATGGTTGTAATACGCGAAAGAGAAATCCGCAATTTTAAAGAGACTCCTTTTTACCGTGTGGTTGGAACGTTTACAGACGCCGGAATAGAAGGAGAATGGAAGGCAACAGAGGGCTCAAGATACTATGAGTCACTACTGTTGTATAAGGAAAATGGTTTCAAAGAAGAAAAAGACGCAGACGAATTGATTCAGATATGTCAGGGCAAGGAAGCAAGAGTCAAAGCATTAGAGAAATCTATAAGCAAGAAACGTGCGCCATTGCTGTTTAACCTGGCAGAGCTTCAGGCAGAATGTGCCAAACGGTTTAAAATCAGCCCTGATGAAACCTTACAGATTGCACAGGATTTGTATGAAAAGAAACTGACGACATATCCGAGAACAGATGCAAGAGTATTATCAACAGCGGTTGCAAAGGAAATCTACAAGAATTTAAGCAAGTTAAAGGGCTATGATGCGGTTGTTTCTTATGTAGAAGAAATTTTAAAAAAGAAGTCGTATGCCTCGATTGCAAAAACACAGTATGTAGATGACAGTAAGGTAACAGACCACTATGCGATTATTCCAACGGGACAGTTGACGGAATTAAGTTCTTTAAATTCTCTGCAAAAAAGTGTGTTTGAACTGATATGCCGCAGATTTTTAAGCATTTTTTATCCTGCGGCTGAATATCAGAATGTAAAACTTACCATTGGCGTGGACAAAGAAGAATTTTTTGCATCAGCCAAAGTGCTGCAGGTACCCGGATATTTAGAGGTAGCAGGAATTCCCCAAAAGCGTGGAAATGAGAATGTGGACGAAGCAGAGAACAATGATGATAATAAGAATTTTGAATCCGGTGCTAAGGAACCGCAAGTACTTCTTGAACTGGCAGAAAGACTTAACGTAGGGGATGTAGTTTCCGTAGAAGGATATAGTATCCGCTACGGAAAAACCTCACCGCCGAAGCGTTATACTTCCGGTTCCATGGTACTTGCTATGGAAAATGCAGGTCAGCTTATTGAGGATGAAGAACTGCGCGAACAGATAAAAGGCTCTGGTATCGGAACCTCTGCGACACGGGCAGAAATTATCAAAAAGCTCATTCGCATCGGATATTTAAATTTAAATAAGAAAACACAGGTACTTACTCCCGAAAACTTAGGAGAGATGGTTTTTGAGGTAGTAAATTTAACGGTTCCGGCACTTTTAAACCCAAAGATGACGGCTTCATGGGAGAAGGGGTTGGATGGAATTACCCACGGAACTGTTGATTTTTGGGATTATCGAAAAAAATTAGAGGATTTTATCCGCAAAGAAACTTTAAAGATGATAGAACAGAACCTGCGAATGGAACTGGCAGAGCGTATCAGTGAATTTGCGGGAAAGAATGCAAGAGGGATTGGCGCACGCAGAAAAATCGGAGCGAAATGTCCGGTTTGTGGCGGAGAACTGGTAACCACCCCGTTTGGGTACGGCTGTTCAAATTATAAACAGGATAAGTCAGGCTGCGCTTTTCGTATTGGCGAAATAGCAGGAATTACACCGACAGAAGAACAGGTAAAGGCATTATTGGAAAATGGACGGACAGATACAATCCGGGGTTTTAAATCCAAAGCCGGAAAGAAATTTGATGCTGCTCTGAAATTGGAAAAAGAGGAAGAAGGCAAGGTATTGATTGGTTTCGATTTTGCAGAGGTAGAGCCGGAAATCCTTCCGGATGTAAGCTGTCCCGCCTGTGGAGGCGCGCTTGTAAAAAAATCGTTTGGTTATGGATGTGCGAATTATCATCCGGAGGATGAGAACAGCTGCCGTTTTGCGATTGGAACGATTGCAGGTAAGACATTAAGTGCCGCGCAGGTAAAACAACTCCTTACAGAGGGGAGAACAGAAACCTTACGGGGATTTAAATCCAAATCGGGAAAGAAGTTTGATGCATGTCTGTTTCTTACAAGGGATGAGAATGACAAGCCGGTTGTAGGCTTTGACTTTGAAAATGTTGAAGCAAAAAAAATCAAAGATGTAAGCTGTCCATTATGTGGTGGAGAGATCGTGGCAACACTATTTGGGTTTGGATGTGCGAATTATGATGCCACGAAGGAAGACAGTTGTCGTTTTTCCATTGGAAAGATGGCAGAGAAAGCTTTAAGTGAAGCACAGGTAAAGGAACTTCTTACCAATGGGGTTACAGGAACTATTCGTGGTTTTAAATCCAAAAACGGAAAGAAATTTGATGCAAGAATTGCACTTAACAAAAATGAAGAAGGTAAAGTGACCGGGCTTAAGTTTGACTTTCATGATTTAGAACCGGTAAAGGTAAAAGGTGTTGTATGCCCATTATGTAAGGGTGATATCATTGTAACACCGTTTGGATATGGCTGTTCGAATTATTCCAAAGATGACCCGGAAAAAAGCTGTCGTTTTATGATTGGGAAGGTAGCAAGTGTCAAATTGAAGGAAGCACAGGTAAAGCAGCTTTTGACTACAGGTAAAACGGATGTAATTGAGGGTTTTGTTGCCAAAACAGGTATGAAATTTGACGCGCCGTTAAAGCTAACAGAAGATGGTCAGATAACATTTGACTTTCCGGAAAAACCAAAGCCAAAAGACAGCAATGTACCATGTCCAAAATGTCAAAACCTGATGAAAAAAGGGCAGTGGCAGTATGAGTGTTCGTGCGGATACAAGTTTTGGCATACCATTGCAAAGGTAGAATTGCCGGAGGAAATTATTTTAGAACTGCTTACGACAGGAAAAACTAAAAGAAAAGTAAAGGGATTTACTTCCAAATCAGGAAGCGTGTTTGATACGTGCCTGAAATTTGAAGATGACACAATCAGGTTTGATTTTGATAATCCGGGTGAGGAAGAAGAGGCCGATAACAGGCTAAATCTGGACAATCCGGATTCGATGATGATTGAACTGCCCAAGGCCCCGGAAGATGCGGCAACGGTAACAGATGATGTTGTTGACGAGAATAATGAATAGAAAGCGAGAATGTTAAATGGAAAACGCAAAACTTATCAATAATTATACGCTGGAGGAAACGATTGCAAAGGATTACCTTGCGCAGTTTACTTATCCCTGGGAGGCATTACAGGGAATCTGCGGTTATATCAAGGAGCTGGGAGCAACGCTTGACCCGGAAATCTTTGAACAGCGCGGGGAAGATATCTGGGTGGCAAAATCAGCAAAGGTTGCACCAACCGCATGTTTGAATGGGCCGCTTATCGTTGATGAAGATGCAGAGATCCGTCACTGCGCATTTATCCGAGGCAGCGCTATCGTGGGGAAAGGGGCTGTGGTAGGCAACTCGACAGAGCTTAAGAACGTAATTCTTTTTAACAGCGTACAGGTACCGCATTATAACTATGTGGGAGACTCCATACTCGGTTACAAATCACATATGGGTGCAGGCTCCATTACTTCTAATGTAAAATCTGACAAAACATTGGTTGTTGTAAAAGACAGTTATGATACAAAGGAAGAGATTCCTACAGGACTTAAGAAATTTGGCGCAATGCTTGGGGATTATGTGGAAGTCGGCTGTAATTCCGTATTAAATCCGGGGACTGTAATTGGAAAAAACAGCAGTATTTATCCAATATCTATGGTCCGGGGCGTTATTCCGGCAAAACATATTTATAAAAATAAGGATGAAGTTATAGAAAAGAATTAACACGTCGACAAACAAAATGATTTTTCGATAAATTAAATAAGTTTGGACTAGACTTATTGAAAGAAATATGCGAAAATGTCAAGGGTATGTGAAATTACTAACAAAGTAATTGCAATTATACAAATGCGTATGCGAAAGGAGTCTTATAATGATTTACACTAAGGAAGTTGAAAACATGTGTCCGGTAGCGAAGGGCGCAAACCATGAACCAGCTCCTATTCCAGAAGAAGGAAAATGGGTTCATTCCAAAAAAATTGAAGATATTTCAGGCTTTACACACGGTATTGGCTGGTGTGCACCACAGCAGGGTGCCTGCAAGCTTTCCCTCAATGTAAAGAATGGTATCATTGAAGAAGCTTTAGTAGAAACAATTGGATGTTCCGGCATGACACACTCAGCAGCTATGGCGGCTGAAATTCTTCAGGGCAAAACAATTCTTGAGGCTTTAAATACAGACTTAGTTTGTGATGCAATCAACACAGCTATGAGAGAATTATTCTTACAGATTGTTTACGGACGTACACAGAGTGCTTTCTCTGATGATGGTCTCGCAATCGGTGCAGGTCTTGAAGACTTAGGAAAAGGTCTTCGTTCGCAGGTTGGTACTATGTACGCAACGAAGGCGAAAGGTGTTCGTTACCTTGAAATGGCGGAAGGCTATGTAACAGGTATCGCACTTGACGAAAACGACGAAGTGATCGGATACCAGTTCGTATCTCTTGGAAAAATGACAGACTTCATTAAAAAAGGCGATGATCCTAACACAGCTTGGGAAAAAGCAAAAGGACAGTATGGCCGTGTAGCAGATGCTGTTAAGATTATCGACCCACGTCATGAATAGATACTGGCATAAGAAAGGAGAAAAGGATCATGGCATTATTTGAGTCATATGAAAGAAGAATTCCACAGATTAACGCTGTGTTAAATAGTTATGGGATCAGCTCCATCGAAGAAGCTGAAAAAATCACAAAAGACGCTGGACTTGATGTTTACAATCAGGTAAAAGCAATCCAGCCAATCTGTTTTGAAAACGCTTGCTGGGCTTACATTGTAGGCGCTGCAATCGCAATCAAAAAAGATTGCAGACGTGCTGCGGATGCGGCTGCTGCAATCGGCGAAGGCATTCAGGCATTCTGTATCCCTGGTTCTGTTGCTGACCACCGTAAAGTAGGTCTTGGACATGGTAACCTTGGTAAAATGTTATTGGAAGAAGAAACCGAATGCTTCTGCTTCTTAGCAGGTCACGAATCATTTGCGGCTGCTGAAGGTGCAATCGGTATTGCTGAAAAAGCAAACAAAGTCCGTAAAAAACCACTTCGTGTTATCTTAAACGGTCTTGGAAAAGACGCTGCTCAGATTATCGCACGTATTAACGGATTTACATACGTTGAAACAAAATACGATTATCATGAAGCAAAATTAAACGTTGTTTACGAAAAACCATACTCAACAGGTCTTCGTGCAACTGTTAAATGTTACGGTTCTGATGATGTTCAGGAAGGTGTTGCTATCATGCATCATGAAAATGTTGGTGTATCTATCACAGGTAACTCAACAAACCCAACACGTTTCCAGCATCCGGTAGCAGGAACATATAAGAAAGAATGTACAGAATTAGGCAAGAAATACTTCTCTGTAGCATCCGGCGGCGGTACAGGACGTACACTTCACCCGGATAACATGGCAGCTGGTCCTGCTTCTTATGGTATGACAGATACTATGGGACGTATGCATTCAGATGCTCAGTTTGCAGGTTCTTCCTCTGTACCGGCTCACGTAGAAATGATGGGCTTAATCGGTGCAGGTAACAACCCAATGGTTGGTATGACGGTAGCAGTGGCTGTAAGTATTGAGGAAGCTGCTGAAGCGGGAAAGTTCTAAAAAAGTCTTAAAAAACGTTGAATTTTGGGGACAAATCAAGCTATAGCATGGCGTGGTTTGTCCTCGTTTTTTATGCTTACCTACACATTTCTAAGCTACAAAGAAAGGAAGACAGACTATGGCAAAGAAAAAAGCGGTAAGAACAGAAAATGGTAGAGGTACAGTTGAAAAGACAAGTAATAAGAAAAATCCGTTCAGAGCAAAAGTTCTGTTGGAACCAAGATTGACAAGAATGGAAAAACCCAAGCAGTTTATAAGGTGATTGGTAGTTTCCCTACACGAGAGGAAGCAGAGGGAGCATTGCTGGATTATTCCAGAACGCCCTATGACATTAGCAATACAGTAAAAACGTTTGATGATTTATATCGAGTTTGGTCAGAGTATTATTTTTCTACACTGAAAGGGAATAGTTCCATTCGCACAATTATATGTGCTTATGAGTATTGTAGTGGCTTATATGCTATGCCGATAAGAAAGATTGCACCCGGATGTATTAAGGATTGTATGCAGCAAGGATATATTATTCCAAGTACCGGAAAAGACAAAGGACAGAAGAGCACGAAAATGACTTATGAAATGAATAAATTGGATTTTGGTGTGATGCAGTATATTTAAAAATACAACCAAAAGGGCAAAAAATGAAAAAATTGCCGTTTTGGTTGTGGTACATCTAGGAGCATAAGAATAAAAGTATTATATTAAATAATTAAATACCAAAGCGGAGAGCAGAAATGTTCTTCGCTTTTTTCGTAGCCAAAAACCGTGCAAGTTACTAAGTAAGAAATATTTCTAGTAATTGTACAGGAGGATTGCCTATGGATCAAAATGATATTGTCAATATTGGTTTACACTTTTTTCTCAAGAATGTTCGACCTTATGCTGCCTCCTGTAGTGAAGCATAGTATTGCTGTCTCTTAACCATTGGTGGTAGACCACCGTTAGCGGAGCAGATC
>CALWLL010000007.1 GCA_944381555.1 uncultured Agathobacter sp. | reverse complement strand
GGCCATAGCAGTAGATTCTTCATACGCTTTTATATTTCCCAAGTAATTTGCAATCCCCGCAAGCAACAACTCGTACACCCCTAATCGCACGGAAATACTACTTTCACGAATACCTCTTTTACAATATTCCCTTAAGATATCCATATATTTATTCTCCTCGTTTAAGCCAATCCTTATCGCAATACTATAGATACACACCATCTCTTCTCTTGTCAAAAACCACTCGTCCAGTTTTAAAAGTTTATCAACCGGTATTGACATATTTGCTACTTCTATGAGTTTCTCTTTCGCTTCCTGCTGCGTTATCCTTCCCATATACTCATCTAAAAGTATTTTTCTGCGCATGATTAACTGCTTATTTTGCAATATATCCATATCCAGTCGTTTTTCCAACTTATCCAGACTGATACTCCATTTTTTCATATCTCTGTCATTACTATACTGAACAACCTCACTACGTAGCCTAATTGCTTCCCAATCCGCAGAAATCGCCCTTGACCTTACATAATCCGGAAACAGACTGGATTTTTCAAACAGGCCGCACAGGTCAAACATCTGCGGGCTCATTTCCTTATTCTCAATACGGCCTACGGTCTTCGTAGTGCAAACACCATCGCAGAATGCTTCCTGTGTTACATTCAGCATTTTCCTTCTAAGACGGATGACCTCATTGGAACTATGACTTTCCGTTTCCCAGTAGAGGAAACAGAAATTCTCCATATAAGGGGATACTCCATACTCTGCATACAATTCTTTAAATAACGTTTCCCATTTCTTAGATGTATTTGCCAGTGTCCGCAGTTTTCTTACTTCCGCTTCGGAAATATCCGCACTCTTCTCCAATATCTGCGCAATCAGCCATTGGCGCAGCTCCAACAGTTCTACCATATAATAAAGTCTTTTGGCATCACGCAGGCATTCTACCGCATAGCTGCACAATTCCAAGCCCCTTTTTAACTCTTCTGCCGGACATTTTCCATCCTGATATTCCAGACTGATATAATACACAAGCTTTGGATATATTTTTGCCTTACAGATATCATCCATATCGGTTTCTTTTAAGTATTTGATAATATCATTATAGATTTTAATCCGCCACTTGTGGCGCTCTTCTTCCGTTTCTCCATACAAATGCAGTCTTACATACTCAAGGAGCAGGTTGATTTCCTGATCTGCCAGCGAAATCCGCTTAGGAAATCCTTCATCAATATACGGAATGGTGTAAGAAACAGCACGTTCAATCGTCGAACGAAGTTCTTCTTCCGGAGCCTTTTTCAACTGAAGCAGCATAAAGCGCATAGCCTCAAGAAACTGACCCTCCACCTTTCCATCATCGCCCAGAGCCTCAAATGCTGCTATCTTCTTCTCTGACTCCGCGATATCCTTTGCCTCAATACTCTTAAGAATATCCTGCCGCATGAGCCATTCTGCATACTCATCCTGTGAGAGATAGTCTTCATATTCTTCTCCCGATATCCCTAGCCGCGCCAGAATACGATCACGTTCTAATTTCTTAGGCATCCGTTCTCCTGTCTCCACCCGCTTTATCATTGTTGGGGAGTACAGTCCTAATCCGATTGTCCGCAGGCTTTTCCCCTTTGTTTCTCTTACATCTGCCATAAGTTCACGAAAGCTGCTATTCTCTTTTGTATTTTCCATCATACTATTTATATACTCCTCTTTCTTCTAAAACAAGTGTTTTAAAAAGCAAACGTGTCAGCCAATCCCACCCATTTCTGGTCCTTTTCACTTAAATTGAGTGGTGTGCCATCCTCCAGATGATAACCTTCTGCCGAAGCAGTCCCCTGATATTTACCAACAAGATTTGGCCATTCGATTCCAATCGCCGGATCGTTCCACGCAAGCCCCCCTTCGTCTCCCGGATGATAGAAATCAGTGCACTTATAACAAAACTCTGCCAGATCGGTTAATACCAGAAATCCATGCGCAAATCCTTGTGGGATATAGAACTGCTTTTTGTTTTCTTCTGACAATTCTACCCCATACCATTTTCCATATGTTTTGCTGTCTTTACGAAGATCCACTGCCACGTCAAATACGCTGCCTTTTACCACGCGTACCAGCTTTCCCTGCGGAAATTCCTTCTGAAAATGAAGTCCGCGCAGCACGCCTTTTACAGAAGAGGACTGGTTATCCTGAACAAACTCCATAGAAAGCCCCGCTTCCTCCATATCTTTTTTGTTATAGGTCTCCATAAAATAACCCCTTGCATCACCATGAACAGCAGGTTCTATGACACAAAGCCCTTCTATGCCACCTGCATTTTTTTCTACTTTAATCTGTCCCATTTTTTATTTTCCATTTCTGCGCCGCTTTTTGTGTATATGCAACGTCAAGTCAGGCAGCGCGCGGACTCGAATTGCCGTGTAAAAGACTTATTTTTCACACCATTCTTTTAAATGTGTTTTAGGCGCAGGCTTCCCGCAGCCTTTTATTAAAAATCGATTACTTTTAAATAGCGTGCAAGCGCATCCTTCCAAGCCGGGAGCGGCGTAAAACCGGTCTCTTTTAGTTTGCTCCTGTCCAGCCGGCTGTTAAATGGTCTGGCTGCTTTTGAAACGCCATACTCTGCGGTTGTTACCGGGATAACGGTTAATCTGTCCATACTATACTCTGTATGTCCCATAGCCGCCGCCTGACGGAAGATTTCACAGGCAAAATCATACCAACTGATATAGCCGCCTTCATTTGTCGCATGATAATATCCATACTTCTGTGTTTCAATCATATCGACAAGAAGAACGGATAAGTCTAAGGTATAGGTTGGCGTTCCAATCTGATCACACACTACCGTAAGTTTATCACGCTTCTTACCAATGTTAAGCATCGTCTTGATGAAGTTCGTACCATTTATGCCAAATACCCATGCGGTACGGACGATAAAGTACTTTTCCAGTGTGTTGGCAACTGCCAGTTCTCCATCCAGCTTGCTCTGTCCATACACACTAAGAGGAGCATAGTCCGTACAATCAGCCTTCCAAGGCTCTTCGCCCTGTCCATTAAATACATAGTCTGTGCTGATATATACCATTTTCGCATTCACCGCTTTGCAGGCATCTGCTATATTCTGTGTCCCGTCCACGTTAATGGCACGCACTTTGGCAATCTTATCTTCATCTTCTGCTAAATCCACCGCAGTCCAGGCAGCACAATGCACGACTGCGTCCGGTCTCACTTCCCCGATAATGTGCTGAACGGCTTTTTCATCTGTAATATCCATAGATACATACGGCATTTCCGTTACCGCGCTTCCATCTTCCGTTCCAGAATAGGAAGGCGCAATATCACTGCCAATACCTTCATATCCTCTCTTGGCTAATTCGTTCATTACATCATGGCCAAGCTGTCCTGCCACACCTGTTACAAGAACTTTCAATTTCTTCTTCCTCCATATATGCCATATCTGGCTTGCTGTAAACAAATTTTACCGGCTTATTTTATTTGTCTTCTGCTGTGCCATAGTGACGCTCATAGTAATTCTGATATTCTCCCGAGATGATTTCTTCCCACCATTCCTTGTTATCAAGATACCATTTGATTGTCTTTTTAATACCGTCTTCAAATTTTGTTTCCGGCAGCCAGCCAAGCTCGTTGTGAATCTTTGTCGGGTCAATTGCATAGCGCATATCATGTCCCTTGCGGTCAGCTACATATGTGATCAGGCTTTCCGGCTTTCCTAATTCTTTACAGATAATCTTAACGATTTCAATATTTGTCTTTTCGTTATGTCCGCCAACGTTATATACTTCACCAACACGGCCTTTGTGAATGATAAGGTCAATCGCTTTGCAATGGTCTTCTACATATAACCAGTCACGGACATTTTCACCCTTGCCGTATACCGGAAGCGGCTTGTCATTTAATGCATTCGCAATCATAAGCGGAATTAATTTCTCCGGAAAATGATACGGACCATAGTTGTTTGAACAACGGCTGATGGTTACAGGAAGTCCAAATGTTCTGTGGTATGCTAATACAAGAAGGTCAGCGCCTGCCTTTGATGAACTGTACGGACTGCTTGTGTGGATTGGTGTTTCTTCTGTGAAAAAGAGGTCCGGACGGTCCAGTGGAAGGTCTCCGTATACTTCATCTGTTGATACCTGATGGTAACGTGTGATTCCATATTCACGGCATGCGTCCATAAGTGTTGCCGTACCGATAATGTTTGTCTGTAAGAAAATTTCCGGGTTTTCGATGGAGCGGTCTACATGTGACTCCGCCGCAAAGTTTACAACGATGTCAGGATGTTCTTCTTCGAATAATCCGTAGATTCCTTTTCTGTCACAGATGTCCATTTTTACAAAACGGAAGTTCGGATTATCCATAACATCCTTTAAGGTAGATAAGTTTCCTGCATATGTTAATGCATCAACGCATACGATGCGGTAGTCAGGGTATTTGTTTAACATATGAAATACAAAGTTGCTGCCGATAAAGCCTGCTCCGCCTGTTACAATAATTGTCATAGTAGTTTTTCTCCTTTTATGTCTCTTAGATATGTTTATTTGCTCTTATTGCAGCTTTTAGTACAACTGCTCGCGGTATTTACCGTCAATTACGTCTTTTAAATACTGACCGTACTGGTTTTTCTTGAGTACCTCATATACTTCAAGAACATCTTCTTTTGAAATCCAGCCATTTAGGTATGCAATTTCCTCCAGACAGCCAATCTTACGATGCTGATGTGTTTCTACCGTTTTAACAAAGTTAGTAGCGTCTACAAGGCTTTCGTGTGTACCCGTATCAAGCCAGGTAAAGCCCTGACCGAGAAGCTCCACGTTAAGGTCGCCATTCTCCAGATAGATACGGTTAAGGTCTGTGATTTCTAACTCGCCGCGTGCAGACGGCTTTAAATTCTTTGCATATTCCACAACCCTATTATCATAAAAATACAAACCTGTCACACAATAATTACTTTTTGGCTGAGCCGGCTTCTCTTCGATAGAGACAGCCTTGCCTTCGGAATCAAATTCTACAATGCCAAAACGCTCAGGGTCGTCTACATAATAACCAAATACGGTTGCACCCCTGCCGTTTTCTGCGTTTTCTACAGCGGCTTTTAAGCGCTTCTTAAGACCATGTCCTGCGAAGATATTATCTCCAAGCACCATCGCTGCCGTATCATTTCCAATAAATTCTTCACCAATGATAAATGCCTGCGCCAGACCGTCCGGACTTGGCTGTACGGCATAAGAGAGGTTTACTCCAAACTGATGTCCGTCTCCTAATAATTCTTTAAATCTTGGTGTATCCTGTGGTGTGGAAATGATTAAAATATCACGAATGCCGGCATTCATAAGAACTGACATTGGATAGTAAATCATTGGCTTGTCATAAATTGGGAGCAACTGTTTTGATGTTACCATTGTAAGCGGGTAAAGACGTGTGCCTGAACCGCCGGCTAAAATTATTCCTTTCATTGCACTTCTCCTTTTTCTTGCATACAAGTTATATATGCACATATTTTGTTGAATTTATGTCTTACATAATATTATTATAAAAGGTAACCATACGTCACCTTCAAGTATTATTTTTTAATTTCTGCTTTTTTATGAATGTTGCCTAATTTTTCCCAAAGAAGGTTGGACGAGTTGACGGTATGATGCAAGGGTTTGCTTGTACAGAGCCTTTTTAATCATAAGAACTGCATCCTCCTTCACACATTAATGTATCACGCCTTTCCTATGATATGAGAAAAGGCTACACAAATGCAGCGCACCTATGTAGCCTTAAGTCTTGTATATTTTAATTTATACTCTCCATCTGTCATTATAATGTATACAAGTAAGAAATGTCAAGTGTTGTTACCTTCATTCTGCTGTAGCAGCTCCAGTAAATTTCGCTCAAATACATGATAGATTCCAGCGAGTCCACATACTCCTGAATTACAGATTGCCTGTTTTCTGATTTGAACTGTTCAAATTTGAACTCGAATATTAATGATTATGTTTATCCTATACACTGTAAGCAGTAACTTCAATATTTTAATGTTCTCAGATATGCAGATATATAGGCCGATTGGTTCGCTACCAAATCAAATACGTCCCCCCATTACAACTTGGTACAATGTCGGAACAAAACGCTTCATGAACTTTCCGAGTACAATACACAAAGATATTACAACAAAAGGAATGGCAAAATATAACCCCAATGCTATGATTGAACGATTCTTCTTTTGACAATTTATATTCCATCTATCTTCTCCTTAACTGATTTTGATAAGCATTCTTTATATTACGACATTTTAAGCCCTATTATATTGCAAAAACATTATCTGTCAAGGGTATGAGCCACTTCTTCTATGGTTGTTTTATGGCATCTTATTCAAAAATAGTAGTTCCATCCGATTTCTCTTTATCTAAAATACTTCTTACAACAAATTTGTAAAAAAGAACGCTTACAACTTATTGTTAGAATATCATTCCTCTGTGACCGTCCCAGTAAATTCTACCCGGTTCTTCCGACTGATTGCAATATAACTCTTTCCGCGATTTATCGCTAATTCTTCCCCATCTGTATCATAGAATTTCAGAGACGCTTTTTCATCCTTCTTAGACCACGTTATCCGCTGTACTGCGCCGTTGGATACATAATATCCGTTGCCGCCATGCCAATCGACATCCTTATGGTTTCCATATTCTTCTGTCGTAATCGTTGTTTCAAGCACAAACACATTGGTAAATGCCAACTGGGTTCCTTCTTCGCCATCTATCTGTGGGTTTCCGTTTAATTCCTTTAAATAGGTATTGGTTTTCGAATCGTAGGTCAGCGTAGCTGTAGCCGCACCAAAATCAATCTCAACAACGCCGCAGCTTTCGCCTTCCGGTTTTACCTGCTCGTCAGGCTCATGGAATAAAAATGCGTTTCCTTCTTTTCCTGATATAATATCACTGCGAAGATTTCTCTCTTCCATAGCCTCTACAATGCCCGTTCCGTCAAAATACATAGTGTGTTCCAGAGAATATCCCGCTTCTTTTCGTTCCTGATCCCTGCCAAACAACCCTCCGTGATTCCGGCCGCCCTCAAATTCAGCTAAATCCAGCGAATCCACATAATCCCGGATTACACTTGCCATTCCTGAATAGACATATACGGCATCAAACCCCTTCGCTATTGCCGGAAAATAAGAGCGGCAGCTTCGAATCGAGCATATCTTTGGCATTTGCGTATAATCCGCATAAACTGCCATAAACCGGGTAAGATACCCTTCTACCGGAATTTCAAAAATAATGTCCGCCTGCGCAACTCCATATTGTGGCATAGATTTGTTCACATTATTTATCATAACAGCCACCGGACGCTTTCCTACAGCTCCGTCTGTGAGATTAAATTCTCCCGTAAGCGGATTCTCATTTAAAACGATAGGCGGTATTTCTGTTTCTGACTCTGTTCCCAATCCAGAGGCTGATTCTATTTCTGAACCTCTTTCTGCTTCATTATTTCCTGTCTGTGTCTGCCCTTCAAATCTTAGCGACTCCTGCTGCTTATTATTCCATATGATAAGAATTAAAAGAAGGCCCAGAGATACTCCTAAAATAAGGGCTATTATTTTGTCGTTAATACGTCGGCTTTTCATCACTATATCCTTCTATCTGATTTTAATTTGATTTGAGTCGTTAGGAAACTCCAAAAAAGGTCCATGTGGTTTAGATGTCCAGAATTTATCAAATGAAAATCCACATTCTTTGAGCCTTTCCTTTAGATTATTCATACTAAGGACATCACTTTTAAATTCACTTTCTGTCTTACTCTTTGTCAGTTCACAGATTTTCCTGATAGAACAGCTTCTAACCAATTCATCCTCCAGATTAAAGACCTGAGGAACACATACTACTTTGCTAACAAAACTTTGTTTTTGTAAAAATTTAATGTTCTTTTTCAATATATCTGAACTTTTCGTATCAGTATCAAATACCAATACAACGATTGTTCCTTTTTTCAATACACGCATATGATTCATATTCAGTTCTTTTTGAACAACGTTGAACTTGTCGACTTTTCCGGGTTCTATCAACTGAAAATCTGTTTTTAAAGTATTGATTACTTTTTTATCATCTTCCCCTTCTACATAATAATGAAAATATCTATTCCCCACATTTTCCTCCAAATGTACTTATAAATTCTCTATTTCGTAAATCAGCTCCAGATTAGGTGCTGTTGAAAACAAATCGTTCTCTATGGCATGTCTTAGTGAATCTGTATTTCGTTTCAAGTATTTTGATGCTTCAATGCATTTAATCGGTTCTTCTGCATCATTTACATCCTTTTTCAAAAAGCAAAACGTATGCTTTGGTAACTGCATATCCAAAACATCTGAATTATGCGTCGTAAAGAAAAGCTGCTGATTATCCTTCAGTTTGTTAATCATTACGCTTAGGAAGGCTTTTTCAATATCACTGTGTACATAAGAGAAAAGTTCATCACAATAGTAAAATCCATAAGAGCCTTCACATATGCCGGACAGCATTCTTGCAACATCAATACCCGCCTTTGTTCCACTCGATAGTAAACTGTTCCTTATCACTTCTCCATCTTGAATAATGAAATCCTGCAGTTTCGTCCTGACAACATAGGAATCCTTTACTTCATTTAATTTCTCCACTTTTATAATAGATGGATCTAATGCACGCAGTGTATAATCCAATATAGCCGGATAACTTTCAGAATCTTCACAATCAACACCATCAACGGAATCTTCTGAGTATCCAAACATCCAGCCAATTTTAGGCACCTTCTCTAATTCTAAATCAACATCTGACGTCATCCTTAACGGCAGTTCTTCTATCCGCCGCACGCAGGTTTCGTAATTGTCGCGTTTGTTTATCTCTAAACTTCTGACACATACTTCCATTAGTAAATCACTATTCTTTTCCGATTGTGGACTAATTTTAATATCCACTCTGGTCAAATTATATTTTGCATCCACAAAATCAACACTACATCCTGCCTCTAAGCTCTTATTGCCAATCGAATCTATTAAATCATCCCGCTTTTTGTGTTTAATAAAATTGAGAACATGCATCATAAATTTTCCAATTGAAGTCTTTCCAACCGCATTTGCTCCCATTATAATATTTACTTTCTTATATCTGAAATTTTTTCTCTCTTTTAAAAATTCTCCCTCGATACAAGAGTCTACTATCTTTTTAGGGTATGACATATTCATATGAAAGTTTTTAAACAACATAAAATTATTAATTTTAATATCCATTATAATCATATTTTTGCCCTCTTGCGTATCTATTTTCGTATTTTGCGAACTAATAACCATTTTTATCATACACCTAAATATTTCTTTTTTCAAATATTATTTCCATGTATATACATTTATATTTCATTTTAAAAAAAATATGTCCCGACCATGCGGCCAGGACAATTCACATTACATATATAATTATTTCAAAATAATATCGCAAATCTTATCCACTGCCTCTGATGATAAATCTGCATACATCGGGAGCGTTAGCACGCGGTCTGCCGTATGTTTTGCTACAGGCGTCTTCTGTGCCCCTGCTGTTGGATAATCTGCATAACACTCAATATCGTTCGTCAATGGATAGAAATATTTACGTGCTACAATATTTTCTTTACCCAGCATTTCGAATATTTCATCCCTCGTATACTTATATCCATCAAATACAACAGGGAAATAAGAATAATTATGTTTAACCTCCGGTTGCTCTTTACACAATCGAATACCATCCACTCCGCTTAATCTCTCGCGGTAATGCTCTGCTACCGATTTACGTTTCTGAATTTCTTCATCAAGATGACGAAGATTGCAGATTCCCATTGCCGCCTGAAACTCACTCATCTTGGCGTTGCCTCCAACATAGGCAATACTTTCCTGTCCTCGAATACCAAAATTTTTCATGTCGTTAAGCACCTGAACCAGTGAATCGTCTGCAAATGTAACAGCGCCCCCTTCAATGGTATTAAATACCTTGGTTGCATGAAAACTAAACATCGATGCATCGCCGAAATTTGCAGCATTTACTCCTTTATACTGTACGCCAAATGCATGGGCAGCATCATAAATGACTTTAAGGTTATGTTTGTCTGCTATTTTTTGGATTGTCCCGACATCACAAAGATTACCGTATACATGAACCGGAACAATTGCAACTGTCTTATCTGTAATCAGTTCTTCTATCTTGGTTACATCAATCGTATAATCTACTTCGTTTACATCACAAAATACCGGAACCAGCCCATTTCGAACAATGGCATGTGTTGTTGATACGAACGTAAACGGAGTTGTAATTACCTCTCCTCCCTCTTGAAACTGCATTGCAGCAATAGCATTTTCTAAGGCAAGATGTCCGTTAGTGTATAAAATTGCATGAGGAACATCACAGTATTTTTCCAGTTCACTCTGCAATTTCTGATGTTTTATTCCCATGTTCGTAAGCCAATGGCTTTCCCATAAATCCCTTATTTCCTCAATATATTCGTCCATCGATGGCATTGATGAACGTGTTACGAGAATTTTTTCTTCCATTTTGTTTTTCTCCTCTTATTAACTGCATTTACGACCAGTCTGACGATAATCCTTCTGCATGACTGCATTTGCCAGATCAATAATAAGAGAGGTCGTTGGTGTTTCGACGCCATATTTTTTTCCTGCCGCTTCGAGTGGAACCAAACCATTTGGTACATCTTCTTCGATATATCTGTGATATATCGTAACAGGTGCATCAATATCCCTATAGGACTCATTATTCTGCAAACATTCAAACAAATTCGATCCATGTGTATGATATGTGCGGATTAACCATCCCATAAGCGTTTCCATTTCCGCTCCCATAGCATTCGCAACTGCCACTCGTTCTGCATCAATCTTTTCTAATACCTTTGCAATTGATGGTGAAATTCCTTCATAGTAATACTTAAATTCAACCGTTTTGCTTTCTATCCATCCGATATTCATCAGTACCGGCGCACAATGAAGCACCATTCCTACGTTTCCTAAAGATGTCTCCACATCGGAATCAGCCGCCACAAAATATCCTCGAATGCATTCCGGCAAAGCATTAATTACCTGCTGTGCTTTCGAAGAATCCGCTGTTGCAAGTGGAACACCTTCTTTTAATGCATAAATAGATACCGTGTTTCTGTCGTTTCTACGGCATGTATAAATAATCGTCTGCGTTTCTGCCACAACCGGCAGACTGCTACAGCCATTTTCCTTTAAAACCCGTAAGAACTCGCGCGCACCAAACGTTCTTCCAGGATTTAACACAATCGTATACGTATCATCCACATAAGGAGCCAGCATTTTCGCCAGATCGTTATGCGCACTCGATGGTGTTGTAATCATGATCAATTTCTGCAAACACTCTCTGATATCTGTAGAAACATGACTCACATGTGCAATACCATGTACGATTCCCTGACAGAAGATTTCTCCGTTCTCAAGTACGTCTCTAATATTTTGAGCGGTTCGGTTCCATAAATAACATTCTACATCATTAAGCGATAAGTGGGCAGCCATAGCCAGTCCCTGATGTCCGCCGCCAATAATTGCTACTTTATCCATTCTTTTTCTTTAAACGCAGCAACCGCTCCGCTTCCCCCATAATTTTTCCATTTTCCGGATTAACTGCAAGACATTTTCCGTCCTTGATACAGGTCTTTAAATCTCCTTTATACTTTTCATTCTTTAAGATATGAACAGCATCAATATATCCTTTGCGTACACAGTCGCACAACACTTCTGTATTTGCAAGCGGATCGTCATATTCCTTATATTCCTCCATGATAAAATCAAGAAGCACTTTCGTCTCACTTAACAGTTCGTTCTTTCTTGCCGTAATAGCCGCATCCTTGTTGATGGAGAATTCATCATTTAATACATGACGGATGACGCCTTTTGCAATCTTACAGCTTTCAATTACTTCCTCCGCCGTAGCTGCATGGTCTGCTTCACAATAACCGACAACATGCATGATATGCGGTTTTACAACCATCTGCATAAATGTAGATGCTGCAAGCTGTCCCTTTGCCACATCCCTATCCGCACTAAATAATGCAAGTCCGGCACGCGTCTCACGGTATACCGTAAAGTTTTCATCCCTAAGGCTTTCTACCATTTCTATCATTGCCATAATCTTTGCCAAATCCATAGAAAATGCCAGACCATTTGGATTATTGAACATATACTGGGAAACGTAATGCGTTACCCCAAGTTTCTTTGCATTATAAGCACTGATATATGCCATTGCAACTGCGATGACATCATGTGCATCACGAAGTCCCCAGTGATGCGGTTCATTGATTTCAACCGGAATATTTCTCGTTGCATGCCACTTTATCAATTCCTTCGCCTCAGCCATAGAGGTTTCCAGACTTCTGGTTCCACGACCGTCTAATTCATTATACCAGCAAAGCGGAATTGCAGTCCACGCGTTATCAATGGTATCCACCAGCATATCTGCGTATTCAAACACATCCTCTGTTCCGCTGTAACAGCGCACCAGAGGATAGTTTCCTCTGCGGGACGCGTCTTTTAATTGTTTCAAATCTTCCGGCGTACGGATTGGTACTCCGCCTGCACCCGAAAATTCCTCTTTCATTTTTTCCGGATGAAAGAAAAATTCCTGTGCATTCTGGTCAGGTCCTAATGACACAACATCTAAAACCTTTGCTTCTGAAATCTTTTTGATGCCTTCTGCCGTTTCCTCCATAGATGGACGACCATAATGATGTCTTAAGATTGGGTATGGATAGCTTTCATTAATACGTTCAATTAATGTGCTTCCATAACTTTTTTCTTCATCCTTTTTGTTTTTTCCGCGAAGGAAACGAATACTGTCATTAATATCATCATATCCATCCGAGATGAATGCAAAGAAGTCATAGTTTTTAGCAATATCCGCTACCGGCTTCGTTCCGCCAAATACCCACGTCACTTCAAAATCCAATTCCTTACGTCTTGCGTCTACCTCCTCTAAAATGGGAATCACATTTTCCGGTGTAAGACGATAGCCTATTCCTACCATAGTTGGCTTCTCTTTTTTAATTTCTTCAAAGAGCTTGTCCACAGGAATTGCCGGACCTAGGAATTTGGTCTGATAGCCTTCATTTTCTGCCAGGCTCATAAAATGTATAACCCCTGCAACATGCACACAATTTCCAATGGACGCCCCAAGTATATATTTTCTCTCATTCGTCATCTTTGCCACCTCCATATATATTTTTAATCATCATGCTCTCTTTGCGCTCGTTTAATACATCTAACTTTTTGAGCACATAGTTACGCTTTTCTTCCATTTCCCTTTCTTCTTCTGCGAGCAGAAGAAAACCCGCAACCCTGTCGCTGCTAGTCTTTGCCTTCTCAATGACCGCGCCACTCTCCTTATACTGATAATAGGCTTCTATTTCTCCCGTTTCTAAACACTCGTCAAAGTTTTTTAGAGATGTGAACACTCCATTATACGCGTAAACATAATTAAGTTCTATTTTCTTTTTGGAAGGTATCGGATTTACAATCTGAGCAGTATCGCCAAGAATCCGGTTCACATACACTTTCATTATGTCAATTCCTGACATATATTCAATCAGTTTGTATTTCGTACCGCCTCCCATGCGGGCGCTGAACTCAATGACACTTATATTATCTCCATATATAATTGCCTGAATCAAAATCGGACAATTTTTCAGTTCAAATGCGTCCGCAATCTGCTGCGCAGTTTCTGCAATCCTTTTCTGGAGCCTTTCCGACATAGGTACCGGATATTTACTCTTAAAAATCGTAAAGGAATCCTTTGATTCCCCAATTTTTTCGGTCTGGCTTACAGATAGTACTTTAGCGCCTTCCACATCAGCATATACGTCAATCGATACCTCTTCGCCTTCAACATAATCTTCAACAATCACAAGATGGCTGCGGCTTAGTGTAAATGCATTGTTTACTGCTGTAATTAGTTCCTGCTCATTTTCAACTCTGATAACCCCTTTGGAACTATTACAATCACATGGCTTAACAACAGAAGGATATGTGATTGTATTCTTTTCCTGCATAAACACTTCTTTGTCCGAGTAAACTCTGCACTTTGCTGTTGGTATCCCTGCCCTGATAAAAATATCCTTCATATATTTTTTATTGGTTACGGCTAATGCCTTCTCATAACTAATATATGTAGGAAGTCCAAGCTCTTCTGATACTTTTGCAACGGTTAGCAAAGCCTGATCCGTGCAGGCTGTTGTAATTAAGTCCACCTGCTCTTTTACCGCTGCATCTTTTACGGCAGCTTCATCCAATGTACTAATCTGATAGTGTTTGTCTGCCACTTTTTTTGCCGGCGGATTTTCAAAATAATCAGCTAAGATTACTTCATGTCCACGACTTTTTAACTCTTCAATCAGCCCTATCTGGTCATATCCTCCGGCTAATACTAAAATTTTCATTATAGTCCCCATTTCTGCGCCGCTTTTTGCGCATTTGCAGCCTTGAGCCAAGCGGCGCGCAGGCTCAGATTGCCGCACAAAGATTTATTTTTCACACTATCCTCTGTAACACCTTCCGCAGCATTCTAAATCCCTGTAATCCAAACACGATAGATAATGCTGTATATACTATAACTCCTACTATTACCTGCAACAATAGTTTCCCAATCATACCGCACTGCACATAACCTGTCATATATACAGCCGCAAACATTAAGACTGATATAATCAGAGATGGGACATAATCCCTCATCTGCTCAAAATAAGAATAATCAATCAGTTTCTTATTTGGATATGCGTTGATAAAACAACTGGTAAACATCGTAAAAACGCCTGTCATTGCGATTGCAACCGGCGTCTCAAAACACGCTACTGCAACGACCAGCGCCAGAATCCCAATTCCTTTTTTGATGATCTCAAGCTTTAAAAATATATCGCTTCTCCCCATTGCATTAATTGCCTGAAGATTGCACGCATGTACCGGATTAAATGCCATAGACACACAGAATATCTGTAAGTACGGCACGCAAGGAAGCCACACATCCGTAAGAAGCAATGAAATCAGGGTCGGCGCAACGCCTGCAAGCCCCGCCATCATTGGAAACACAAGATAGGAGCTCATAATAATGGAGCTTCGCATCAGTTGTTTTACGTTTTGCTTTTCATCCTGTTTTTCCGCCATAGCAGGAAGCATTACGCTTTGCACTGTACTGCTTATAGCAGTTATAAAAAACTGCGGAAACTGTTTTCCCCTGTTATAATATCCCAGCGTACCGGAACTGTATTTCTTCCCTATAATAAGACTGCTTAAATCCTGATATAACGTATCAATCAAACTAGATACGAGAATCTTCCACCCAAACGAAAATAACTTTGCAACGCGTTTAAAATCACAATGCAGCTTAGGCTGGAAATCCACCATAAACCACATCACTATGGATGCGATTACTACATTAAGCACAGTCTGCGCAACCAATGCCCACAAACCTGCGCCTGCATATGCCATAGCAATCCCCACAATCCCGGATATAAAAATCCCGCCGATATTACCATAGAATACTTTTTTAAAATTTAATTCCCTGCTTGTTTTTGCCAACTGAATAGAGTTAATTACTCCAGGGAATAACATAAGCGCAATTACTCTAAACGGTGTTACGATTGAAGGCATTTCATAAAACTCCCCTATCAGCGGAGCCGCCATAAACAAAACACCATATAGAACTGTCGCCACAATAAGCGTAACCCAGAATACAGAAGAATAGTCCTCTTCTGTAACATCCTTGTCCTGCATCAATGCTGTATTAAAACCATTTTGAATAAATACGTTTGCAAGCGTTGTAAAAATAACCATAATGGACAACACTCCATAGTGTTCAGGACTCAGCAAACGCGCCAGAATAATCTGGAGAACAAACTGTACCCCCTGCACCCCAAAGCGCTCCAGAAACTTCCAAAGAAGTCCATTTAACAACTTACTGTTCATTGTAATTCCTTTCGAACATTATATCTGCACGTCTTTCTTCAAGACTCTCTTATTAATGATAAAAATGATACACATGATGAATGCTCTCATCTTATGTGAGAGGTCTTTTACTTCCCGTAACGCCTCCCCTAAAGTAAGAGCTTTATATTTGACTGCCATATATACATTCCGCATATACATAAATTCTGCATATTTCTTTGCCTCGGCATTATTTAATTTGTCCGCATACTCTAGGAACGCTGATGTTAACGCTTTCCACTTCGGATACTGATAGCTGTATGTAGCGCTGAAACTTGTCCCCTTATTGGTAATATGTCTGTATGCGCTCATGATTTCCTGCATACAGTAAACTTTTCCGTTGGCTACAAGCGTAAAATAAATACAACGGTCCCCAGGGCTTAATTTTCTCTTACATATACTGGCATCCACTACATCATAAGCGTAAAAATTCCTATACATAACTGTGGTAAGCTGTCCCGGCATAATTTCACTGGCAAAATGATGAATCGTATATTCTTCATCCTTGCACTCCTGATACTCTTCACCGTTTGGATTTGAAAACTCATCAACCACCACACAATTATGTGCTACCGCCATATAATCGGGATGTTCCTCAAGAAAACGGATCTGTTTATCAATCTTGTATGGATCGGTCCAGTAATCATCCCCTTCTAACCCAATAATATATTTTCCGCGACAACGTCTTTTTAAATCTTCGCCATTATTCACTTCTTCGTGAAACATATTGTGTTCCCGGTAAAAAATCTGGAATCTTCCCGGATACTTTTCTTCGTATTCTTTTAAAATTCGTCTGGTTCCGTCTATCGAACAATCCTCACCAATCAGTACTTCGTAAGGATATTCCGTTTTTTGCATTAAAATGCCGTCTAAGGCTTTTCCAATATAGTTTTCATGATTATATGTGGCAACATATATGCTAAGCATTAATTCGTTCACTGCCTGCGTTCTCCCTCTTTGCGTTCTTCCGCCAATATTATTCCACTCCCCAAACCTGATGTCAATCACGCTTGAAGATGCTTTCCTCTTGAAGAACGCAAAGACTCGCTGTGATCAACATAAAAACTCCCATAGGTGATGTAAGGAAAGGATTAAAAGCACTTGTGACAGCCACTCCAAAATATCCTGCTACAATAAAACTGTTACGCACTCGGTTATCCTGCCACTGGAGCGTCTTTGAAAAACACTTCAACCGTCTTATTACATGCACGGCAGGCATCATAAAATAAGTAATCAAAAAAACAAGCAGTCCGGCTAATCCCATTTTCATCAGGATATCGAGATACATATATTCCGTTTTTCCGTCTTTGCGGACTCCGTCTAAGTTTGTTCCAAGACCACTGCCCACAATTGGATGTTCGGCAATTTTTTTATTGAGCGCCTTTAGCGTTTCTTTCCGCATATTAACAGCATTTTCATTCGCTTCATCTATAATATCAAAATCGTCTTCTGTATCTGTTTCATCAGACGTATCATCCTCAGTAAAACCCCCTGGTCCATCTTCTATTTCCGGACCAAGAACGATTAAATTCGGGCTGAACCTATTGACGATTTCAACAAACACATAAGGCTGCCTGTAGCACATTGTGGATACTCCTGTAAAAGCAACAAAAACAACTAATACCATCAATGCCGTACGCACCAGCTTTTTCCAGTTTTTCCATTCTAAAAACAGGGCGGCTGCGGCTGCGGCTGCAACCCCAACCCAAAAACCTCTTGTGTAAGAAATAATGAGCGCAAACATCATTACGCCTTCGCACAAAGCCAGCACGAAACGTCTTTTCTTTGACTTAGTGCCCCATAACTTCCATACACCAATTAATAGCGAGAATTGCAGGAATATCTGTGATCTGAAATATACCCGGTAAATATGCGTTGCGAGCAATGCAAATCCACCAAGGCTTCTTTCGTTAATCCATTTGTTTATATGATTGATGGTTGCGTCATCCATCCATGCAAGACCGAAATGAAACACCGCAGTAACCACTGCTACCGCAAATGAAGCGTAGTATATTACATTCAAAAGCTTATTGACTTTTTTGCCGTTATCTATAACGGCAAACATACCCGGAAGCAGTGCAAATGCTAAGAAACCGCTTATATCTGCCCATATAAAGCCAATCCTGTTATTGTTAAATATTCCGATTATAGCACTAACAACAACAGCCGCCCCGAAAATTAATGTTATAATAACACTTGGATTGCGAAGCAATTCCTTCCTCTTTTGAATTACAAATGGCGCTGTGGCAACAAATGCCAAAGTAAATAAAATCATTCGAATGCTTACTCCACCAATGGAAAACATTCTTCCGCTTGCACCAAATACACATTCTAACGCATAAAGATATACAAGCAGTTCTGCAAGCCGCTGTATGTGACACAATTTATTCTGCCCCGTCTGTATAATCATGTTATTTTTTCTCTCATTAAATAGTTTCTGCAAATAAATAATCCTCCAAATAACTTAGGTAACTCTACTTACGGCTGTTTTGATATACCTTATCGGTATACAGGTAATCTTTTAACATATCCAGCCGGAATTTGATTTTCTTAGTAAACGGCTGTGTAAAAGATGTATTACTGTCATGGAGCCGGTGCATAATCAAATCTTCCGGCAAAAATACTACCTTACCATATTTTTCTGTCATAAGACCAGTTAGCTGGTCATGACCCACACAATATTCCCTAAACGGAATAAAGCGCATCATGAATTCTCTTTTTACAGCCATACAGCAGCCCCAGTATGAACTCATAAGCCAGTTTCGGAATACCCCCTTATGATACCCCATCGGAATTTCGTGACCTTCTTCCTCTCCGGCACGAAATGTACTCATGGTATGAAGAATCGTTGTACACGCTTCATCTTTTTCAAACGCCTCGTTAATTTTTTCAATTTTATCCTTTTTCCAAATATCGTCCTGATCGGAAAAAACAATGATATCGCAGGATGCATTTAATACTGCATTCTCAAAATTACAGGAAAATCCCTTCTGCGGTCCTTTCACAATCTTGATAATCGGATATTCTTTTTTTAACTGTTCTACAACCTGAAGTGTTCCATCTTTTGAGCCATCATCACTGACAACCACTTCATCTGCCTCTGTCAACTGACACAATATTGTTCTAAGCTGTTCTTCAATATACTTCTCCCCATTGTATGTTGCAACGCATACACTATATGTATATTTTCGAGACATCACACAATACCTCCATATTTATTCACACACTCTGTCCCAAATCTGTGCTTCTTCATTCCATTTTTTTATTACCCTTGCCGGACTGCCTATTGCAATGCACCCTTCCGGTATGCTCTTAGTAACGACAGAAGCAGAACCTATAATACTTCCTTTTCCTATTGTTACGCCTTTTAATACAACTACGTTTTCTCCAATCCAGACATTCTCCCCGATTTTAACATCCGCACTATGGATTTCCCGTGTATCCGGATGTGTATCTGGCCCGGTCTGATTTTCTCCGGCATATTTACCATGATCTAAATCCGTAATAAAAATATGGGACGCCATCAACACGTTGCTGCCAATTTCAATGCTGGCTGCACTTGAAATATGCACATTATCTCCTATTTTAACATTTTTGCCAAACTTAATTTTCCCATAACTGTCTGGTTTGGTTTCTACACTTTCTAAGCGGCAGTTATATCCACAGGTGAAGCCTTCACCAAATACAATATGCTTTTTGTTTCTAACATAGCAGGGAAAACGGACTAATCTTGCTTTTGGATAAAATACTTTTGTAATCAGCAGATTTTTCACATTGAGTATTGTTTCATACCATCCATACCACATAAACCGTTCTCCTAGCCTTTGCACTTATCCATGATTAAGTTAATTTTCGTTGCATCTCCCCATACTGCCTTAGAATCATATGGTCTGTCTGGAAAAGTGCCGTATTCCAACTGGATATCCAAATTGTTTTCTACAATAAATCTCTCTACCCTGTCTGCTAATTTTTCAGGCTTACCGGAGCAGCATTCGATTGTGCCTGCAATTTCATCCTGAACAGAAGCTCTGGCAATCTGTTCACAGAACAATTCATAATCAATGAAATCATACTGATTCTGTCCCGTTGTAAATGGAAACGTTTTCTGTCCTTCTTTTGCAGCGCTCATAAGTTTTGAGAAAATGGAGCAGCCGTATTCTGCATTGCCAACGATATAATAACCTCTTAACCACAGCAGCTTTATATCCTTGCCTTTTACAGCAACTTCCATCATCTGACGCAAAGCATTCTTTGCAATACCATACAGTGATAATGGATTGCACGGCGTATCCTCTTTGACGCAGCCTTCAAAAAATCCCACTTCATGCATACTTCCCATAACAGCAATCTTTCCCACGCCTAAGTCCAGCATTTTCATAAGAAATGCATAGTGTTTTGGCAAATCATTGATATGATTCAAAGAACTATGCATAAAACCATCTCTCCATGCGAGGTGAATGACCACATCCGGCGCCTGAAGTTCTTCGTATGGATTTTCCATTTCAAATATATTTCCGGCAATCTTAGTTGCACGGGAGTCCACATGATTTAATGCAAAATCAGTAGCAATTACTTCGTATCCATTATCCAGAAGATGTCTTACAACTCCCTGACCAACATAACCATTGGCTCCTGTAACTAATACTTTCATATTTCCTCCTTTAGCTGAGTACATTTCTTAACCAGCTTTCAAGACTATACTGCTTATAGACGGATGCCTCTAATTCACGATACCCGTGATTGATAAATTCTGCATCCACTTTTGGATTCGTCCTATCCATTACCTGAATATTATTTTCATTATAGAAATCATAATTCACAATATCAGGATTTGTTGTTATCAGTTTCTTATGAAGTCCGATAATCTCAAGGGTTCTCATTGTAAGTCCTGTCTGTGTAATACTCTCTATGTCAAGAACCGCTTTGGATTTATCATATATCTCATATACCTTTTCAAACGGCATTTTTTCATAAGAAAAATCGCTCATCTTTGCATGTTTAAATGCAGGATTTGTCACCTTGTTATATAGATATACGAGCTTGTGGGGGAGATACATAAATATATAAATCCTTAGTCCCTTTTCTTCACACTGTTTCTTTACTTGATTAATAATCTGAATTCTGTCACCATGACCGGTTCCGATAAAAGCAATATCATATTCCATTTCTGCTGTATTATTATCCGGAAGACAATCTTCGTAATAATACAACGGCAGAAATTCAAGAGTATCCTTGAATTCCAGATAATCCTTCTTATCAAATGTCATTACCTTATCAAAGTATGGCCACTTAATTTCGATTTTTTTATTGTTTAAAATACTGTCCCACATATAGAGAACCAGTTTTGCCTTTGGAAACTTTTCCTTTAATAATTTCAACGAATGAATTGGTGTGTATTCGCCTCTGATGATAAGAATATAATCGTATTCCCTGTCTTCAACCGATGCAATCACCTTAGAATAGTAGTTTTCTAACACCTTCTGATACATTGGAACCTTATATCTTCCCAAAGTCTTGCACACAACTCCATCGTTTGGCTTATCGTTGAAATAATCAACCCTTAAGCCCATATTCTGCATCATTTTTACGATTCCGTCTGAATAACCGGATAATGCAAAAAATAAAACTCTATCTCCCGCAACCATATTACTCCTTGTTTATCTGTTCAATCGTTTGGCGCACATAACCTTCGCGTCCTTATTTCCTTTTACCATAGCCTTCCATTTCTCTGCTTTGTTATCTTCAAACAGGAAAGTCTTGATAAAAAAGAAATAATATTTCGTCCATTCTGTTGTTGTATTCAAAACCTCTTTATGCGCCTTAATGTAGTAATACCAGTTTCTAGCCATATAATACTTACGAAAAGCCCCATGATTTAAGGTTGTAAACAGTTTAACGCTGCCAATTCCATGATTCTTCCCATGACCAATCTCATGCAGCAGGTGCGTAGTGTTTACCCGTATCACTTTATAACCGTTTTCCTGCAATTTTGCGCAAAAATCATGATCTACGAAATCAATAAACAGTTCTTCCATGTATCCGCCTACCGCCTCCCATACAGAAACAGGACTTAAGGCTGCTGATGTAATACATCTTTGCACCTCTTCTACTTCAGAAGATGACGCCGCTTCGTTACCATAATTTCTATCATCAATAAGCGGACACAGCATCCCCAAATGCTCCATGTTCATATGCTTTTTGTATTCACTGATAAGATTATCAGGGCAAACAGAATCCTGATCTAAAGTCAGTACCCAATCCTGTCCGTTTTTTTGGGCATATTCAAACATCTGGTTTAATGCTTTTGCTATCCCGACATTTTCTCCATTTTCAATCAAATCTATTGTCTTATATTCCGACAAAAGCTGTTTGATTTCAGCAATGTTTCCGGAACCGTTATCAACACAGACAACAGCGTCAGCCTGATGTATAATGGAATCAATATTTTCTTTTAACCGTACCAAATCCGGTTGAAATAATGTTATACCTGCTAATATCATTATCCTCTCCACTACTTTCTCGCCACCTTCTCCGGTGTCTCTTCCACTACAAATACATCATCTGAATTCTGGAATCCTTCTGTACTATCCGATTTAAGCAGAACAATTAACGTCTGGAAACAGAGTTTGATATCGCTCCAGAAACTATACTTTTCAATATACATCATGTCCAGAATAAGCTTGTCCTTTGGAGATGTATTGTATTTTCCTGCGATCTGCGCATAACCCGTAAGTCCGGCTTTCACACGGAGCCTGTACTTAAACTCAGGAAGATCCGCAGTGTAAGAGTATACATTCTCTAACATCTCAGGTCTTGGGCCGACAAAACTCATATCACCTTTAAAAATATTCAAAAACTGCGGAAGCTCGTCCAATCTCATCTTACGAAGAATCTTGCCGACCTTCGTGATTCTGTCATCATCCGCAGTAGCAGAGCGGTTGTCCACATTTACCTTCATCGTTCTGAATTTATACACATTAAATACTCTGCCGCCGCGAGTAGCTCTCTTTTGTTTAAAGAATACCGGACCGCCGTCTCCAAGCTTGATTGCGATTGCACTGATAATCCAAAACGGACTGCTGATAATAATCGCAAACAAAGATACTATAATATCAAAAACCCTCTTAAAGAATCTCTGCTCCAGTGTTAATCCTTCTACATTAAAGTTCAGCATGGATACATCATCCAACAGATAATGCTCTGCAAGATTTTCGACAATATCGGTAATTTCCGGATTGATATAGATATTGATCAAACGCTCATAACAATAGTTGATGATTTCCGTTCTTTCGCTAACCGGAACATTGTATAAAATAACAGTATCCATATCTTTGATAATATCTTCAATATCCGTCCGGCGGTAATCTACCACCCGGCGGATGTCATACTGCTTCTTATACCTCTTAACGCCTCGTGACAGCTTCTCTAAATCCGATTCTTTTGTTGTAATGATACAACATTTTTCAGGTGGATTCAGGCGGAAATATATGGCATGTCCCAGATATACAAACAAAATAATCAGTATCGTCTGAATAACCATTACCAGCAACAGTTCCCATATATGGGTTAAGCGGAAAGCCTTTACATCCGGGGTAATGGTATTCATAATCATTAACTGAAGGTAAGTAACAACATCTGTAAGCAATGCGGCTAAAACGATAGAATATATAATCGGTTTGCTTTTTCGTCTTCCGATATCGTATTTGCCATAAATCGCCACCATAAGTAATCCTACAATGATAAACGTAAGTATAGTAGTCGCCATTGTTCTTGAAGGATTAAGAATCGCTTCATTGTCCATTCCAAATATAATCACAAATGTAAGTAACAAGCTGACGTACATTAGCATTTTCAATACATAAACAATAATATTTGAGATACTCTTTTTCATTATTTTATCCTCTTATTTATTTACGAGTCTATTTAATGCCGAGAATACGGCTCTGATAGATGCTCGTGTAATATTGCTGCTTACACCGACGCCGAATGTAATATTTCCTGTACGGTTATCGCGCATCTGGATATAAGCAGCGGCTTTGGCGTGTGAGCCTTCGCCAAGCGCATGCTCGTCATAATCGAGAATCGCCACATCCATCGCTCCTACGCTCTGGTGAATCGCCAGTTTGACCGCGTCAATCGGGCCATTGCCTCTTGCTTCGGATACGATTTCTTCCCCATTGTATTTAAACACAAGTGTTACCTTGGTTTCATCCTCCTCATGGTCATCTTCTACCTTTGCACTGACAAATTCATAAGGTGTCTTTAACTTTAAATATTCCTCACGGAATGCATCCATAATACGCGCCGGCGCAACTTCGCCTCCTTCTGTTTCAGAGATAAGCTGAATGACGTCTGCAAATTCTCTGTGCATTGCTTTCGGAAGTTTATAGCCGTATACCGTATTCATAACAAATGCCACACCGCCCTTTCCCGACTGGCTGTTAATACGGACAACCGGTTCATACTGTCGTCCAACGTCTGCCGGGTCGATTGGAAGATACGGAACCTCCCAGATATCCAATCCGCGTTCTTTAAGTGCTGCTTCGCCTTTATTGATCGCATCCTGATGAGAACCGGAGAAAGCTGTAAATACCAGCTTGCCGGCATATGGATGACGCATACCTACCTGCATCTTACAGCATCTTTCGTATACATCAATAATCTCATTTACATTTTCCAGATTCAGCTCCGGGTTTATGCCCTGTGAGAACATATTATAGGCAAGGTTTAGAATATCAACATTACCCGTTCTTTCACCATTTCCAAACAGCGTTCCCTCTACCCTGTCTGCGCCCGCAAGAAGAGCAAGCTCTGTAGCTGCAACACCTGTACCTCTGTCATTATGCGGGTGAACACTTAAGATTACATTATCTCTGTCTTCAAAACGCGTGTTCATCCATTCAATCTGGTCTGCATATACATTTGGGGTATTCATCTCAACCGTTGCAGGAAGATTGAAAATTATCGGATTTTCATTGGCATGATTCCATTCTTTCTGGACTGCGGTACAGATTTCCAGCGCAAAATCCAGCTCTGTTCCTGTAAAACTTTCCGGTGAGTATTCTAATTGCAGATTTCCCTTAAAATTCTTCATCCCTTCTTTTACCATGCGGGTTCCGTCAATGGCGATCTGGATGATTTCCGGACGGTCCTTATGGAATACCACATCACGCTGAAGGGTAGATGTGGAGTTATAAATATGAAAGATTACATTTTTAATTCCATCAATGGCTTCAAATGTTCTTGTGATTAAGTTCTGACGGCATTGGCACAACACCTGCACTTTTACATCATCAGGTATCATATTTTCTGCCACTAACTTGCGCAGGAAATCAAATTCAATCTGAGATGCGGCAGGAAAACCTATTTCAATTTCTTTAAAGCCGAGCTTTAGCAGGAGCCGGAACATTTCAACCTTCTCTTCTACTGTCATCGGCTCAATAAGGGCCTGGTTGCCATCGCGCAGGTCAACAGAACACCAAACAGGCGCTTTCTCGATTTCTTTATTCGGCCACTGGCGCTGCGGATAATCTACTACCGGTACTCTCTTGTATCTCTTAAAGTTCAACATTCCACATATCTCCTTAACAATGCTTTTTTATTCTTCTAACCCGTTTTCTACAAATGCAGACAACTGCTTTAAAGCTGCTTCTTCATCTTCTCCGTCACATATCAGAGTAATTTCATCTCCGTTTTTTACACATGCGCCTAACACGCTAAGCACACTTTTTGCATTCGCGGTATTTTTGCCGTCATATTCAAATGTAATCTTACATTTGAACTTCATCGCTTCTCTGCAAAGATTTCCTGCCGGACGAAGATGTAAACCTGTTGGATTTGTTATTTTTACTAACTGTGATACCACAATTATTTCCCCCTATTATTCATTTTATTGCAATTACTACAGCATAACCTTCATGATTAAATCAGCCAGCTTATGCGCTTCTTCACTAATCACTTTCTGGTCTTTGCCTTCAATCATAACCCGGACCAGCGGTTCTGTCCCCGAAGGACGGATAAGTACCCTTCCCTCACCCGCGAATTTTGCTTCTAACTCCTCAATCGCCTTTGCAATTTTTGGGTATTCCATATAACTGTTTTTCTTATGGTTTGGAACCTTTGCATTTACCAGAGCCTGCGGAAGTACATTCATGACAGAAGAAAGCTCCGATAACGGTTTCCCTGTTTCTGCCATGACCTCTAAGAGGCGTAATGCACTTAAAAGTCCGTCACCGGTTGTATTATCGTCTAAAAAAATAATATGTCCCGACTGTTCACCGCCAACGTTATACCCATTTGCCAGCATATTCTCAAGTACATATCTGTCGCCAACCTTAGTACTTTCTAATTTGATTCCATTGTCTTTGGCCATAAGCGTAAGACCCAGATTGCTCATTACTGTCACAACCAGCGTATCCTGTTTTAAAAGGCCTTTTTCTTTCATATGTTTTGCACAGATGGCCATAATCTGGTCGCCGTCGACTAGTCTGCCCTTTTCATCTACTGCCAGCATTCTATCAGCATCACCGTCAAATGCAATACCTATCTGTGCTTTTTCTGCAACAACCCTTGCCATCAGTTCTTCCATATGGGTGGAGCCACAGTTTGCATTGATGTTTGTTCCATCCGGTTCTGTATGAATCGCAATCAGATCTGCACCTAAATCTGTTAAGGTCTTTACTGCTGTATAATAATTTGCCCCCTCTGCACAGTCAATTACAATTTTCATACCGGATAAATCAACCGGCACTGTCTTTTTTTCAAATTCAATATATTCCTCACGAATATCAAAACGATAATCAATCTTACCGATTCCTGACCCAATTGGGAAAGTAACGTCATCCATATCGTTTTCAATCAGAGCCTGAATCTCGTCTTCCAGTTCATCCGAAAGTTTATAGCCTTCTCCGTTAAAAAATTTTATTCCGTTGAATTCCATTGGATTATGAGAAGCAGAAATCACAACTCCTGCATCCACTTTATGAAGTCTGGTAAGGTAAGCTACCGCCGGTGTTGGCACTACGCCTACAAACACTGCATTTGCGCCTACAGAGCAGATACCTGCCATAAGCGCATTTGCTAACATTCCACCGGAAATACGCGTATCACAGCCTACGATAATCGTTGGCTGATGAGATGTTTCTTTTGTCAGTACATATGCACCTGCCTGACCTAACTTCATTGCCAGTTCAATTGTAAGCTCTGTTCCGGCAACACCCCGTACTCCATCTGTTCCAAATAATCTTGCCATTTACTATGCCTCGCTTTCCGCTTCAGAAGTTGCTCCAACATCTGATGTTTCTGTAGCCAGTTCCTCTGTTGTGGTTCCTTCTACCGGTTCATTCCCGATAATTACAGAAACGTATACATCGCTGTAAGTATACTTGGTTCCGTCAATATCCAGAGTCAACGGCAACTGATGCACACCCGACGGAAGGCCTGTTACATCAATACTGCCACTGATCGTTTCACTTGCCAATGCATCGATATCTTCTTCCAAACCCGAAATAGTAACCGCTACACTGGAATGAACAAATTTAATTTCCTCGTCCGTTGGAAGCCCTGTTACCATAATATTACTTGTTGCAACACTAAATACCTTCTCACGGATTTTTCCAATAGAAATTACAATATTTACCGTCGCATCCTCTTTGTTCACAAGCTCTACTCCATAAGAGAGATATTCTGTAATGTCAATCGAAGCCGTCACATCACTGTCTGCTCCTTGTACGCTGACAAGTTCCGGCGGAATTTCAATTGTACTAATTGCATTTAATGCAGAGGCGCTGCCTTTTAACTGAATCGTAACCGGATCGCTGGTAACGGATTTGACAGCATATCCTTCTGCCGGATTTCCATTTGGTTTAAAGGAAATCGGAACTTCCTTTGTCTTTAGGATATTGGCTGATACATTAACCGTAGTGTTGCTTAACGTCAGTCTGGTGGTATCAATTTCTTTCCCTTCGCTGTCATATAATACCGGCAGGACGCTGTCTGTCACGTTCATTGACATATCTTCCACATCAATGGTAGCAACAACAGAAGCAACCTTGTTGACAATTGACTCCGGTCCCGATACCTTTAGCACGTTTGGGGCCGTAACCGTAACTGTACCCAGAGCATGACCATCAGCAACTTCACCAATCGCATTTGCCGTAATAATGAACTGCTTGCTCATCAAATCTTCCAGCTTTACCTGAAGTTTCCTGTTGGTAGTGCTGAGCTTTATACTGTCGTCTATGTTATTTGCGGTACATTTGATCTCGATTGGAACACTTCCGGTTACTCCATCCTCGTTAATGGTCAGATACTCCATATCTGCCACTGCCGTAAAGTCTGTTTCATCCAGTTTCTCATGTACACTTCGCGGAGCCGTAATAGAAAATGTAACCTTTCCGGTTCCCTCTACGACTTCGAAGTATTTGTTCAGACTTTCAACTGATTCTTTATTAATAACAGATACGCTGATCGTCATCGTCTCCGTTCTTGTCGGGTCCTCCATGTTATACACAATCAGCCACAATGTAAAAGCAAACATAACCGCCAGTATCTTATATATCAAGTTGTTCGATAAGGTCTTCAGAATATTATTTTTCATCCTTAAACCTCCTCTTGATTAATTCCATACGCGTTATTTCCTGATTTCGTTTCTGCATTTGTCTTAATTTATCTCTTAAGAAATCAGCATCTATATCACGATAGATCCGGCCCCGAAGCGCAACTGAAACCTTCCCTGTTTCCTCGGATACTACAATGGTCAGGGAGTCGCTTACCTCACTGATTCCTACAGCCGCACGATGTCTGGTTCCCAGATCTTTACTTATGCTTAAACTATCCGAAAGCGGCAGGTAACAGGTTGCGGAAACCACCCTGTCGCCCCTTAAAATCACCGCACCATCATGAAGCGGCGTGTTCTTTTCAAAAATATTGATCAAAAGCTGGCTGGACACTAATGCATCCACATCAATACCCGTTCCGATATATTCGTTTAACAATACTTCATTTTCAATTACAATCAAAGCTCCTGTTTTAACCTTGCCCATTGCATAAGCTGCCTTAATCAGTTCTTCAATTGTATGGTCTGAGAATTTAACCGATTCCGATTTGCTCATGTTAAACAGCTTCATAAAGCGGTTTCGCCCGCCAAGGTTTTCTAATGCCTTGCGAAGCTCCGGCTGGAAGATTACTACAATCGCGATTAATCCAACATTCAATGTATTTTCAGCAATCCAGAGGATCGTACTCATCTGGAACAAAGCTGCCACGAGTACAAAAATCAGAATTACCATAATTCCCTTAAACAGGTTCCACGCTCTTGTGGATTTGACCCATAGAAGTATGTTATAAAACAGGAAAGAGATAATCAGAATTTCCACCACATCAACCCATGTCAGCGTTAGGTTTGCCATGCTTAACACACTCGATAAATTTTCCTGAAACACGTTCAGCAGTTCTATAATATCCTGCACTTTTTCTCTCTCCTTTCCCTGATATTATATAAAACTAATCTAACAAATCTTCATCAATATCTAATTCTTCTGCAATCAATTTCCGGCTGTCTGCCTTGGCCTCCTCACGGCTTCGTTCCCCAAAGCGTTTTACTGTTTTTTCCGAAGAGGTAACCATTTTTTTAGGTACTGCTTTCACAAAGTAATAATAATCATCATCCTCGAACTGTACGCGTTCTGTTCTGCTATAATCCAAATCCATAAACAAAAATTCAATTCCAAAACCAAGAATCATAGCTATGATGTTTCCAAAAATCATTCCGGCTGTTTTATCCGAAATATTAAATAACAGATAGCCTGCAAACAAGCCGGAAATCTGTACTAATGTTCCTGAAATGATCGCAATTTTCCATGCGTTGTCTACAGACAGCCTGCGGATAACATAAACCATAATTGCAGAAAGCGTGAAAATACCTACTACAAGATACATCTCTCTGTTTGCTATCAACTGGCTGATGGTTACGCTGATCTTTGCTGTTGCACCTGTATCTTCACCGGCCACCGTGCTGCCCAGCGTCGTAATATTCTGATAAATACCGTCAATAAAGTAAAATGCAACCGTTCCGCAGACAACTGCTGTTACAGAATATACTTTTCTAAGAAGTCCCGTTCCAATCGGAAGAATATATGGGATTCCCAGTTTAAAAAAAACAGGGGTAAGAATAAACAGCATTCCATCCTGCGGCGCAAAGCGGAAGTATAGCAAGGATATAAGCGCGAAAATAACTAATGCCACCAACGCCACTTCCAAAGAAAGTACATACAAATTTAAAAGCACCAGAATTGCTGCAATTATAATTGTCACATTCTGTGGAAGAAGACAACAAACAAGCGCAAGTAATAATGCTACCGGAGTTGTGCTGACTTTTTCCATAAAGCCGATACTGCTGTTGATAACAAGAAACAGCATCAGCGCTGCAACAAATTTATAAGCATATTTTAAATAAGTTTCATATTCTGCACAAAACTTAAATACCTTGTCCTTAATTTCAAAAACCTTTGTCATAATGCCTCCTACATTTTCAACTTTTCTTCACGTTCATACATCTTGTAAGCGGTCTTCAGATTGTCAGCGTATGTCTTAACCTTCTTTTTCCCCATTTCATAGCGGATTCTATACAATATATAGGTTGCGCCTAAATAAATCAAGAGGAAAATGACATACAGAATAAGCAGTTCTATCGCAGTTCCCACAATCTCCAGATTATTGATACTATCTAACATATCCTCCCATGAAGCCAGCGCCCATAGGATGACAAAGCACATAAAAGCAAGTGTTCCGGTAAAAATACTTTTTATCAATTCTTTTCCAATGAAGTCCGATCTGTAATACTGGCCAATCTGACGATTTGTTCTTTCTTCATTTTGTTCATATAATGCAATCTTGTATAATTGCTTTACACGTTCTTCGTTTATCATACTGACTCCTTTTAGACATAATTATGCATTCTATACTATTATATCACAGTAATACTTAAAAGGAAATATTTATATTTCTTAATAAAAACCAAAAGGAGAGAACCTTCGTTCTCCCCCTTTACCTTATTCAATCCTGTTATACATTATTCCTGCTGTAAGAAACGCATACGATCCCGCTCTTTTGCATCCTTCTTTTGTCCCTGCGCTGCCGGGCGGTTTAAAGCACTCATAAGATTAGAAGAAATCTTATAACGGCACGCATCGCAGAATCTTCCGGTCAGAATCATCTTGCCGCACTGTTCGCATTCAATTCCCACCCCTGAACCTTCTGCAAAAGCAAGTCTCTCCTCTCTGACCCACTGCTTAATCTGTTTTACAGATACATCATTGTCCTGGGAAACTGCATCAATCGTTGAGTTTGGATATTCATTGAGATATTTCTTTACCTGCTGGAACTTGTCCTCTAATGCCTTCGCACACTGCGGGCATAGCTTAGAATTATTTATCACATTAAACAATCTTCCACAATTCTTACAGTTTGTTACGTTCACGAAATATACCTCCTACATACCTTTACCTATGCATATGCTTAAAAAATACACCTGACAGTTCTTCGTTTTCAACAATTCTTCTGCAACCGCCTCAGCCGTACTGCCCGTAGTATAGATATCATCTACCACTAAAATATGCTTATATTGTACTATATTTTCGGTTTTCTGAAAAGCACTTTTGAGATTATTTTTACGCTTCAAATCGTCTAGTTCTTTCTGCGGCACAGTATCTTTTACCCGCAGGATAAATCTTGTATCAACCGGTATCCCCGTAAGTTTTGACAATTCCACCGCAAAAGTTTCCGCCTGATTATACCCCCGTATCCTCTGTTTCTTTTTATACATCGGCACCGGAACTATCACGTCTATTTCCTTTGCCCGAAGCCAGTCCCCGTATTTCCTGACAGCCTGTTCCGCAAAAAATCCAGCATATTCCCGCTTGTTACTGTATTTGAAGCGATACATGGCTGTCTTGATTTCACCTTGGTACAGATACAAGGCTTTTCCCTGCTTAATCGGTGTGCCCTCTCTCTTCCGGCGGTTACAGTCATAACAAAATTCCTGCGTACTGTTTTCCAGAGGACGGCCGCACCTCATACAAACCGCGCCTGTAACGGGATATAATCTGCTTTCACATCCCGGATGGATTTTTCTATGCACCAGCTCCGGCTCAAGAATCTCATCGCAGACAGGGCAGCGCTTTGGAAAGAAAATAACAGATAGCATTTCTAATATATAGTTCCGTTTACTCCTCTTCCGGCTTCGCCCAGCCATAAGCATATTTAACAGCCTTATTCCACCCTTTCCGCTTAGCCTGACGCGCTTCTTCCTCCATATCCGGCGCAAAAACGCGGTCCAACTGCTGATTCTTTCTCACATCCTCCTTGCTCCTCCAATAACCCACCGCAAGTCCTGCCAGATACGCAGCCCCCATAGCGGTTGTTTCTACACAGACCGGACGATTTACCGGCGCATTGAGCATATCTGCCTGGAACTGCATCAGAAAATTGTTTGCACTTGCGCCTCCGTCTACCTTAAGGGTTCGCACTTCAATTCCCGCATCCGCTTTCATGGCGTCAATTACATCGCATACCTGAAACGCAATAGATTCCAATGTCGCACGAATAATATGGTTCTTGGTTGTCCCACGCGTAATTCCTACAATGGTTCCTCTCGCATACTGGTCCCAATGCGGCGCACCAAGCCCGGTAAACGCAGGAACTACATAGCATCCATTGGTTCCCCTTACTCTCGTTGCCATATATTCCGAATCCTCCGCAGAATCTAACATTTTCATTCCGTCGCGCAGCCACTGAATTGCAGCCCCTGCCACAAAAATCGAGCCCTCCAATGCGTAATTGACTTTTCCGTCTAAGCCCCACGCAATCGTGGTCACTAATCCATTTTTTGAAAACACAGGCTTTTCCCCTGTATTCATAAGCAGAAAACAACCTGTACCGTAGGTATTTTTTGCTTCGCCTTCACAAAAACAGGTCTGCCCGAAAAGAGCTGCCTGCTGGTCGCCTGCTGCCCCTGCAATTGGAATTTCCGCCCCGAAAAATGCAGGGTCTGTATACCCGTAAATATAACTGGAAGGCATAGGCGCCGGAAGCATACATTCCGGAATATCCAATTCCTCCAGAATCTCCTTATCCCATTCCAGTGTATTAATGTTAAACAGCATGGTTCTGCTTGCATTGGAATAATCTGTCACATGAACCTTACCGCCGGTAAGTTTCCAGATAAGCCATGTTTCAACGGTTCCGAAAAGCAGCTTCCCATCTTCTGCCTGCCTGCGCGCACCTTCTACATGATCGAGAATCCATTTGATTTTGGTAGCAGAGAAATATGCATCAATGATCAAGCCTGTTTTCTTTCGGTATTTTTCCTCTAATCCTTTTGCCTTCAGTTCATCTGCCAGCCCGGATGTTCTGCGGCATTGCCATACAATGGCATTATACACGGGTTCTCCGGTTTCTTTATTCCAGACAATGGCAGTTTCGCGCTGGTTTGTAATGCCGATTCCGGCAATATCCTCCGCTTTTGCATTAATCCTGTTCATTGCCTCTACAGCTACCCCAAGCTGCGTTGACCAGATTTCTTTTGCATCATGCTCTACCCAGCCCGGATTTGGAAACATTTGCCGGAATTCTTTCTGCGCCATAGAGCAGATATTTCCCGCTTCGTCAAACAGGATACAGCGGTTGCTGGTCGTTCCGGCATCCAGTGCCATTATATATTTTCCCATAGATTCCCTCCAAATAAGCGTGTGCTTTTCTCGTATTTCTTAATAGTAGTATTATATCATTTTGTAATAATATTGGAATATATAAATCCTGGTTTTTAGTAACAATTCACTCTTTAAAAGCCGCCGAAAAATTTCTCTCCAAAACATTCTTTTTATTATTTTCTATCTTTACGTTCTTTTCAAACCGTAAAAATTTCCAAACTAAAATAATTTCTAAATCATAATAATTTCCAAGCTATAAAAAATAGTAATCCATGATTCTCTCCAACAGCTCTAACTCCAGTGGATGTGTGCGGGTCTCAAATGTTGTAATGAGATTTATGCCCGGAATAATGCCATAAGCTGCGTAGGTCTGCATTTTTGAAAATGCATTTTTTGCATACTCCGGCGTATCCATCATTCCAAAATGCTCCCAGTAATAGATTTTTCCTGTTTGTGGATGTTTAATCGTGAAATCGGGATAATAAGAACAGTCTCCCAATTGTAAGATTTCTTCATAACGAAATGGAATTTTCTTCAGACACAAATGCATTACAATCAGCGCCTCTGATTTGGACCGTACAAAAACACCTGTGCCAGTCTTATAAATCCGTTTTTCCTGATGCAGTTCATTTCGTTCATAGGGAGAAGTCATCCATTCCTGAAGTTCTTGAGAATTAGGTTTAAAATACGGTGCAAGCAATTCTGTGTATGCAGGATTGCTCATCAATAATTTTTCCGCTTTTTTGCCTACTGAATTATGATGTCTTAGATAAAAGTCAATTGCTGATATTTCTTGCCGCAAGTCTTCCCGCAAAAGTAATAAATATTTCTTTCCCGCCAGCTTTTGAGCATATGCCCTATTGGACTTGGGAATATATTTACTGGTTGTTCCGTCACTTTCATACCACTTAAAATGTTTGCCATTCCTTGTGCAGATAATATTCTTATCCGGCAATTTCTTTAATTCTAAGTCAATAGATTTGATTTTTTCTTCGAGACGCTGTCTCTCTTCTAAGATTTTCTGTTCATTCAAGCATTAACCACCTCTTTCTTTGTTTTGGAGAGAAGGTTATTGAATGCTATCATTTAAACACAAAATAGACTATAGGTAAATATTTTTTTGAAAATAACTCTTATTTGTTTAAAAACTTGGGCATGAGAGCAAAGTTTTTGCCCCCATGCCCAAAAACGATAGCTGCCTAAACACTATGCAGAAAACAACCGTTCCATAATGGTGTGTCCTTCCGCAATATAGTTTCCAGAAGCCTCTGCTTCCTTCTCGTTATAATTCCAATCATGCGTTTGGCATGACGTTGAATCATATAGTATATACGGAACAGGCTCTGATGCATGGGTACGAATACAGATTGGAGTCGGATGATCTGGCAGAATCAACATTCTAAACTCCTCCCCTGCATCTTCTAAGCCTTTTACAATTGGTTTTACAACACGTTCATCTAACCATTCGATAGCCTGAACTTTACGTTCCACACTGCCCTGATGCCCCATTTCATCCGGGCCTTCCAGATGCACATACACAAAATCATACTTATCTTTCGTTAAGACGTCAACCGCAGCCTGTGCCTTTCCTTCATAATTGGTATGAAGCCCTCCGTTAGCACCCTCCACCTCAATAACTTTCATGGATGCTCCTACTGCAATTCCTTTCAACAAATCCACAGCAGAAATCATCGCACCTTTTTTTCCTGTTTTCTCTTCAAAAGAAGACAGCACAGGTTTTGTACCGGCTCCCCAGAACCAACAGGAATTTGCTGGATTCAGCCCTTCTTCTTTACGCTTGAGATTGATTGGATGATTTACCAGTATGTCATAGCTTTTTTTCATCATCACATACAGCTTAGGTTCTGACGGAAGAAAGTTTTCTATGCATTGGGTCAGAATATCATGCGGCTGGGCAAGCTCTATAACTCTGCCTTTATTCCAGATGAGGCAATGCCGGTAACTGGTTCCTGCATAGTAAGAGAATTCTTTCTCTTCCCTGCCAAGCAGCCCTTCGGCGTCTAATCCCTCAACTACTGCCTGTAACAATACTGCTGCATCCTCTGTACTGATTTCGTCCGAACTGTGGTCAATCATATGTTTCTTTTCGTATTCTGCTTCTTCTTCGGAAAGTGTCACAAGATTACACCTTAAAGCCACATCCGTATCCTTCATTGGAACCCCGATGCTTAATGCTTCAAGCGGAGAACGCCCCGAATAGTATTTCTTTGGGTCATAGCCTAATACGGACAAATTTGCCGTATCGCTTCCCGGTTTCATACCTTCCGGAATCGTATGCACTAATCCTAGTTCCCCCTTATGTGCAAGTTCATCCATCATCGGAGTTTTCGCATATTCCAGTGGCGTCTTGCTTCCTAGTTCTTCAATTGGACGATCTGCCATACCATCGCCTAAAACAATCACATATTTCATAATCTATTCCTCATTTTCTGGGCATATACAAATTTTTTGTTCTTTTACACCCAATTTTTGCATTTTATGAGCTACTTTTATATATAATATGGGCATATGTAAATAAATTGCACTCCAATACCCACGTTTTCTAAAAATCGTGGGCGTTAGAACACTATTTTTCACTATACGCCCATATCTCTTCTATTTTCCGCTATTTCCGCTTAAATTTGGGTATAGCGTATCAATTTATTCTGATATGCCCATTTTATCCCAAATTCACACGATTTATGCCAATCTCGCACTGCTTATCCTAGCCTCACACTGCTTATCCTAGCCTCGCACTGCTTATCCCAATCTCACACGGTTTACAACAGAAATCTGTTCTGCGGCTTTGGCAAAATCCGCCTCTGTCATTGCAGATGTGGTAAAGCCAATCTCTCCTGCCACAACGCCTTCAATATATTCCACGACTCCCGGCATATCTCCTGATGCTACACCAAACGCAGTCTCGACCGCATCAATTGGGGATGTTGTTCTTACAAAGAAACGATTGGTGCTTTCTGTATAATCAACCAGCTCCATATTCTCTGGTTCCCACTCTATACGAATGTTTACATGGGCGTGTTTTGTCATATCAACAATATCTGCCACTACTGCGCTGGCCGTTTGAAGTTTTCCGGCTCCGCTGCCATAGAACATGGCATCTCCAAGCATATTTCCCTTTACGAAAACCGCATTGAAAACATCATTCACTCCACATAACGGATGGTTTTTAGACAGCATAAACGGAGCCACCATACAGCGGAAGCTTTCTCCCGCCCTCTTGCTGGACGCAAGAAGCTTGATAGAGCAGTCCATTGCTTTGGCATACGCAAAATCTTCTGCTGTAATCTTTGTAATACCCTCCGTATAAATATCCTCATAGTCGACCTGTTTTCCACATACAAGTGATGTTAAAATTGCAATCTTACGGCATGGGTCGTAACCTTCTATGTCTGCGGTGGGGTCTGCTTCGGCATATCCCTTAGCCTGTGCATCCTTAAGGACAGAATCAAAACTTACGCCTTCATTTGCCATGCGGGTCAGCATATAATTTGTAGTACCGTTTAAAATACCGGTAATTTCATCAATTCTCTCTGCACTAAGACAAGTGTTTAGCGGGCGGATAATCGGAATACCGCCGCCTACACTCGCTTCAAACATAAAGTTTATATTACGCTCTCTTGCAATTTTAATCAGTTCCGCGCCTTTTGCAGCCACCAGATTTTTGTTAGATGTGGTTACATGCTTTCCCGCTTCTAACATCGCTTTTACAAATGTATAGGCAGGCTCTACCCCGCCCATTGCTTCTACAACAACTCCAACTTCTTTATCCTGAAGGATAGTCCGGTAATCATGAACAATTCTGTCTTCATACGGATCTCCCGGAAAATCTCTCAGATCCAGAATATATTTTACTTCCAACGGTTCCCCTGCACGGGCTGTGATCAAGTCCTTATTTACTTCCAATACTTCTACCACGCCCGATCCAATGGTGCCGTATCCCATTACTGCTACTTTCATGCCTCTACTCCTTCGCGATAATTTTCACATAATGTATTCCGTTTACTTTTTCAATCGTGGATACAATATCATCCACATTATTAACTGTATTAAACACATCCACACTTAAGGTCAATGTCGCAATACCGTTAATCGGAATACTTTGATGAATTGTCAAAATGTTGGTCTTGAATTTTGCAATTGCCTGCAACACACTAGACAAAAGCCCCGGTTCATCATCCAGTTGAATTACCATTGTAATGGGTTTGCCTCTTTCGTTATCGTGAAACAGAAAAATATCATCCTTATACTTATAAAAAGAACTGCGGCTGATTCCTACCGCCTCTGTTGCTTCCTGCACAGATATGGCTTTCCCGGATTCCAACAGCCTTTTTGCTTCCACAACCTTTAATAAAACTTCCGGTACCGCCTTTTCTTTCAGTACATAATAACTTGTCTTATCTGGCATTTTACTACTCCTTTTGTTTGTCCTGTGCTGACAAATGTCTTCATGTGGAAGATGATAACATAAAAGGGATTGCAAGCGCAACCCCTTTTATTAGTACTTTTACTTATATTCTTTATAACCTGATTTACTGAAAAAAACATCCCTACGCTTTCGGTTTTCCACATTCTGCACAGAATTTACCAGTATTTACATGACCGCATTCACAGGTCCATTCCTTTGGTTCTTCCGGCGCAGCTTTTCCACATTCCGGACAGAATTTACCGGTATTTACCGCACCACATTCACAGGTCCACTTCTTTGGTGCTTTCGGAGCCGGTTTGCCGCACTGCGGGCAGAATTTACCAGTATTTACCGCACCGCATTCGCAGGTCCATCCTTCTTTTGGTTCGGAGGCTGGCTTTGCAGCCTGTGCAGTCTGTGCAGCCTGTACGCCAGCGCCCATCTGGGCCATTGCCATATTTGTCTGGCTCATCTGTCCAGCCATGTTTCCACCCATATTCATGCCCATTCCCATTCCAAGGAATCCGTTCATGGCGCCGCTCTCATTTGAACCTGCGGCCTCTAAGCCACGAGCCATATGCGCCTGTACATAGCCTTCGCGGACATTTGGGTCTGAAAGCATGGCGCCTTCATTACGAAGATTGATAAGCTCCTGAGATTTCTCATCATATGATACGCTTGCAATACCAACCGACTGTATCTCCATGCCTCGCATCTTGTTCCAGTCTTCATCAAGAACAGATGCCATGTATTTTCCAAGCTCAAACGCTTTGCTTGTCACATGAGAGATACGCGTTCCATCCGCAGACATCTGGTTGATGGAAGACTGCAGCGCCTGAAGAAATTCCGAAATGTACTGCTCGTTAATTTCAGAAATCTGTACATAATCTTTATTTCTCGGAATTGCTTCTGCATAGAACTGTAACGGGTTTGTAATCTTAATGGAATATGTACCGTGTGCACGCAGGAAAAGCTCTGCATTATAAAAACTGTCAAAGTAGTTAATCGGATTGCGTGTTCCAAATTTAATCCCCTTGATTTCCTGAAGGTTAATATAATATACCTTCTGCTCTCTCGGGTTTGCTCCGCCGTATTTAATACGTTCAAAAGCATCCTTAAGCGTTTCTCCAAATTCGCCATTAAACAGAGAAGGGGATGACGAGTTATCTACTTTATAATAACCCGGTTCTGCGGTATAGTCTACGACCTTACCTCCATCTACCAACATCATAAACTGATTATCATATACACGGATCATGGAGCCGTTTGATACGATAGAATCTGTTCCAGTTACATTATCACCTCTGCGAACCGTAATACCACGGGTAAAAACTGTCTGGCCCCCCATGTTATCCGGTTCGATTACCTCTACATACATATCTGCAAAGGTACCTGTGACTGCCTGACCGATTGCTTTAATAATACCCATTTTCTTATCCTCCTAATATATGTATTTTCTAAATACTTTTCCAAACCAACTAACTTCGATTATAATCTACTTCATAAAATTTGTGAAGAGACCAAACCTTAATATTTAATGGAGTAATTCCCGTTCCGCAGTACTCGCAGAATTTTAAGCCCAGCGTTTTTACCGGGGCACCGCAGCTTGGGCACACCGTACCGACCGCATTGTCGTATTCCCGAACAGCTGCATCCTGAATATAAATCAGCTCCATATTGTATTTGGTCTGCGTTTTCCGGTTCTTATCACCGTCCAATACTTTCCCGTCTTTCATCTTGTAGTGAAGGTAACCAACCGCGCTCTGAATCGTAATTACACATTTCCCATTCGATTTGGAATAATTGGCAATCTCTGTCTGATGAATCTCAATATCCGAATATGTCTCCCCGATGCCTTGGGTACGGTTCTGTTCAATTATATTTGATACCTGCTTTTTAATATCCCCGGAGGCATCCACAAGAAGCCCCGGATTATTTGCAGAAATGGCAAGAAATGCTGAAGTCAGCATATTCTCCGCTTTATGCTTAAATTCCTCCCATGAAAACTCCGGAAAGTCACGATGTATCTGCGGCTCCATAAGTCTTGTCATGGAAGAAACCGATTTGGGAGACTCTGCCAGAGCATCCGCCTGCCGGTTCCAGCCTTCCACGAAATCAGGCGTTCCGAAAACAGACTTTGAAAAGCGCCTTATCTTCTGCCTTATTCTCTTATATACCGTCATTGCGGCAATGCCCACTCCGGCAATCACTAAAAGCAAAATCAGAAGCTTTATAATCTCATACGTACTCATCCCGAGTGTTTTGCCTGCAATTATCTGAGAAAAAAACATATCGTTTCCTCCGTATCTTCTATGCTGTACAAACACATATATTCCCTTATTCATCATCAGCAGCCATATTCTGCGGACAGCCCAGACTGAGCCACTTTAAATAACCGTTGATGAACAAATCGATGTCACCATCCAAAACGCTGTCTACATTGCCGCTCTCTACCCCTGTACGACGGTCTTTTACCAGAGTATACGGCTGCATTACATACGAGCGTATCTGATTTCCCCAGCCGATTTCCGTTACCTCGCCGCGAATGCCTGCTGCTTTTGCCATTTGCTCCTCCTGTTTCAAAAGATACAGCTTTGCCTTTAACATCTGCATTGCTTTATCCTTATTCTGAAACTGTGAGCGTTCATTCTGGCACTGTACCACAATTCCGGTTGGATAGTGCGTAATTCGAATGGCAGAAGACGTTTTGTTGATATGCTGTCCGCCCGCACCGCTTGAGCGATAGGTATCAATACGGATATCCTCATCTTTGATTTCGATATCAATATCTTCCTCAATATCCGGCATTACATCACAGGATACAAAAGAGGTCTGGCGTTTCCCAGCCGCATTAAACGGAGAAATACGCACTAAGCGATGTACCCCTTTTTCCGATTTTAAATAACCATAAGCATTCTCACCGTTTACTTCAAAGGTAATGGATTTAATCCCGGCTTCTTCTCCATCAAGAGAATCCAGCACCGTAAGGGTAAATCCCTTCTTGTCAGCCCAGCGGGAATACATGCGAAACAGCATGGCCGCCCAGTCGCAGGACTCGGTTCCTCCTGCTCCTGCGTGCAACGAAACAATTGCGTTGTTTCTGTCGTACTCTCCCGAAAGCAGGGTTTTCATGCGAATCGCTTCGTAGGTCATCACAAACTCATCCAACATTTCCTGTATTTCCGGAATCAAAGAGGCGTCATTTTCTTCATATCCCATTTCAATCATTGTTTCGATGTCTTCGTAGCCCGCCTCCAAATTAGCATATGTGGCCACATCATCCTTCATGCTCTTTAATTCCTGCATTTTCTTCTGGGAAGCAATCGGATCGTTCCAAAATTCCGGAGCTTCCATCTCTTTTTCTAATTCCTGTATTCTCTGCTCTTTGTTAAGCAGGTCAAAGTGAATCCCTCACTTCCTGTAGTGGGCTCTTGTATGTGTTTAACACACTTTTAAAGTTGTCGAGTTCGACCACAGAATCACCTCTTTCTATCTCTTATTTCTTTTTTTTACGACGCTTTAACAAAAACGCCCCGCCCCGCAGCAATCCATATAAGCACAACAATGCCAGCAATGCGCCTGTTCCATCCACAAAAACATCAAACACATTTCCGCTTCTGTCCGGAACAAACCGTTGATGTAATTCATCGGTTGCGGCATAGCATACGGTCAGTAACCATGCTGCTGCATATCGTTTATTTCTGTCTGTCCATTTTTTTGTATTTCCTATTTTATCCTGCACAGAAGCATTTATTCTTTCATAAGCTCCCAGCGCCCAGTAAATAAGTATTGCCAGAATCCCAAATTCGGTCATATGCGCAAGTTTGCGGATTGGATAATCCCAAAGCTCTGCCATCTGAAGTACTTTCCCTTCATCCCAGCCTAGTCCAAATACCCCATTCCATATCTGCATAAAGAAATGACTGACACCCCCGCTAATCTCCCCGGAAGTATCTCCCGGCTGCGCTGACATACAGAATATCAGAACCATCCATGCTATTACACATATATGCGCCAGACAAAACGTCCATTTATTGGAAAACTTACGCTTATTCATTTGTCATTTTCTCTTTCAGCACTTCTAATGCTTTTAAAAATTGGCTGTCATACTGCTTATTGTAATCTTCCTCTTCCGGACCTGTATATTCGTAATCCACAACCACATCCGGTTCTATACCAATTCCGTGAATATAGTTTCCAAGCGGTGTGAAATACTTTGCAGTAGTAAGCTTGATTGCATCTCCGTCGGAAAGCGGAATGATATTCTGTACAATGCCTTTTCCAAATGTCGTTTTGCCAACCAGTGTTCCATAGTCATAATCTTTGATTGCACCTGCAAAAATTTCCGATGCACTGGCACTATTTTCATCGGTAAGCACTACGATAGGCATATCAATGCAGTCTGCGCCGGAGCTGTACTCCGTTCTGTTTCCATAGGCATCCTCTACATATGTCAAAAGCCCCTGCGGCAAAACATAATCCAGCATATTTACAACGGAGCTTAACAATCCGCCCGGATTCGCGCGTACGTCAATAATCAGTCCTTTCATGCCTTCCTGTTCTAATTTTTCAACCATCTCCTGAAATTGTTCATCTGTTTTAGACTGGAACTCTAATATCTGAATATATCCAATACCATCTTCCAGAAGCTCTCCCTCAATACTTGGCAGTTCTACATTTCTGCGCTCCACATCAAATTCTAAGGTTTCGCCTGTAGATTCCCGGTAAATTATCATATGGACCGTAGTACCCTCTTCTCCGCGAATTTTGTGTACCAATGCAGATACTTCCATGCTTGTTGCATCAATTCCATCCACAGAGATGATTACATCCCCGTTTTTTAGTCCTGCTTCTTCAGAAGGCGTTCCTCTGTATACCTTGGTAATCGTTACCTCCATAGTGTCTGGGTCCTGCTGCAATCCTGCACCAATTCCATAATACGTTCCTGAGGTGGAAACCATAAGGTCTTTGTATTCTTCTGCTGTATAATACATGGAATATGGGTCTTCCAAGCCTGCAATCACCCCGTCATAAAGAGATTGCTGAATGTCGCTCAGCTCGTAGTCTTCATAATAGTAGATGTTCATCCACTCGTAAATTTCATTTAATTTTTCTACTGTTTTATCGTCAAGAAGCGGGCTGTTGTCAATTTCTGTCACCCCGGTACCGCCGATTACAAAAATCTGACCCGACATTCTTAGAATCTGAAAGGCTCCTGCAAGCACCAACAGCATACATGCAACTCCGGCCAGCATTCCGAAAACAAACCGGTGTCTTTTTACAAAGCCTTCCTCCTTTTGCGCATGGATATTGTTCCAATCCGGTTCGTAGTAGTGATTACCGTCCTTCTCACCCAAATCCGTCACATTCATATCATTTGTTTCATTATTTTCATTATAGTTCATTTCTAATACCTGCTATCTTTCTTCTTTAATTGGTTTTTGGCAAACATATGATTATTATATGCAAACTTTTCCCATTTTTCAATAAATGGGCAGCATTTTATAAAATAAAGTGTGCGCCCTTCGCGAAGCGTTTTTATATCATAGGAAGTCATTCCTTTTCACACGTTAATGCATCAAGGTCTTTCCTATTATATAAAAAACCCAACACAATGTGTCGGGTTTCTGATACAAATTTGCATATTCTGTTTGAGGGATTATACCTTCAGGTGCTTGCGAATCGTCCACATACTTCCAAATAAGCCAATACCTACACCTAATATTAAAGCTACCGGTGCGAGCCCCCGGAACAAAACCTGCGGCTGAACAAAATCCATCATGGAACCTACAAGACTGAATTTCTCCGCAACATAGAGTACAATTTTGTCATACAACACAAACAGTAATCCCAATGGAATCGCGGCACCCGCTGCTCCGATAATAATACCCTCCACAATGAATGGGAACCGGACCAGAAAGTCGGTCGCACCAATCAGTTTCATGATTGCGATTTCTTCCTTACGCACAGAAATACCAACCGCTACGGTATTGTTAATAAGGAATACTGCCACACACAGCAAAATTAAAATAATCCCGCTGGATACAAGACTTAATATTTTATTAAACTCTGTCAAGGTATCTGCGACCGCCTGTGACTGCTTAACCTCACGAACCCCTTCAATATTCTGAATGTATGTTACTAAACCTGTTTGCTGGGAAACATCTTTAAGATATACTTCATAGTTCGCAAAATCTTCTAACGGATTCTCTGTGAATCCTTCTGCATAATCTTCGTTTCCTTCAAAATACACATCCTTGAAGCTGTCCCATGCCTCTTCTGCTGATATGAAAACAATCTCTTTTACTTCTGTTCTTTTTTCAATATCTTCACCAATTTCTTTAATCCGGCTCTCTTCAAGCCCCGCTTCAAAGAATACGGTAATTGCCACGCCCTGCTCGACATTCTGTACCGCCATATTAACATTGGCAATCAAAATATAGAAAACGCCAAACATAAAGATACACGCCGACATAGTGGCAATGGATGCAAGGGAGAACATACCGTTTCGAAAAATATTCTTTAATCCTTGCCCAACTGAATAAAAAAATGTATTAATCCTCATAGCTGGAATCACCCTGTTTGCTGTCGCTGACAACAACACCTTTCTGTATAGTGATCACACGCTTTTTCATGACTTTAACAATGTCAAGATTATGGGTTACCACAATAACCGTAGTCCCATGTTCATGAATCTCTTCTAATAATTTCATGATATCCCATGCGTTATTGCTGTCCAAGTTACCGGTAGGCTCGTCTGCCAACAGGATGCTTGGCTCATTTACAAGAGCCCTTGCGATGGCAACTCTCTGCTGCTCACCACCGGATAGTTCCTTTGGATAGGAGCGGTATTTGGCTGCAAGTCCAACCATAGAAAGCATTGCCGGAACTTTCTTTTTGATATTCTTGGTTGGCTGACCGATTACTTTCTGTGCAAAAGCAATATTTTCATATACGTTTCTGTCCTTTAACAGACGGAAGTCCTGAAAAACTACCCCAATGTTTCTGCGGAACTTTGGAATATGCCTCCTTCTTATCTTACGTAAATTTTTACCATTAATTACTATAGAACCTTCTGTTGGTTCCAGTTCCTTGAGCAGCAATTTGATCAGGGTTGATTTGCCTGAACCGCTGCTGCCAACAATAAATACAAATTCTCCATCTTCAATTTCCAGATTAACATCGTTCAGCGCAGGTATCCCTGCAGAATAAGACTTGCTGACATGTTCCAGTTTAATCATTGTAATCTCCTTACTTTAATAATCAAGCGACTCCATATACTTCATGTACTTAACTACCATAAGCGCGATTCTAAATGTAATGGCGTCTTCAAAGACACGAAGGTCTAAGCCTGTACTCTTCTGAAGTTTGTCCAGTCTGTACACAAGCGTATTGCGGTGAATGTACAACTGTCTGGAGGTTTCAGATACGTTCAGGCTGTTTTCAAAGAATTTATTGATTGTTGTGAGCATCTCTTCGTCAAACTCATCCGGCGATTTTCCATCAAAGATTTCTTTTATAAACATCTTACAAAGCGGAATTGGAAGCTGATAAATCAAACGTCCGATACCAAGCTGTGAATATGCGATTATATCCTTATCTTCAAAAAAAATCTTGCCTACATCAAGAGCCATACGGGCTTCTTTATAAGAACGGGATACTTCTTTCAATTCATTTACAATCGTACCATAGGCAATGTGTACACGATTCTCCGCATCCCCTCGGAACAGGTTGATGATCACCTCTGCGGTTTTTCCTAAATCATCATAGGTTTCATTATCGCTTAGTTCTTTGACTACGATAATGTTTTTTTCATCAACTGCTGTAACAAAGTCCTTAGACTTACCTCCGAACAGGGCACGGATTTTCTCTAACTCGTTTCCATCCTTGTCGCGGTTTGTTTCAACAATAAATGCGACACGTTTTACTTCTGTTTCAATATGCAATTTTTTCGCGCGGTTATAGATATCTACCAAAAGAAGATTATCTAACAGGAGATTCTTGATAAAGTTGTCCTTATCAAAGCGTTCTTTGTAAGCCACCAGCAAATTCTGAATCTGGAAGCTTGCGATTTTACCAATCATATATACATCTTCGGTATCTCCATATGCCAGGAGAATGTATTCCAACTGATGGTCGTCAAACACTTTGAAGAACTGGCATCCGGCTACTACCTGACTATCCGCCGGCGAACCGACAAAGCTCTTGGCAGGCACAACGAATTTTTCTGCATCCTGAAATGTTGCTGCAAGAATCTTACCTTCAACATCAATCACGCAAAGATCCGTCCTTGTAATATTTTTTAATCCATCGATTGTATTCTGAAGTATTTGATTGGAAATCATAGTTTATTCTCCTTGTCTCCTTGTTGCGTTTTGCATAAATACCACTTACTATTTTAATGCATATACACAAAAAAATAAAGAGGAAATGAGTATTTTTTACTCATTTCCTCTTACTCTTTCTACTATTTATAGTAAATTTTTACTAAAATTCTTCTTTATACTCCTGAAATCCCTCTCCTAGCACCTCTCGCACATCCGATACAATAATAAAGGCCTCCGGGTCTACCTCATTTACAAGATACTTTAATTTTACCAGCTCCTTCTGGTTTAAAATACACATCAGAACTCTTTTGCCTGTTCCGGTATACATCCCGCGCGCTTCTAAACCGGTAAGCCCTCTGTCTAAGTCCTTCATGATTCTCTCTGCAACAATCTCATGCTTATCCGAAATAATGTAAGTTGCTTTTGAATAATTAAAGCCTTCTACAATCAAATCTGCAACCTTTGTCTGAACCACAATGCCAATGATTGCGTACAGGGTCGGACGCATACCAAACACCATAAGCCCCATAACCACAACTGCCGCGTCAATCACCTGCAAAATCTGTACGATGGAATAGTGGCGCAGTTTGAGCTGCACCAGCGCAGATACCATATCTGTTCCGCCTGTAGTCGCACCTACTTTGATCACAAATCCTATGCCGACTCCGGCAGTCACTCCGCCAAAAATAGCCGCTATCATAAAGTCGCCCTCTGCCATATCAATGGCAGGAATAATATACAGCCACACCGATAATAAAACGGTACCGTAGAAGGTTTTTCCGATAAACTTCTTTCCCTTGAGAAAATATGCCAGTATAAAAACCGGAATGTTTAATGCAATGTTTGTAAACCAAAGCGGGATACCGCCCTCCCAAAAATAAGAGCTTACATTTTTAACAATAATTGCAAGACCGCTAAATCCCCCTGTGACCAACCCGATTGGGTCATAAAAGCATTGGATTCCAAACGCAAGGATTCCCGTTCCGATTACAATCATTATAAAGTTATATATTTGTCCATGCTTTCTTATTCTTGTCATACTTTCCCTCTTCAAATTTGTTTATATACAATATGCTTCTATCAAACCTGTTCAGTATATCACAGGAATTGCGTTTTCTCAAGCCAGCAATTGTTCGACAATTTTCGTCAAATATTACTATTTTTTTACATTTTAAATGTCAATCGTAATTTTTAGTTTTTCCTTTTTTTACAAAATTTTATTAGTTCTTCACAAAACAGCCGTTCGTTTTTAGCGGCTTAAAATGTTTAGAAAAGTCTCCTTTTTTGTGGATAACGTGAATAACTTCGTTTATAACTCATTTTTTCGGGCTTCTGAAACATGAGATTGTGGATAACTTTTCCTTCTCCTTTTGTGGCTTGTCCCGTCTCTTTTTGTAAAACGCTGTCGATTTGTGCAAGTTGTACATTTTGCTTCTATAGTCTTTCCTATAAAGAGACAAAGTGTGCACTTGACGCACACTTTCGCGCCCGAGCGGTATCGCAAAGCGATTATTTCCTTTCCGCGAGGTGCGCATTCTTCGCGGAGCGTTTTTCATATCAGAAAGTAAATTTCTTTCACACGTTAATGTATCACGGTCTTTCCTATGATATGAAAAAATCGTTCCCAAGCTGCCTTGGGAACGATTCGTATCTTAAAGTACTCTTCTGATTGTGATAACCTTCTTGTATTTGTAGTTATTTGTAATCTTAATACCGTCTTTCTTATTTGACGCATGAACAATCTTGCCATCTCCAATGTAGATTGCTACATGTCCGCTATAGCAGATGATATCTCCTGGCTGGAGATCCGATGCACTGACCTTCGTACCGACTTTTCTTAATTTGTATGAGCTGTGAGGAAGATCGATACCAAACTTCTCGTATACTTTCATAACAAAACCGGAACAGTCAACACCATTCGTTAAGCTTTCGCCGCCCCAGACATATTTGTTTCCTACGAACTGAAGCGCGTAATCAACTACTGCCTGGCCATCAGAACCGGTTGGGTTTTTGTATGTTTTGCTGCTGCTTTGCTGCTTCTTTGCTTCTTCCTTCTTCTTCGCAGCGGCTTCTGCTTCTGCCTTTTCCTTCTCTTCGCGGGCTTTTTCTTCCTCTTTGGTCTCACCGTACTCGTAATTGATCGTCACCTCAGCATATTCCGCAGAGATATAACCCTTATAACTCTTATATTGTATATAGAGCCAGCCTTCTGTTTCATCATTTAATACAGTTACCTTCTGTCCTTTGCCAAGAAGGGTATAAATGCCGGATTCCGTTGATGCTTCCTTACGAAGTCTTAATGAATTCGTCGTAATCTTGGCAGTCATCGTAGATGCCGACTTACAAACCGCTTCATCACCAACCGTAACATATTTTGCCGAGATATAACCTGTTATGTTGCCTGATGTTATCTTATACCAATCGCCAACTGTTTCAAGTACAACCGCAGCATTGTTCTTATAAAGCTTGCCTACTGCTTCGGATTCTGTATTAGGCTCTGTCCTTACATTCAGATAAGAATTGATGTTATTCGCAATTGCAATATTTGCATATGGGCTGACCGTTTCTGCTGCTGTCTCTTCCTCCGAAACAGCCGAATCCGCAGCCTCCTGCGAATCTTCCTGTTCTGAAACTTCCGGCTGCGAAACCGTAGGCGCATCATTTTCTGTTACACCGGTATCCCCTGCCGCCAGAACAGAATCATCTTCTTCTTTTAAAACAATGGTTTCATTGATTGCAGAAAGCGCTCCCGCTGAGAAGCTGTATGCGCCCTCTGAGATATATGTGATTGCTTCAGCCGATGTATCTGCCGCAAATGCTTCTGCAGGAATACTGCTAATTACAAGAGCACTTACTAAAAAACCGGCTGTAAGTCTTAAACTTTTGCTGACCATTTCTCCTCCAAATGGAATAAATATTACGAATTTGTTACAAATGTTACGTTGCCATTATAGCAAAGCATTATACAGGTGTCAACCCTTAAGCGCTAGAAATATTTTCCAGCTTTAGACAGCTTATTTCCTATAATATAATCTGTACTTACTTAACAGCGATTGCTTCAATCTCCAGCAAAACATCTTTTGGAAGTCTTGCAACCTCCACACAACTTCTTGCAGGAAAATCTGAAGTAAAATATTCTTTATATACTTCGTTAATGGTTCCAAATTCATTCATCTCTTTAATGAATACCGTAGTTTTAATAACGTTATCCATACTGCTTCCGGCTGCCTCTAACAGGTTCTTAAGGTTCTTAAGCGCCTGATTTGCCTGCGCTACGGTTCCTTGTGGAATTTCTCCGGTTGCCGGATTTACAGGAATCACACCTGATGTATATACCATGTTGTTTACTTCAATTGCCTGTGAGTATGGTCCGATTGCTGCCGGCGCCTTATCTGTGCTGATAATTTTCTTCATACTTTTATCCTTCTTTCTTATTTTAATAAATAACTTTGTAATATTTATGGAAAATCCTATTTCTCCAAAAGACGAATCTTTCCGTCTGAAATATCAATTTTCCTTTCCTTATATAAGTGCCCTGCCGCACGCTTAAAAGCATTTTTGCTAAGACCCGTTTCTCTCTTAATTACCTCAGGACTTGCTTTTTCTGTAAAAGGCAGTACACCTGCATAGGATTTTAATAATTCCAACAGCTTCTCTGCATCAGCATCCATCTGAATGTATGCTTTTTCCCGAATGGTTAAATCCAGCTTGCCATCCGGTTTTACACTTACCACCTTTGCGTCAATGATGTCCCCAATGCGAAGAAAGCTGTAATCCTCATGGTTTGGGATTCTGGCTGAGTATTTATCATCTACTGCCACGAAGGCTCCGAAGTTATCGCTGAATTCATATACACGTCCTGTCACCATGTCATCTTTTTTGTAGGGAGAGTCCGTCGACAAAAGATGGTACAATCCCTTCATGCTCGCGCACAAACGCTGGCTTTTATCGATGTAAAGCGTTACCAGTACTTCATCCTCCGGCTGCACCTTCTTTCGCATTTCTTTAAACGGAAGAAACAAGTCTTTTTCTAACCCCCAGTCTAAGAAGGCGCCAATCTTACTGACTTCCTTAACCCTTAATACACCATAGGAGCCTAGTGTCAGTTTTGGTTCGTTAGTAGTTGCAATTATTCTATCCTTGGAATCCTTATATACGAAGACGCGAACCTTGTCCCCTATCTTAAGCTCCTTTGGCACCTGCCTGAATGGCAAGAGAATCCTCTCTTCATCCTCAGGCGTCTTTGCAAGATAAATTCCGAACTCTACTTTTTTTACATATATAAGTTCCTGATATTCGCCTAATCTCATAATTTTCCTCTTTCTACTTATTATATTTATATGTGGTCGGTATTATTCTGCAAATTGGATATGCCTAACTTATAAACAAAACAGTTGCATAAGGTTTTCCCTTTTCATCTGCCAGTACAACCGTCACTTCGTTATCCGTGATGGTAACACGGGGGAAAAACACATCATTTAACACTGCGGCTTTCTTATACTCTGCGCGGATTTCACGAACCGCAAACCCCTTCGGCAGGTATCCCTCTGCCACCATGACATAGTTTGCGTTATTTACATGCCGGTTTGTATCAATAAAATACTTCTGGATGGGAACAGGTGCTTTTACTTCATACTCTGCCGGAATAAGAAGCTTTCGCTCGCAGTAATCCATTTCCAGCTTTGGCTCATCCGGATAGTAAGCTCCCACCTCTGATGGAATACGCATCGGATGACCTGTCCTTGTGTCAATCAACACCCATATGGAATTTGCCCCGGCCAGACGGTTTCCTCCTGCATCATCCATACAGAAATTACGCATACCAAACAGGCCCTTTGTATCATACGTCCATGTGGATACTACAATATCATCCGATAGCTTTGGCATATCCTGAATGCAAATCTGCCAGAAGGACAATACCCATGCCATCTTCTTTTCATACAAGGCATGTCCGCTTAATCCAAGTGATTCTGAATGCAGGGTACTGGTATCCTGAAAATAATTCAAAAGCGATGCATAGGTTAATCTCTCATTCGAGCTTGCTTCACTATACCTTACTTTACTACTTAACTTATACATAAATACGCCTCCTATCACCTAACGTCTCTCATATATGAAAACCAACAATACAGCAGCTTCCCCTCCTATGATAAAAAAAAGCACTACGCAATGTAGTGCTTCCAGAACTGGCCCACAAGGATTCGAACCTTGGATGACGGAGTCAGAGTCCGTTGCCTTACCGCTTGGCGATGGGCCAATATCGTCTCAACAAATGGTATTATACATATATTAAGACACAGTGTCAACACTTTTTTTATTTTTCTAATGAAACAATTTTACCTGCTTATCAATGACGGCATAGATACACTCCTCTCCCCAATTAAGACCTGCCGCACCATTCGTCTGCTCAATAACTGCTTTTGCGATTTCATCTTTCCGCTCTAAAGGAACCAGCACCGTCATTTTCACGTCGGCTCCATACTGGCTCTCCATAATGGAAATATCTTTTTGCCCGAATAAATACTGCAATTTTCCAATTCCGTTATAATCCGTATTTATATATAGAAGAAACCCTGTTCTCTTCTCAATAATAACAGACGCGGCCAGCCCCTTTTGCACTGCCTTCTGATATGCACGGACTAAACCGCCTGTTCCCAGTAAAACTCCGCCAAAATAGCGTGTGACTACAACCGCCGCATTGGTTACGCCCTCTTTTAATAATACATCAAGCATTGGCCGTCCCGCAGTTTGGGCCGGCTCGCCGTCATCGGAGCATCTTGTCAATTCCTGATGCTCTCCAATGACAAATGCAGAGCAGTTATGTTTTGCATCCCAGTATTTCTTTTTGATTTCATTGATGAAGGCTACCGCTTCTTTCTCACTCTCCACCGGACATACGGTAGCAATAAATCTGGACTTTTTCTCTACTATTTCTGCCTCGCCGCCTTCGTATACGACATGGTATGCCATACATTTCTCCTTTTCCTGTCTGTGTCCGAGAACAAAGTGTGCGCTTGACGCACACTTTCGCGCCCGATCGTTATCGCAAAGCGATTATTTCCTTTCCGCGAGGTGCGCATCCTTCGCGGAGCGTTTTTCATATCATAGGAAAGTAAATTTCTTTCACTCGTTAATGTATCACGGTCTTTCCTATGATTTTAAAAAAATATTTGCCAATATGTTTCTATGGTAACATATACCTGTATACAATTTCAATTTTTTTCTTCCTATTATATGGTTTTTTTGTTATAATAATGAATAACTATAACTTTACAAGATTATAATTCCTTGTTAGGAGGCTGTTTTTAGGAGGCTGATATATATGAGTTATAATAAGAATGCAATTCGACGCAAAATGCAGAGCGCCGATTCAAAACCAACCAAATTTAAAAATAAAATCATCATTAACTGTATTAAAGTAGTAATGGTTTTTATTATCGTCGCAACCGTTATCATCGGAAGCACAGGTCTTGGTGTTGCCAAGGGAATTATTGATTCTGCGCCTGACATTTCAGACATTGATGTTACCCCGACCGGTTATTCAACCACTGTTTTATCTGCGGATGGACAAACAATCGCCACCCTTGTCGGTTCCGGCGCTAACAGAAAATATGTAACGATTGATGAAATTCCACTCCATACCCAGCATGCTTTCATAGCGATTGAAGACTCTCGTTTCTATGAGCATAATGGTATCGACTTATACGGCATTGCCCGCGCCGCTGTTACGGGTATCAAAGACGTCCTTGCCGGCGGAGAGATGTCGCAGGGTGCAAGCACCATCACACAGCAGTTAATCAAAAATAACGTATTAACTACATGGACTGGTGAAACCACTTTTATTGAACGGCTTCAGCGTAAAATTCAGGAACAGTACCTTGCGCTGAAGCTAGAGGAGCAGGTTCAGGATAAAGACTGGATTTTGGAAAACTACTTAAATACCATTAACTTAGGCGCAAATACTCTGGGCATTCAGGCTGCCGCCAACAGATATTTCGGCAAGGACGTATCCGAACTGACTTTATCCGAAAGCGCTGTCATTGCCGGAATTACCCAGTATCCATACAAATATAACCCAATTACCCATCCGGAAAATAATGCAAAGCGCCGCGAGAAGGTGCTCGGGGATATGCTAGACCAAGGATACATTACAAAGGAAGAGTATGATGAAGCCTTAGCGGATAATGTATATGACCGCATTGCTTCTTATAATTCCAATACAGAAACTTCATACAACAGCTATTTCGTGGATGCTTTGATTGATGATGTTATAAAAGACCTTGTGGAAATTAAAGGATATACGGAAACAGAAGCTTACAAAGCACTGTATCAGGGCGGTCTTACCATCATCTCCACACAGGACCTTGAAATCCAGAAGATTGTGGATGAAGAAGCCAACAATCCTGATAACTTCCCTAAAGATGTGGAATATTCCTTTATGTTAAACTTTCAGGTAAAAAAGGCTGATGGAACCTATAAGACGCATACGCATTATACGATGCTTTCTTATTATAAAGATAAGACCGGAAACGCCGACTATAACATCAATTATGACTCCGAAGAGGAATGTTATGAAGCAATCGCGGAATATAAATCTGAAATTCTGGAAGAAGGCGATGTGATTGTTGAAGGCAGCGAATCGGTATATATTACATTACAGCCACAGGTTGCATTAACCGTCATTGACCAGTATACCGGTGAAGTAAAAGCGCTCGTTGGCGGCCGGGGGGAAAAAGAAGGCAACCGTACATGGAACCGCGCTACTGACACAACCCGTCAGCCGGGTTCTACCTTTAAGATAATCGGCTGTTATGCAGCCGCCTTAGACGCAGGAGGAATGACCCTTGCAAGTGTTCAGGATGACTGTGAATTTATTGTTGGAGAAAAAGAATACCGCAACACCGATGGAGAATTTCACGGTTTTAGTACACTGCGCGAAGCAATCACCAATTCTTACAATATTACAACACTGAAAACACTCCAGCAGATTGGAGTCGGCTTAGGATATGAATACGCTGCTAAGTTTGGATTTACGACACTGTCTGAGAGTGACCGTAACCTTGGTCTTTGTCTCGGTGGTCTTACAAATGGTGTCAAAAATATTGAGCTTACCGCCGCATATGCTGCGATTGCAAATGGCGGTGAATATATTGAGCCAAGCTATTATACCCAGATTTATGATCATGACGGTAATCTTATTTTAGATAATAGTCAAAAAGAACGTCATACTGTTATCAGCGAACAGACCGCATGGTTACTGACCGATGCCATGAAAGACGTTATGACTTCCGGCAACGGAAAGAGGGCATACTTCGGCAGCACAATGGCTCAGGCGGGCAAGACAGGTACTACAACAGGAAGCCGCGATAGTTTATTTGCCGGATACACTCCATATTACACCTGTGTCGTATGGGGCGGATATGATGATAACTCCAAACAATCCAGCAATACTACAACCTACTGTAGAAATATCTGGAGAGAAGCTATGAGCCGTATTCACGAAGATTTATCGTATAAGGATTTTGCAAGGCCAAGCGGAATTACTACAGCAACTGTCTGCATGGACTCCGGTTATCTTCCATTGGACGAAATCTGCAGCAACTGTATAAAAGGAAATTCCACCTACACCGAATATTTCGCATTAGGCACAGTTCCTACAACAACCTGTAACCACCACATAAAAATAGACATTTGCAGCACATCCGGCCAGCTTGCTTCCGCAAATTGTCCGGGCTCCGTAAGTAAGGTATACCTCTACGGCGGAAATCCGAATACAAATGATCAAAAATATATAGTTACTGATGATTTCCTTATAAATTCCTGTACCGTTCACGGAAGTTCCGGTTCGCCGTCAAATGACTACCAACCTCCTGAAACAAGCACTCCTGAGGTAAACAGTCCAAATAACATTACCCTTGAAGTTGGATCTCTTGACGAAGAAGAACTCGTGGAGGCAGGCAACGTGCTCCAAAGTATATTTGATAATTTACAAAATCTCGTTGGAGACTTGGCAAATAATTAACTTTTCAAAGAAAAAGCACATCAGAAATTTGAATTTCTCCTTGGAAAAAAATAATTTTTACGATATGATGTGACAGTCGCGCAGCAAATGCGTAAGTCCGGACTTTCCGGATTTACGCATTATTTTTTTGTTTAAAAACAGGAGGTAATTCAAAAATGGAAGAACAAAAAAATTCCTTTCTCGCCACCGAAAAGGTTGGCAGACTTATGTGCAGATATGCAATTCCCTGCATCATTTCGCTCCTGGTCGGAGCACTTTATAACATTGTTGACCAGATTTTCATTGCAAATGCAGACTATCTGGGTTCCTACGGCACCGCTGCGAATACGGTCGTATTTCCGCTTACGGTAATCGCTCTTGCTATTGCTGTTATGATAGGTGACGGCTGCTGCGCATTTGTCAGCTTAAGCCTTGGAAAAAAGGCTTCACAGGACGCTTCCAAAAGTATCGGAAACTCTATTCTTTTAACGATTCTTTCCGGCATCCTGCTGATGGCAGTCTATTTGCTTTTTATGGATTCTATCATCGCGATGTTTGGAGGCACAGTAAATACAGAAACTTTCAAGCATTCCAAAGAGTATTTCTTTTGGATTTCACTCGGAATCCCGTTTTATATGTTTGGGCAGGCTGTGAACCCAATCATTCGTGCCGATGGCAGTCTGGTATCTTTTCCATACAAAAACGGTTACCATTTCAAAGCCGGATTTTCATTTTAACCGCACTATTGTAACCCGTACCTTAGGACTTGGCATCTGTAGTTTCCTTTCGCAAATCTCTCTTGTCGCCGCTATGGCAGCAATTAACAATATGCTGTGCAAATATGGCGCTATGGACCCTGTCTTTGGTCAGCCGGAATATGCGCAAATCCCGATGGCTGTTGTCGGTATTGTAGTGAAATTCTTTCAAATTGTAATATCTATCGTAGTCGGTATGGCGGCAGGCTGTATCCCGATTGTAGGCTACAATATAGGAGCGAATCTAAAAGACCGCGTAAAGAAGCTGTTTACCATGCTACTGATTTCAGAAGCTGCCGTAGGTGCAGTCAGCTTCATCTGGGTTGAATTTTTTCCGGGTACAATAATAAACCTGTTTGGCGCCGCAAATGAAAGTACATATTATACGGAATTTGCAATTAAAGCATTTCGTATCTATCTTATATTTATCGTTCTTGCCTGTATAAATAAAGCTGCCTTTATCTTCTTGCAGGCAATGGGAAAAGCCGGAGCCTCCACCATGCTTTCTATGGTCAGAGAAATTGTTTTCGGTGTAGGCTTTGCGCTGATTCTGCCTGTTTTCTTCGGACTTGACGGCGTACTTTATTCCATGCCTGTTTCCGATTTTTTAACTGCTGTTCTATCCGCCATAGTCATCTTTCTGACCTATCGGGAATTAAGCAGTCATCCGTCAAAAGAGTGAAAAAAGCTGCTGCATCTATGAGCACTTTCATAAATGCAGCAGCTTATTGTTCTCTGTTAGAACGGATTTTCCGTTGGGTATGGCAGACTTGCCGGCTGGTTATAGTTGATATCCTCCATCGGAACATCTAAGTATTTAAATACCTCAAAAAGCGCTTTACCGTAATGTCCGAATGCCACAGCGCCATGATGCGGATAATTCTTTTCAATCAATACATGACGGTAGAAACGTCCCATCTCCTTAATTGCAAATACACCGATAGCACCAAACGAACGGGTTGCAACAGGAAGCACTTCGCCCTGTGCTACATATGCACGAAGCTTGCAGTCTGCGGTAGACTGAAGGCGGAAGAACGTAATGTTGCCCGGAGCAATGTCACCTTCTAACGTTCCGTTTGTCACTTCAATCGGAAGGCTTCTTGCCATAATTAACTGATGGCGCATCTCACAGCCGGACAGCTTAGATGAGCAGGTATTGCCGCAATGGAAGCCCATAAAGGTATCGGTATGCTTGTAGTCAAACCTGCCTTCAATGGATTCTTTATACATATCCTTTGGCACAGAGTTGTTGATATCTAAGAGCGTTACTGCATCTTCGCTGACACATGTTCCGATGAACTCGCTTAATGCACCGTAAATATCTACCTCGCAGGATACCGGAATGCCTTTCCCTGTAAGGCGGCTGTTTACATAGCATGGTACAAATCCAAACTGCGTCTGGAATGCCGGCCAGCATTTGCCTGCAATAGCCACATACTTGCGATAGCCTCTGTGTTCTTCTACCCAGTCAAGAAGCGTAAGCTCATACTGTGCTAACTTTGCCAAAACCTCAGGCTTCTTGTTGCCTGCACCCAGTTCTTTTTCCATATCCGCTACAACTTCCGGGATTCTGGCATCACCTGCATGCTTATTAAAGGCTTCGAACAAATCCAATTCGGAATTTTCTTCAATTTCAACTCCTAAATTATACAACTGTTTGATTGGCGCATTGCATGCCAGGAAGTTCAACGGTCTTGGACCAAAAGAAATAATCTTTAAGTCTGAAAGTCCAACTAATGCTCTGGCAATTGGTAAGAATTCATGTATCATCTCTGCACAATCCTGCGCATCTCCAACCGGATATTCCGGAATATACGCTTTGATATTTCGCAGTTTTAAGTTATAGCTGGCATTTAACATACCGCAATATGCATCACCGCGCCCCTGAATCAGATTATCCTGTGTTTCTTCAGCCGCTGCCACAAACATCTTCGGTCCTTCGAAATGTTTTGCAAGCAGAGTTTCTGAGATTTCCGGTCCAAAGTTTCCAAGATATACGCACAAAGCATTACATCCTGCTGCCTTAATGTCTTCTAATGCCTGAACCATATGTATCTCGCTTTCTACAATGCATACCGGACATTCATAGATGTCTTCTGCATCATATTTTACCTGATATGCTTCTACAAGAGCCCTTCTTCTGTTTACAGATAACGCTTCCGGGAAACAGTCACGGCTGACTGCCACAATACCCACTTTAATTTTTGGAATGTTGTTCATGTTTATCTCCTCCTAAAAAATATATAGACGTTTGCGAAACGCCACAAGCCACATTTTCCTTGTTACAATATGGCATCAAAAACTGGACAAAGTGCAGGATAAATCTGCTTAAACTGCTGGTATCTGGCTTCGTATTTTGCCGCAAGCGCTGCATCCGGCTCTACGGAATCCACTACTTTTACAATCTGCTTTGCCGCTGCTTCTACATTCTCATATACCCCGCAGGCTACAGCGGCAAGCATTGCCCCGCCAAGGGACGGACCTTCTTCTGTTTCGAGCACATCCACACGGATATTTAGTACGTTGGCAATAATCTTTTTCCACAGCGGACTCTTTGCGCCGCCACCGCAGATTTTGGCAGCACGAATATCAATTCCCAGTGATCTGGCCACTTCAAATGAATCTCTTAATGCGAAAGCCACTCCCTCTAATACCGCCTGGGTCATGTCTGCTCTGGTCGTATCCATTGTCATACCGATAAAGGTTCCTCTGGCATTCGGATTGTTGTACGGAGAACGTTCGCCCATAAGATACGGCAGAAAATACACATGATTTTCTCCCAGTTTTCCGATAGCGCTCTGCTCTGCTGCATAATCCTTTGTACCGATTATCTCATCCATCCACCACTTGTTGCAGGATGCTGCGCTAAGCATACACCCCATGAGGTGGTACGCGCCGTTTGCATCACAAAATGCATGAAGCGCATTGTTTACATCTACTCCGAATGTATTAGAAGATACAAAAATGGTTCCGCTGGTACCCAAAGATATATTGCACCGGCCTTCTCCTACCGTTCCCGTTGCAACTGCCGCCGCCGCGTTATCTCCGGCGCCTGCCGCAACCTTTACCGTACTTGGAATGCCAAGTTCTTTGGCTATTTCTGGCAATACTGTGCCTACGCACTCGTAACTCTCATAAAGTTTAGGCAGCATATCCTCTGTAATGTGACAAATCTCACACATCTTAGCGGACCACCTGCGGTTTTTCACATCTAAAAGCAGCATTCCCGATGCGTCCGATACATCAGTACAATGCACTCCCGTAAGACGGTATGCAATAAAATCCTTCGGAAGCATGATTTTCTTAATCCTTGCAAAATTCTCCGGTTCTTCGTTTTTTACCCATAAAATCTTCGGAGCTGTGAATCCGGTAAAAGAAATATTTGCCGTATATCTGGACAGATTCTCCTTACCGATTTCGTTGTTTAGATAATCGCACTCCTTTATAGTTCTGCCGTCATTCCACAGAATCGCCGGACGGATGACTTCATCCGCTTCATCTAAAATAACCAGACCGTGCATCTGTCCGCCGAAGCTGATGCCTGCCACATCCTCCTTTTTATACCCTTCTAACAACTCCTTTATCCCGTTCATAGTCTCTTTGTACCAATCTTTCGGATGCTGCTCTGACCAGCCCGGATGTGGGAAATACAATGGATATTCTCTGGATACGATATTTTTTACCGCACCGCTTTCATCCATAAGAAGCAGTTTTACCGCTGATGTTCCTAAGTCAATTCCTATAAATAACATATATTCGGCTCCTTATCCTGTTATTTGAATCGTCTCTTTCAGACGTATATCCCTTGATGCAGCACCAATCTGAAGCTCATAGTTTCCTGACATTAACACAAAGTCCTTACGCTCTGCATCATAACAGGAGAAATCTTTTTTTTGCAGTGTCAGGACTACTTCCCTGGTTTCTCCCGCTTCTAAATGTATCTTGGCAAAATCCTTCAATTCATGGCATGGCCGTATAAGTTTGCCTTTCTCCTTAGGCGCTACATACAACTGTACGGTTTCCATCCCTGCAACTGCTCCCGTATTCGTTACCAGACATCGTACCCGTACATCCGTACCATCCTGTTCTACAGACAGGTTGCTATACACATACTCCGTATAAGACAGACCATATCCAAAGCAGAAATTCACCGGGATTTCATGTGTGTCGTAATAGCGATAGCCCACCATAACCCCCTCGGTATATTCCACCTTGTCTTTACGGCCAAAATTCACACCCTGCACCGCCGGACAACCGGATAGATTTTTCAGGAAGGTCTCTGACAGTCTGCCGGATGGGTTTACTATTCCAAACAAAACATCCGCCAAAGCTTTGCCGCCCTCCATGCCTGCATAATAACTCCATACCAAAGACTTTGCATCCGGCAGCCATGACATCTCTACCGGAGAACCCGCATACATTACTACGATGGTATCCGGTTTCTCTCTAAGGAGAGCCTCTATCAGCTTATCCTGCTCATAAGGCAGCTTCATATCCGCTCTGTCGAGTCCTTCTACATCATATCCATGATTCAGCCCGCCTACATAGATGACAATGTCGCTGTCTTTTGCGAGTGCAACTGCCTCCTCATAATACTGCTTTTGGAGGTGTTTTTGTCCGGCGGCTTCGTGTCCCCCGTTTTCTGTGGCCTGCAATTCTTCTTCCGACATCGTACTTGTCGCCTGCCAGCTTATTTCTGCCCTCTGCTTTTTTGGCACATAATATCCCGGAGCATAACGCACCTGTGCATTGCCTCCGAGAAGCATACGGATGCCCATAAGCGGTGTTATCTCATATAGCGCATGCATTTCTGCGCTGCCGCCTCCATTGGCATGAATGGTTGCCGCATTGGCTCCGATTACCGCAATCCTGCCGCGAAATCCCGGATTAAGCGGCAGGAGGTGTTCTTCGTTTTTTAATAATATGACAGACTCTCTTGCCACATCTAAAGTCGCATTTTGATGTTCTTTTGTATTAAATCTGCCGGCTTTACGCGACTCTTTCTGAGGTCCAATCATCTTTAGGCGGTACATCATGCGAAGAATATTCCGCACTTTCTCATTTAAGCCTTCCTCTGACAACTCGCCGGAAATAATCTTCTCTTTATAAGAATTTGCCAGATAATATTCATCAAAATCTGCACCTACATCCATCTCCACATCTAATGCGGCTTCTGCCGCAAGTGTGGTATCATGAACGCCTCCCCAGTCTGAGACGATGACGCCGTCATATCCCCACTGTTTGCGCAGCACCCCATCCAACAGAGCCTTCGAAGTACAGCAATGTTCTCCATTCAGGCGGTTATAGGCGCCCATAATGGAATACAATCCGCCTTCCTTAATTGCAGCCCGAAAACCCGGATAATAGATTTCGTGCAGCGTTCTTTCATCCACAATGGTATCCACCCACAGGCGCTCTGTTTCCTGAGAATTTGCGGCAAAATGCTTCACACAGGCTGCCACATCATTCTTCTGTATTTCCTGTACCATAGGCACTACCATTTTTTCGATTACTCTTGGGTCTTCGCTCATATATTCAAAATTGCGCCCGCATAACGGACTTCTCTTGATATTGATGCCCGGCGCAAGAATTACATCTTTTCCCCGGCCTCTTGCTTCCTCTCCGAGTACATTGCCCATATGTCCGGCCGCCTTAGGATTCCATGTGCTAGCTATCGCGCTGTTGCAAGGAAGATAACTTGCATAGTCATCATGATTATTCGCACTGTGCCAGTAATTATCCGCAAATTCCAGACGCACGCCCATCGGTCCATCGGAAAAATGCAAAGATGGAATCCCCAAGCGCTCTACCGCTTTGGTGGAAAACAATGTATTTCCATGCACCATCCCTATTTTTTCCTCTAAGGATAAGGAAAGGATAAGACTATCTATGTATTTTTCAGATACTTCATTTTTCATCGTTTATAATCCCTTGTCATGAATTTGTAAATTTTTGTTTATGTGTCTTAAAACACCGGACTATTTCACAAGGATTTCCCTGCTTCCTTCAGCAGAAAGGATAAGATTATCCCCATCCATGCGATACAAAGCCCCCATTACCTCCACAGGCGCACCCGCGTGTACCAGTATGATCTCATAAGATGTATCGCCTGTTACCTGAATCTTATAGCCGGCATTGTCTCTAAAGGCTTTTATTTGCAGTACGATTTGATTGTCCGTATTGTAAATCAGTGTGGAGGCTTCCTTGCTTTCTTTCAGCCCATATACATAGAGCTTTGCATCTTTGGCATAGTCATATACCGGGTCATTATCACAAGCCCCCACAGCCACGATGCTGCCCTCTTTCACATAAAGCGGAATACTACAGTAACCATGCTTTTCTGTGTACCACCTTCCGCCTTCCTTTACCTCTCCGGACAAAAGGGAGGTCCATGTGCCCTCCGGCAGATAATATTCTGCCATACTCTTATCATTGAATATTGGGGCTACCAATAAAGAATCACCAAGCATATACTGCGTTGCCAGATAACTACAGTTTTTGTCTCCGGTAAATTCTAATACCATGCTCCGCATCATCGGCACGCCTGTCCTTGCGGTTTCTACTGCGTTTCGATACAAATACGGCATAAGCGACGCTTTCAGCTTTGTAAAATATCGTACCACATCTACTGCTTCTTCGTCATATGCCCAAGGTACACGATAGGAGGTAGAGCCATGAAGTCTTGAATGTGTGGATAACAGGCCAAATGCACACCATCTCTTATACACATCAGGCGTAGAGGTACTCTCAAAGCCGCCTATATCATGACTCCAGTAACCAAAGCCCGATGTAGTAAGAGATAATCCGCCGCGCAGGCTTTCTTCCATTGATTCATAATCAGACCAGCAATCGCCTCCCCAATGCACAGGGAACTTCTGACTGCCCACCGTTGCAGAACGGGCAAAGAGAATAGCTTCACGCTCTCCTTTTTTCTTCCTGATTACATTATATACTACCTTGTTATACAGATATGTATAGTAATTGTGCATCTTCACAGGGTCTGATCCGTCGAAATATACGCAGTCCGTTGGAATTCTCTCCCCGAAATCCGTCTTGAAGCAATCTACTCCCATATCCATAAGCGCTTCTAGCTTCTTGGAATACCATTCACAAGCCTTTGGATTGGTAAAGTCAACGATAGCTAAACCCGGCTGCCACATATCCCATTGCCATACATCACCGTTTGGACGTTTTATAAAATATCCGCCGCGAACACCTTCCTCGAACATCGAAGATTCCTGACCTACATAGCTGTTTATCCATACACAGATTTTTAACCCTTTTGCTTTGATTCTCTCAAGCATTCCTTTGGGATCTGGAAATACCCTTGAATCCCATGTAAAATCACACCAGTTAAAATCCTTCATCCAAAAGCAGTCAAAGTGGAATACCTTCATGGGAATGCCTCTTTCTAGCATACCATCCACAAAGCTCATAACCGTCTTTTCATCATAATTAGTAGTAAATGACGTTGACAGCCAAAGACCAAAGGTCCATGCCGCAGGCAGAGATGGTTTGCCGGTAATATCCGTATATCTGCGGATTACTTCCTTCATGGTCGGTCCATTGATAATATAATAATCCAGATATTCACCCGGTACGGAAAATGCAGCCTTGGTTACTGCCTCTGTTGCCACTTCAAATGACACCCTCTCCGGGTGATTTACATATACGCCATATCCTTTGTTTGTAACATAGAACGGAATATTCTTATAGGATTGTTCCGTAGAGGTTCCGCCGTCTTCGTTCCAGATATCAATACTCTGGCCATTTTTAACAAATGCACCGAATCTCTCGCCCAGACCATATACGAGCTCCCCTACTCCGAGGCTTAACTGTTCTCTCATATAAGCATCTTCCGGCCCCTTGTCATAAGCAAATCCCTTCCAATTAGTCTTCATATAAGCTAAGTCCTTAGCGCCGCTGGAGGTTATTTTTTCATCTCCACGATAAAATGTAATCGCTGCATTTGCTTTCATAATCTCTACTCGCAAACTTCCGCTAGAAGCAATCAGGCGGTCTTCTAATTCCTCTGCCTTTAAAATCCCCGTTTGTGCTTCTGCAAGCTCAAATTTAGGAGTACGTTCAGCCAGGCCCATATGGTGATATGTCTGCACACGCAATACTTCCTCATATGGTGCGGAGATTTTAATGGTCAGATTGATACCGCCTAAAGTATCTCCTCTGGTAACAATCTTATTTGCAGGCGCACATATCGTTACCATCTCCGGTTCTATTTTAGAAAAATACACCTCTGCGGGTGAAAAACATGCATAATTTTCTTTTTGTAACCAACAACCATTACTAAACTTCATAACTATTGATTTCCTCCCAAATATACTTATTTGTATCATAAGCTGTAATGACGCACTTTGATACCTACATAATACATGAGCGCTCCTTAAGAATCTACCTGTTAAATTGAACAAAAACCACCGGATAAATTTGACAAAAAACTAACGCTTAACGTATAATTGAAACGACAATGGATTGCCCTTTCAGAAAGACTGCACACAGGGCAATATATTAAGAAGGGAATTATGGAAATAATGTATAAAATACTTGTGGCAGATGACGAAGAACTGATCCGCCAAGGCATCTTGCTTCTTTGCGATTATGAAGCCTTAGGCTTTACCATCGTAGGCGAAGCTGCTAATGGTGACCATGCGTACAGCCTTATAAAGGAGTTGCAGCCTGACGTAGTGTTAATGGATATCCGTATGCCGGGTATGACAGGATTAGAAGTTATCGAAAAGCTCAATCAGGAAGGCTTTGACGGACATTTCGTTATAATCAGCAGCTTTACGGATTTTAGCTATGCACAAAAAGCCATTCGTTTCGGAGTACACAACTACATTACCAAGCCAATTGACGAGGATGAATTATCGAAGGTGCTTATAAACTTAAAGCAAAGCCTTGATTTGATGCGTATGGCAGAGCATACCTCTGCCCACTACAAGAACAAGGCTCGTATTCCGATTGTCAAGGACATTCTCTTAGGCTGTGCCGATTTAAGCAGCATTGATCCTAAGAACTTCCATTTAACAGAAGATGCTTATCAGGTAGCAATCTACGAGAAATACAGCTACCAGTCCGGCGATGCCGCTTATGACTTCGCAGAACTCTTACGCGTTACCAATAATGATAACAACTCCTTCGACTGCGTCACTTTACAGAACAGCGAAGTACTGCTTTTAAAGGGCAGCTACGCGATTCGGAAGTTCAATGATTTCTTAGATAGATACAAGAGAGAAAAGCGCCCGCAGAAGAACTCTCCGCTTGATTCCCTCTTTATTACCTATGGTTCTAAAGTATCTTCCGTCGATGAGATTCCTATCTCCTACCGGGAGGCCGAGGCTCTCTTAAACCGACGCTTCTTCTGCGCTCAGGAACAGCATACCATCGGTTATGAGGACCTGCCGAGCTTTGCCAACACCACTGCCATTATCAGTGAAGACCTGTTGCAGGAATACGCAACACTCCTGCTTAATTACATACAATCCTTTAATCGTACCATGATTGCGGAAACCCTCTCTGAGATGCAGAACCGTCTCTACAATGCTTCGGATTCCATCGAGTCCATCAAGCTGTTTTTGACAGACTTATATCTGCGTATCAAGGAGCAGATTAAGCATTTATATCCTAATACGGATATACCGATTGCCAGCAACAGTGATATTATCCGCCTCATTTCAGAGAAGTTTTTTCTATATGAGATTATACAGTTTTTTGTGGAGCAGTTTGAAATTATTACAAGCTGTATCGGAAACTTCTCCAGAGACAGCGTACTAGACGATATTATCCACTATATCAATCATAACTATACACAGAATATCACTTTAGAAAACATTGCGCCCCTTTTTGGCTACAACAGTTCCTATCTGGGCAAGCTTTTCGCCAAAAAAGCGGGGGAGAATTTCAACGCCTATGTAGACCACATCCGTATCGAGCATTCCAAAAAGCTGCTTCTTAATGACAATGCCAAGGTTTATGAGATTGCAGAAAAGGTCGGTTACCGCAGCGTAGATTATTTTCATATCAAGTTCAAAAAATATGTAGGGCAAAGTCCCGCAGAGTACCGTAAAAAGGCCCGCGTGGATAACACCTAAAGATTTCCAAATAAAGGGGCTGTCTATTTCCAGACAGCCCCTTTTGCATCATATTTTATTTAAATACAGTTTCGCTTAAAGTAAATGTAACTTCAATTTTCTGCGGATTATCACCTGTCGTTAAGTTGATTACATGTGCTTCTTCATCTACAACTTCAACCTCTGCTACCGCACTGCCATCCCATGCGTTAATCGGATCATTGGTGTCAAAAATGCCTGACGTCTTAATACCGCTCTTTGCTTCGCCATTGGTAATCGTCAATTCTACACCATCCACCACAATCTTATCCCACTTAATATTGCAGGAAGTCAAATTCGATGCGCCCAGCTTTCCGCTGGTTACCGCATAATCCTTGATATAGATGGAGGTAAGGTATTTAAGTCCTTTCACGCCTGCCTGTTTTGCTGCATCTGTCAAATCAGTTGCACAGTCAAATGTAACTGTATACTGTCCATCTCCTGTTACCTTAATAACAGGACCTACTTCGTTGCCATAATACGCACTGTCTGCGTCATTGTACATGACATTGAGCGCTAAAAGCAGGGTCGTATTTAAATCTACATTATCCAGGTCATCCTCCGTTTTTTCAGTCTCCGGCTCCTGCGATTGTGACTGTTGTTCTGATTCTGACTGGGATTCCTTCTGGCTCTCGGTATTTTCTGTTGTACTTCCACATGCGGCCATACCAAGCGCCATAGAACCACATATAATCAAAGCAAGTAATTTTTTAAGTTTACCGTTTTTCATCAACGCGCCTCCTATAATTGCTCCGGGTTGCTGACTGCGCCGGGTTCCTTTTCCAACTGGCGGAAAATATAGCGCGCCGTACCGCTGATGGTAAACATCACACACGCCGGTCCTATCAGCAATCCTACAAATACGGTGGTCAAATTCCAGAAGATTATCACAAATTCTACTGCCAGTACCGCTACCAAAAACAGCGTTCTTCCAATGTAGCGAATCGAAATATGAAAGGAATTCTCCAAAGTTTTAAATACTGTGTTCTCATACAATGCCTGTAATGGGTAAGCATAGATAAATGCCAGCACAAATACCGCCACTGCCAAGATGCCTACTATGAGAAAGATAATGGGATTATCCTCCAATTGATGGAATAAGGAAAAATCCAGCCATACTACATACATGCAGAACAGATTCAAAAGTCCCATTGGGATGCCTCGCTTCAAATTTGCCTTAAACACCCGGAAAAACCGCTTTGCTATATAGCCTTCTGTCTCATCTACCATCTTAAGCGTAATATCATAGGCCGCTATGGTTGCCGCCCCCATCGTAATGATAGGGAGCGAGCACAATAGCCATAACATATTAACCTTAAATAGAGTAAACAAACTCGTCATGAATTTGTATAAACCACCGTCTACACTAAAAAATTTCATTAGTTTCTAACTTCCTCTTCCAGTGCGTGTCTGATAGCAGCCTGTTCTTCTGCCCATTCCACACACTGCTCATAACCGTAACCATTTGCTTCTTTAATCATTTCATCTACAATCTTATCGAATTCTGCATCGTCTTTTGCATAGATAGCTCTCCAGCTATAGGTTACGACAACGTCCTTAACACTCTCCCAGATTGTCTTGAACTCGCCTTCTTTTTCACCGAGCTTGAATGTCGTTGCCGGAGCAACTACATAATCGTTATTTTCGAAATATTCATGAGAAGAAGATACGCCGAAATAGTCTCTCCAATCCTGCTCGATGTCAGATTTTGCAGCTTCCTGCGTGCTCTTCCAAAATTCCCAGTTATATTTCTCGCCATTTGAATCCGGATTTAATGCATTGTTGCTCCATGTTGTGTTGTTAATCTGAAGCGCACCGTCATTGAATGTACCGGTTCCTTCATATTCACCTTCCATTGGTGTAGATCTGTCAATCTTGGTTTTGTTACCAAATTCTGTAAAGTATGTATAGCCATTCTCATCATAATCCCAGCAAAGCCCCTGCGGACCATAGAGATAGGTCATGGTTCCTTCCGGAGTTGCCAGCCAGTTGATAATTTCCATACATTTTTCCGGATATTCCGTATTTGCTCCAATCGCCCATGTTCTGTTGCCGCCTACAACACTCATACCGTATACGATAGGCTTACCTTTTTCCGGAAGAAGAGAACACATCATCTTGTTTTCTGCAAGATGCTCATCTGTGTTGTATGCCAGACATCCTGAATAGTTGAAGATGGACCAGAATGCGCCGCCGGCTTTTAACTTGTTTGCAGCGTCATCATAAGTCTGGGTCATAGAGTTCGGGTCTAACAAATCGTTCTGATACAGATTATTGTAAAATTTCAGACACTCAAGATATGGTCCGTCTTCCTGTAATGCATCAAAATAGGTACCGGTTGCAGGATCATACACACCCAATGCAAATTCATCATATCCATAGTATGCTGTTGCAGTAGACTTCACATACATAACCATATCTCCGTCCCAATCCGGCCAGAGAGATACCGCATAGGTTGCATTTCCGTTTTCATCTGTTGGGCTGAGTTCCTTCATATCTTTGAATACTTCTATCATATCATCCAAAGTTTTTACTTCCGGGTAGCCTAGTTCTTTGTAAAGGTCCCAACGGATATCCCAGGTATACATAAACGCCTCATGGTCTTCACTGCTGGTTGCTACGTTGTGTCCGAAACCATAGAGAGGTGCTTCTTCTTCTGTTGTTCCTGTAATCTCAGCATTTAATTCCTGATTGGCCTGTAATGCATACGGCATATTTTCCCAGATAGCCTTTCCATATTCCTGTACTAAGTTATCTTCGTTCCAATCATAGAGAAGCCCTGCTTTTACTGCGGTACGATAGTTGTCTTCGCCGCCGAATACAACAATATCACCCAGATTGCCGGATTCCATCCGGGATTCAAATACACCATCGCCGGATGGGATGATATTAACCTTAACATTAAAACGGTCTTTTAAAATCTTAGCGCTCCATCCAACCTGCTCGCCGGCTACGTTGGCAAGTTCACTATAGATGGTAAGTGTAATCACTTCGTCGTCCTCGTTTCCGTTACCGCAGCCGGCAAGCATACCGCATAGCATGACTGCTGCCAGAGAGAACCCTGCAAATCTTTTTAACATTCTTTTCATTTTTCTTTCCTCCATTATCCTTTTACTGCTCCGAGCATAATTCCCTTTTCAAAGTATCTCTGCATGAACGGATATACCATTAGGATCGGAATAACCGTTACCATTGATACAGTGTATTTGATTACCTTGGCATTGAGCAGACCTTCAACCATATCGCTCGAACCGCCGCCGCTGCCCATGATACCGGCAATGTTGGTGCTCATATTCAGGTAATTATATAAAATATGCTGAAGGGTGTATAACTCCGGTGTATTCTGCATCAGCATAAGGGAATCTGTAAATGAGTTCCAATGTCCTACTGCACCAAAAATGGCGATAGTTGCAAGTATCGGTTTGCTCAGTGGCCATATAATCTTCCGGAATACGGTAAAAAAGCCCGCGCCATCCATAAATGCACTCTCCTCCAATTCCGCAGGTATGGACTCAATATAGGTCTTTACCAGAATGATATTATACGGAGCTACAATACCCGGTATAATATATGCGGCAAATGTTCCTGTCAGACCCAGCATGGACATATTCATGTACCAGGGAATAAGACCTGCATTGAAGTACATTGTAATAACAATGAAACGATACCAAAACTTTCTATGCCACATTTCCTTCTTGGTTACTAAATATCCGATAAGTCCTGTTGCGGCAACCATCAAAGCAGTACCGATTACAGTCCTGGCTGTGGACACTCCGAAAGCCTGAAATATGGTATCTACTTTTAACATATCAATGTAATTCTGAAAACTGATTCCCTGCGGCAATAATGTAATTGCTCCCGCCTTTACCAAATCTCTGTCGGAAATGGTATTGATAAAAATGTAGTAGAATGGAAATACACACATCAAGGTAAATACAGCAAAGAATGTGTAGTTGCAGATGTTAAACACTACATCCTGCCAGGAATACCGGGTTTTCTTTTTCTTTTTTACTTTCACTTCCGTATTGTCTGCCATACTCTCACACCTCCTATACTACATTCTCGCCACGAATGGCCTTGGATACTTTATTTGCTACGAATAATAAGGCAACGGATATGATGGATTTGGTCATACCTACTACCGTAGACAGCGGAATATCGCCGCTTCCTATACCTAAGTTATATACATATAAGTCTAATACTTCGATTACGTTCTTGTTGTTGGCATTGGTAAAAACTAAGTACTGATCCATACCATTGCTTAAGATTCCGGCAATGGACATAACCAGCATAACCACATAAGTCGGAAGCAATCCCGGAAGGGTAACGTATCGCATCTTCTGGAATCTGCCTGCACCATCTACGGTTGCTGCCTCGTAAAGCTGCTGGTCAATCCCTGCAATACCCGAAATATAGATGATAGCGCTCCATCCTAAGCTCTTCCAGATACCCCACAGCAACATCTTAATCCACATGAAATCCGAAGACAAGAGATAGTTCGTATCTGCATTCCCCCCCAGACTGTTGATAAAGGTATTGACAAAACCATCTGTGTTGAACATTGCAAATGCTATAGCATATACAAGCACCCAGCTAATGAAGTTTGGAATGGTAGTTGCCAGTTGTACGAATCTTTTGAACCTGACACTTCTTATTTCAGAAAGGAAGATAGCAAAAATCATCGGCACCCAGCTTGTAGCAATGCCCAGAAAACTCATAACAAGAGTATTGCGAAGCACACGGATAAGTCTTGTTGTATATGCCGGGTTAGAGATTAGCAGCTTGAACCACTTAAGTCCTACAAAATTCTCTGCGGTAAGTTCACCGCCTGCCTCATAATCGAAAAACGCATATCTCCAGCTAAACAGCGGCAGGTAAGAAAATGCAAAGACCAATAAGAGAAACGGCAGCAGCATCAGGAATAGTTTATACTTTGATTCCATCTCCGGCTTTTCATTCGGCTGTGCCTTCGGCGTCCTGATCCGAATATAGACAGCCAATACAAAAATCACTGCTGTGATCCCGATGTACATTGGCAAACCAGTCGGAAATACGGTAGTAACCTTATCCGTATCCATAGAATTTGTAATAAGTATGTAAGATACCGTTACACCCGCCATGCCTAAAAGCATTCCTGCCGCACCGCCAAGCAATGGTTTGTTAGCCATATTCTTAAGCTTCAGATTGCCTAAGGACATACACATTGCAACCGTCAGTGCTACTGTTCCCAGAATAAACACGAAGCACGATACAAACATAATCATGAAGTATGTTTCATTGAGCCAGCCTTTGTCGAATGCCCTTTCTAATCCTGACGTAAGACTTGAATACGACACTCCGCTGGTGAACAGCGATGCAACTCCCTTAATCTTCGCCTGACCTGCCTGCGTGATAAAATTGGTCGGCGACAAGGCCGGGAAGAACATTAGCGCAATGCTTATGATTGTAATCCCCCGTATGCACATATATGGAATGTTTGTCTTTTTTTTATCTTTCAATAAACCTGTTTCCATGTTTGCCTCCTCATGTTTTCAGATACCTTTTATCGTATCTTTATCTTAAGTTTATTATAGTGAAAGACCTCATTTAAAAAAACCGCAAAATCTATATCTAAAATACACTAAATATTCAACTCCAAGGAGCTGCTTTTTTTCTATAACGCAAAAAGATACTGCCGAAACAGTATCTTTTTATATGTCCAAAGACTTATTATTTTTTCTTCTTCATTACTACTACAACCACTCCGGCAATAATAACGACTGCAACTACACCAATAATGATTGGAAGTATATTATTGTTTTCTTTATCGGCGTCGTCAGTACTTGTATTATCATCTGATGGGTCGTCTGTCTTCTCTGTATCCGTAGTATCTGTCGCGTCATCTGCTTTCGCATCCGGATTATCATAGCTAAAGCCGGAAATGGTAAACTGGAATTCAATTGATTTCGTTGGTGCAGGATAGTATGGAAGCGTATCCTTTAAGTCTTCGTTCCATTCGTTCTGGATCAGAATCTTAACATAATCTGTTTCATCCGGATCAAGGAAGGCTTCTTCGTATGTCTCAATTGTCTTTCCATCCATGATTAACTTAACATCTGTAACCTTAACACTGTCAGATAATGGAATGTCTGTCGTAATCATTAAGATACGGAATTTATCTAAGCCATCCACATTGTTCGCAAATTCATCTGCAAATACATTGTCAAAACCGGTAAGAGATACTGTGTATGTACCATTGCCTTCAACTTTAGCATCTGTTACAGTACCATAAGTTGTGCCTGCATCATTATTTTTAACCCACTGTCCCCAGTTTTCAGAGCCGATACCATTGTCAGAGTTCCATGGATCCCTGTAAGTCCAGCTTGGAGACTGCAAGCCAAAATATGCATTGTATTTGCCTGCCGGATCAAATTCCGGTACATCTGTTTCGGTATCTTCACTATCCGATACCGTGCCGCTGTTGCCTGCAAGACCAACATACTTGATAGACTTGCCCTCTGCATCATATGCAGGTTCATCTGTTTCAACTAATGTGAAATCCACCTTAACCGATTTTGAAGCCTTTAATGTTGCAGGATCGAACGGAGAAACCGTCGCATCATATTTTTCTCCTACAGCGGTTGAACCATATGCATTGAAAAGCTCGATTCTGAAGTTGCCTTTTTCTTCGATATCACCGGTTACGATCTTCGTTGTATCGATTGGGAACTCAGCATCATCAACGGTAAGCTTCAATTCAGACACACGGTAATTCTGTGCAGTTAATACTTCCTTGTCGCCATATTCAATATCCACTACAAATACTGTCGCACCTTCGAATGTTGCGCCATCTGCCGGAACAATCTCCATAGAATAACTTCCGGCTCCCGTTACGGTTGTCTGGGCGCTGTCCTGATCGCCCCATACCTGTGGATTCCAGTCTGCATCAGCCAGACTAAACTTTGCCGTAGCTTCTGCTGCTTCGGCCTTTACCGGACTTCCGATAAGTGCGCCGAGTGTCATAACAGATGCAAGAGCAACTGTTAAAAACTTTTTGAAGTTCTTTTTCATTTTTTACCCTCCCTTAAAACATTTTTTCTTTCATTTTTAAATTTAACAGAAAGCGGGTAAAAAAAATACTATGTCAATTCCACTTAAATTACTCTAAAAATTGCACCTTTTATCCTACATTAACGGCTGGTAAAACTATGGTAACCTTAGTCCCCCCGCCATAGACGCTTTCCATGCGAATACCATATTCCTCCCCGTAATACAGACGGATACGCTCGCATATGTTATATACCCCGATACTAGACTCCAATTTAAGCCCCGGAGTATTCAATTTCTGACTAATCTCTGCAAATTCCTCCGGGCGCATTCCCTTGCCATTGTCTTTTACTACAATTTCCAGCAAATCACCTTTTGCCCTGTATACTTCTATCCCAACGTGACCCTCGTCATGAATGTGCTCTAGTCCATGAATTACGGCATTTTCCACGATTGGCTGCAAGAGCAGCGGAAGAATCTCATATTGTTCTGTTTTCAGCCCCTCTTCTATATCCAAGGTATAGTTAATGCGGTTTCCAAAGCGCATTTTCTGTATTGTCAGGTAATTCTCCACATGATCGATTTCCTTTTTCAGGGTAATTACGCTGGTTCCTGTGTTTTGCTGCACATACTTGATGGTCTTACTCAGTATCTTGATACAATCTGCCACCTCTTTATTCCCCATAGTAAGCGATTTCATGCGGATGGTTTCCAGCGTATTATAAAGATAATGAGGATTAATCTGGCTTGCCAGCATCTTGTACTCCATAGCCTGCTGATTGTTGCGAAGTTCTTGCTCCTTTAACTGGGCACTGTACACCGCAGCCTCCTGCTCCTTAATATTCGCCACCATAGTCTTTAAATCTTCATAAGCCTCTGTAATTTCATCATTGCCGGAGAACTTCGCCATCATATCATATTCATGCCGGCTTGCCCTATGCATCTCCCGGCGCAGCAGATATACACGCTCTGTAAAATGCCTTGCGAATACAAAAAGCAAAATTCCCGGTATCAATATAGCTCCCGCTAATATCATGATTAGTATATCGCGGATTTTCTGAATATCATAATAGCTGCTGTCATTTAAGGTAGCAATATACATACGGGAGTTTGTCATATGCAGATTCGTTGTTGATACGACTGCAAAGCATTTTCTTCCATCCACTTCAATTACATCACTATTGGAAAAATAACCATCATTATAATCAATCTCTATAAACATATCCCGTCCATACCAATCACTTTTAGAACCGTAGACAATGCCATCCTGATTGATAGATATTGCATCTTCTACCATAGAATTAATAGAAGAACGGATATAAGCATCTCCCAGCCGGATAACAACCACAGCCTTGTAATCACTATTCGGCAAAAAGATTCTTCTTACTAAAGCTATATTGTTATTTTTATGCGGAAAGGCGCTGCTTCCCTCAATGGAGGTCCAAAACGCATTGCTCTGGCTCATCGCAGTCTGATACCACGAAGAAGAAGCAATCTCCTCTGTCACAATGTTATATTGCTTGTAATTGCAAATGGTAGGATTATCTGTGTATATGTATATCCCGCCAATCTGGCTGTAAGTAAAAACAATTTCATCTATCTTACTTCTGGCATTTACACTATTGGTAAATTCACTGGCACTTTCGTATTCCTGCGAGAGAATCTCTTTCTGCACGTTATTTAAGCATATTCCATCCGAGATATTATACGCCTGAACCGTAAGCTGCGACATCAGATTCTTTACACGGTTGTTCTCACCCTTTAGAACCTCCATATTATATTCGTTCAACATCTGAACCGCACCATATACCAGACAGGAACCTACGATTGTCAGCGGAATAATAAGCGCAACAAAGTACATGGTATATATCTGCCTGCGTAATTTTAGTCTCCCGAGTCTTAATTTCTTAAAAAATGCCTTAAATCGTTTCATTCTTATACGCTCTCCCAAATCAGAACATCCGTCTTATCTAACGGAATTGTATCGCCGGAATGAACCCGTGTACCGGATAAAATATTTACATATTCAGCATCGGATACGACAGCCTGCACTTCATCTGTATAATTAGAAAGAAAGAGATACTTCTTATTCTCATTGTATCTTGCCGTTGCTTCTACCCCGCGCGGAGTTTCCAAAACCTGACCTACCCTCTGCTCATCACACGCTCTCTCTATAAGTCTTTCATAAAATAGCGCATCGCCTCTGGTAGCCACATAATAAGCCAGACCTCTCCCAAAACGATTGCAGGTCAGCACCGGCATTCCCGCATAAAAGTCTTCTTCGTATACGGATAATACCTCGGCGCCTTCACTGTGCATAAGGTCACACAGAAGCTCCGATTCATATGTAACCCCATCCCAGATAAAGCTGTTTTTCTTTCCTTCCGGAAGGGCATCGCTTTCTTCTACCCATATGCCTAAAACATCCCTTAATTTTCCCGGATAACCGCCGGTTGTTACCAGATCATGCTCATCTACGTATCCGCTGAAAAAGGTACTAACCAGAGTTCCTCCATCGTGTACAAACTTCCGCAGTTTCTCATCTGTTCCTGATTTTACCATATATAAAATGGGCGCACAAATGATTTTGTATCTGGAGAAATCGTCATCCACACCTATAATGTCTACCGGAATATTCTTTGCGTAAAATCCGTCGTAATACCTTTGTACTTCATCACGATACCGCAAAAGGCGGCTTGGACCTGCGGAATATTCTACGCCCCACCAGTTCTCCCAGTCAAAGATAATCGCACACTCTGCCGCTTCTCTTGTTCCAAGAGTGCGTTCTGCAATTTTCTCCAGCTCTGCACCAAGCGCACTTATCTCCCGGAATACTCTGGTATTTTCGTGTCCCGCATGATCGATAACTGCCCCATGATATTTTTCGCAGGCGCCAATACTTCTTCTCATCTGGAAAAACATCACTGCGTCTGCACCGTGAGCCACCGCCTGATAGCTCCACAGACGCATCACTCCCGGTCTTTTAAGCTCATTGTATGGCTGCCAGTTGGTGACACTCGGCGTCTGCTCCATTAACACAAACGGTTTGCCCTGCTTTAATCCCCGCATCAACTCATGGTTTAATGCCATCTGACTAGGAGAAGCCTCCACAGACGGATAACTGTCCCAAGAGATAAAGTCCATATACGGCGCCCATGCCCTATAGTCTAATGTCTTGTAAAACTCCATAAAGTTAGTGGTAGCCGGAAGCTGCGGCGTATATTTTTTTACTGCTTCATATTCCAGCTTGTAACAATCTAATACGCTTTCTGACCAGAATCTGCGATAATCCAATGTAATCCCCTGAAACATAGTCTGCTCATACCCGAAATGCTCGCTGAGCATATTCGGAAGCACCACTTCCTCCCAATCGTAAAATGTATGGCTCCAAAAGGAAGTATTCCACACACGGTTTAATTCATCCAGAGTCTTATACCTGTTTTTCAGCCACACACGGAAAGCCTTTTCACAATTATCGCAATAACATTCCCCGCTGTACTCATTGGAAATATGCCACGCAATAATATTGTCGAAATCTTTGTATCTCTCTGCCAGCTTTTCTGCCAGACGTGGCGCGTATTTTCTGTAAACCGGACTATTCGGACATGAATTATGTCTGCCGCCGAATTTTCTGCGCATCCCATTAAACTCCGTCCGCAGAATTTCAGGATAACGCTTCGCCATCCACGCCGGATGATGCGCAGTCGAAGTGGCTAATACAACTTTTAGCCCATTCTCTCTTACCATGTTCATAATCTTATCTAATCTGGAAAAATCGTACTCCTCTTCCGATGGCTGCAAAGCAGCCCATGAGAAGACGTTTAACGTCACGGTATCAATATGCGCCAGCTTAAAGAGCCGCATATCCTCCGCCCATGTTGCCTCGTCCCACTGCTCAGGATTGTAATCTCCCCCATAGGCAATCTTGTTATGTTTCCACACTTTTTCGTACATACTGTTTCCTTCTTTCTACTTCAATGTCACTTCGTAAATACCGTTTACAAAATGTATCTGTTATACTGCCCTGACGGTCTATTTTCTTATTCTATGCTCACTTTGAAAACAATAGGGAACTTGCTTTCTACACCCAAGGTTTTAATATGAAGTCCGTCTTTATCCTTCCGCCATGATTTTACGGCCCCTGCAAAGCCCAAAACCTCCACATCTTCAATAATTCCGTGAAATTCCGGAACATTCTGGTCCTTACTGTCTGCCAATGACTGAATGGTATAGCTTTCGTCCTTCGCGCATTTTAAGCATATCGCATAGATTGCTCCATGATTTACCGTAAATCTGTAATCGTTTTGGGTAAATTCCTTCGCTGTCTGGTCTGCAAACTGTCCCTCTTTTGAGATGGTCGGTCCCTCCTGGGACTTGCGCCACGTCTTTGAGCCCACAATCGCTTCCCCATTTACCTTCATCCATGATGCCAAATCCTCAAGAATCTGTCTGTCGCCCTCCGGAATAGAGCCATCTCCTTTCGGCCCGATATTAAGAAGCAGATTGCCGTTCTTGCTGACTACATCCGCCAATGTGGCTATGATCTCACTGCTGCTCTTATAATCCAAAGAGTCCGTATAACACCATGAATTGCGGGCTACTGCCGTATCGGTCTGCCACGAATACGGCTTTGCTTCTGCAAAGCCACCCCGCTCTACTTCCACAATTCCGCTGCCGAACATCATGGCATCATGCTTATAACAAATAAGCACATCCTGTCCCCATTTCCTGCCACAGTTATAATAGAAAGCCGCCAGTTTCTTCAGATATGGTTTAAATGCCTGATGCTGTATCCACCAATCAAAATACAGCAGTCTGGGCTGATATTTTAGAATAATCTCTGCCGTACGCGCCAGCCAGTCATCCAGAAATTCCGTATTTGGATAAGGCTTGCTGTACAAATCCTGATTATCCGGCTCCGGCATGGCAGGCCAGTAAAAGTCACCTTTTTTCATAGGCTCCGTAACATCACTTTCCATTTCCCTGCCGTGTCCCATAAAAAACCAATGCTCCGCACGATGGGAGGAAGTACAGAATATCATGCCGCGAGCATCCGTTTCCTGCTTTAATTCCCCCAACACATCCCGATGCGGCCCCATCTGCACCGCATTCCAGTCAGACAATTCGCTGTCGTACATCTGGAATCCATCATGATGCTCCGCCACCGGAAAGATATATCCTGCCCCTGCATTCTGGAATAAATCCAGCCATTCTTTCGGGTCAAATTTTTCTGCCGTAAACATTGGAATAAAGTCCTTATAGCCAAATTCTTTCTGTGGTCCATAAGTCTTTTTATGATGGTCATAAGCCGGCATGCCTTTGATGTACATATTTCTGGAATACCATTCATTGGAATTGGCGGGCACACTATAAATTCCCCAGTGTATGAAGATACCAAGACGCTGTTTTTGAAACCAGTCCGGCTCTTTTGCCTCCATAAGAGAATTCCATTCCGGTTTGAACGGGCCTTCCGCTACAACCCTCTCAACCATTTCCAGCAATTCCTTTTCTCTATCCATATTCATAATTCTCTCCATTCCGAAGCGTATAACCAGCCCCGCAAGACCCCGATGTCCGGCTTTGCAGCAATAGGATTTTTAGCGCTTCATCTTTAATATACAAAAGGACCTCCTGCGGTGCAATACCGTATTCGGTCCTTTTAAGCTGTTATAAATAACAATATACGTTATCTGTCATTATGCCATTGTTTTCTTTTTGCTGTATACCGCAATTCCTACAAATGCAAGACCTGCCAATACAAGCATGAACGCCGGTGTTGCAGCATCACCTTTACTGTCTATCGTGGTCGTGCTTGGATCATCAAGCGTAAAGGATACTTCTAACTTCGTGTATGTGGTGTTTACAGCATCAATTGCAGGCGCATCCTTGGTTTTACCCCATTCATTGTAGAGTTCGATTCTGTAGTTGCCTTTTTCTTCAATATCTCCGGTTAAAATCTTAGAAATATCTACCGGCACCTCCACACCGTCTGCCTTTACGGTAACATTCTTCAAATCGAAGTTTTCCAGATCTTTCGCTGCGCCTATAATATCAATTACAAACACTTTAAAGCCTGTGGAAGAAGCGCCGTCAAAGCCGGCTATTTTTTCTACATCAACGGTAAATTTGTATGTGCCTTCACCAGTGAATTTTAAACTGTCGATATCCATACCGTTTACCGGCCAGTAGCCCGCATCGATAATACCTAAGTTGGCTGTATAATCCATCTTGACTGATTCTGACTTTTCTTCAGATTCTGACGGAGCTGTACTCTCTGATTCTGATGGAGTCGTGCTTTCTGATTCTGTTTCTGATGGAGTTGTGCTTTCTGATTCCGTTTCTGATGGAGTTGTTTCCTCTGATTCCGTTTCTGATGGGTCTGACGGAGTGCTTTCTGCCGGTTTTTCAATTGTAAATTTAAGTTCTAAGTTAGACCAGGAGGTATTTACGGCATCAATTGCAGGTGCATCCTTGGTTGTGCCATATTCATTATAAAGTTCGATTCTGTAATTGCCGTTATCCTCTAAATCTCCGGTCTTAATCTTCGTTAAGTCTACCGGTACATCCGTTGTTTTATCCGCTGTTACGGTTATATCAGAAACTTTATAATCTGCCAGTGCAGTTCCTGCACCTATGATATCAATAACAAATACTTTAAAGCCTGTTGATGTTGTGGAAGAACCAAGCATCTCCTGCAGACTTACCTTGAATGTATAGGTTCCTTCTCCTTTGAACTTCAAAGTGTCAAGTTCCATGTCGTTAACCGGCCACCAGCTAGCATCTGCGATTCCCAGATTCGCCACATAATCCATTTCTCCCGGTTTATGAACAGTTGCAGGATCATCAATCGTAAAGCTAACCTCTAATTCAGACCAAGTAGTGTTCGCAATGTCAATTGCAGGCGCATCCTTGGTTTCACCCCATTCATTATAAAGCTCAATTCTATAATTGCCTTTACCCTCTAAATCTCCGGTTTTTATCTTAGATAAATCCACTGGCACATCTGTTGTTCCATCTGCAGTTATCGTTATATCCGTAACTTTATAATCCGCGAAAGCAGTAGCTGCACCTACTACATCAATAACAAATACTTTAAATCCTGTTGAAGATGCCGCATCCTTATTTACATCTTTCACATTTACCTTAAATGTGTATGTTCCTTCTCCTTTCACTTCCACAGAGTCGAGTTCCATGTCGTTGACAGGCCAATATCCTGCATCTGTGATTCCCAGATTTGCTGTATAACTTACATCATCCGCTTTTGCTTCTGTCGTACCAATTCCCAATCCGCCGATCAGCATCATGCAGGCCAACGCCACAGATAAGATTTTTGATAACATACTTTTTTTCACTATTCCTTACCTCCCTTACATTCTGGTTTTACCCATTCTCATTCTATCAAATGAGAAAAATAATAAATACTTCTTCATTTTTACATGATTTACCCCAAAAATTTCACATTAAACAACTGCTCTTATGGCGCTACATATTCAAAAGTAATTTCAAGCGTTTCAATGTTTCCTACATTTACTCCGTCAACCAGTGTCGGAGTGCATCCGGTTAAGTCACCATCTGCCACACGCGCCTCTTCCGGCACTTCCGTTACCCATGCATTGTAGATATTTACACGCGTACAATGCTTATCATCTGATGTCGTATACGGTTTGCCCTGCATCGTATACACTTCACCGTTAATCTTGATTTCCTTAATTTCGATGAAATATCCCGGATAGAGGTCTTCCCCGTGAAGAATACCAAGCGCTGCAAACGCAATTCCTGAGGCTGACCCGTTTGCGGTTCCTGTAAAGTCAAGCGCTACAGTATATGTACCAGCACCTTCTACTTTTACGTCTGTTGCTACAAGGCCTGCCGCCTGTCCGTCCGGATATGCATCACCTACGCGATATGCGATAGACCAGTCCCCACTGTTGAACATAATCCATGCACGCGCCTCATCTTCCGGTACAACTTCACCTTCCGTAGCATTGTTTAACATTTTCTTCATGGTGCTTTCAGCCTGAGCTTTAATGTACTCCGGAAGCGTGTCTGTGGTATTATAACCATTCTTGTAATAAAGGTCTGCCACTTCCTCAAACTGCATCTTGCATTCATTTCTGTTATACAGGCTATTGCAGTCCCAAAGCATCGGGCAGTATCCATAATAATCACAGTTTGCAAGGAAGTTGGTTAAATATTCGATGGTATTTGCCTTAAGTGTACTCTGTCCTTCAATGAGTACACCGTATTCGCCAATGATTACACCATAGCCTGCATCTGTAAATTTTTCCATCTTTGCCAGATACTCATTCATGGTCAGAACATCACTCTTAGTACCCCAGCTAGAGATGCCGGTATCGATGCAGTAAGCACTTGGCGTGTAATAATGAACAGATACGATAAGTTTACCCTCTGCCTTATCGGCAGGCATCTTATATCTGTCATCTGTGGTCATATCGATGTCTGTATTGTAACCTGCCACAAGAAGAAATCTGTCATTGTTGTAGGAGCCGCCGGTAGAACGAACAATATCTACAAATTTCTGATTTAGTTCATTCGTCAATGCATAGCATTCATCCTCTGTAAGCACACCGGTCTTTTTATCCCATTCATCATTGAAACGGTTGCCCATCTCTTCATTTCCGGATTCTAATACCAGATGATAATCAAAATCCTTGTATGCCTCTGCAAGCTGTGTCCACATCGATGTATAAAGCTCCATTGCTTTATCTCTTGTCGCCTGGTCCTCTGAGCCAAACATAGCCCACCAGCCGCCGTCCCAGTGATCATTGACTACAACTACCATGTCTGCGTTAATCGCCCATTGGATGATTTCCCCCACACGATTGATGTAGGATTCGTTAATGGTGTAATCACCGCTTTCATAATTCATCATATTCGTCCATGCTACAGGGATTCGGATGGAATCAAAACCCGCCGCTTTCATTCCCTTAATCATATCTTCCGTTGTTACAGGCATTCCCCATAAGGTTTCATACACCGAAGTCGCCGAATTTGTACCATAGGATTTGTGTCCATATGCTTCCATCGTATTGCCCAGATTGATACCGTTTCCCATAATTTCCGTAAATTCAATTGCATTTAAGTCTTTGTATTTTGCTTCTGCGGTTACATCATCCCCACTCTGGGAGTCCCCGGATGCTTCTGTGCTGCTGTCACCGCATCCGCCGAGACATCCGAGTACGCAGATGAGCGCTAATACAAGGCTTAATAGTTTTCTTAACTTTTTCATAGTCCTCTCCTTTTCCTTATAATTATGTTAACCCATTACGATAACTACATCCGCTTTTGTCTGCGATGCATCGTATGGAATTACATTCCCTTCTATGGAAATACCATTAACCGTCATGGATTTTATCCCCTTTTCCACATTATCTGCATTCATGACGCTGATATGGTAAGTAGTATTTCTATATTTTCGGGTTACTGTAAAATCTCCAAAATTCTTCGGCACACACGGATTTACCTGCAAACCGTTATGGGTCGGATAAATTCCCAGAATATACTGCGATACATTCACAAATGTCCATGCCGCCGTACCTGTCAGCCAACTGTTCTTTGCCTCTCCATGACGCGGTGCATCAGCGCCTGCTATCATCTGCGAGTATACATATGGCTCTGTACGATGAATCTCACTGATATCTTCCAAATATGCCGGACAGGTCTTCTTATATATTTCAAAAGCTCTCTCGCCCCGTCCGATTACCGTCTCTGCGATAGACACCCAGGGATTATTATGACAGAAGATGCCTGCATTCTCCTTATATCCCGGCGGATAGGAAGATACCTCTCCCAGCTCTAAGTGATACTTTGTATAAGCCGGCTGAAGTATCATAATGCCATATTTACTGTCTAAGCGTTCCTTTACGGAATTTAGGGCTTTTTCTGCCAAGCCTTCCCTGACTCCGACGCCTGCAAGCACGCAAAAGCCCTGTGGTTCGATATATATCTGGCCTTCCTCACATTCCTTAGAGCCTACCTTGTTGCTGTATGCGTCATATGCCCGCAGAAACCATTCTCCGTCCCAGCCGGCGCTTAAAATGGCGTCGTACATTTTCTGTACCTCATCACGTGCGCGTGCAGCTTCTTTTTCATCTCCTGCAAGCTCACAAAGCACAGCATATTCTTCGCCGTATTTTACAAACATGCCCGCGATAAATACTGATTCCGCCACCGGACCTTCGCTTGGTCCAAACGTCTGGAAGGATTCTCCCGGATGTTCTGAAAAGCAGTTTAGGTTCAGACAATCGTTCCAGTCTGCACGCCCGATAAGAGGAAGTGCGTGTGGTCCTTTATGATTTACCGTAAAGTCAAAGGAACGCTTCAAGTGGCCAAGAAGCGGCTCTGCCACAGATTCATCATTATCATATGGGGTGACGTGTGAGAGAATAGACATATCACCGGTTTCTCTGACATATGCACTGACACAGGCAATCAGCCATAATGGATCATCATTGAAGCCTCCGCCAATGTCTGCATTGCCTTTCTTCGTCAATGGCTGATACTGGTGATATGCGCTGCCATCCAAAAACTGCGTGGATGCGATGTCAATGATACGTTCTCTCGCTCTTTCCGGAATCAGATGCACAAAGCCTAACAGATCCTGACAGGAATCCCGGAAGCCCATCCCTCTGCCAATACCGGACTCGTAGTAAGATGCCGAACGCGACATATTAAACGTAATCATACACTGATACTGATTCCAGATGTTTACCATACGGTCTAACTTATCATCCTTGCTCTTAACCTGAAACAATCCAAGCAAATCTGTCCAATAGCTTTTCAGTTCTTCATAGGCTGCCTCTACTGCGGCCGGCGTCCGGTACTTTTCATATAAAGCAATCGCCCGTTTCTTGTTGATGATATTGTGCGCTTCCCACTTTTCCTCCTGTGGATTCTCAATATAGCCGAGCATAAAAATCAATTCCCTTGATTCTCCCGGCTGTATGCGGATATTGATTTGATGCGCGGCAATTGGCGACCAGCCGCTGGCAATGGAGTTTTTGCACTGACCTTCTGCAATTACATCTGCATGGTCTAAGCCATTGTAGATACCAAGAAACTTATCTCTGTCGGTATCAAAACCATTTACCGGATGATTTACAGAGTAAAAAGCATAATGATTACGGCGCTCTCTGTATTCTGTCTTGTGATAAATGACAGAATCTTCTACCTCTACCTCTCCGCAGCTTAAAAGACGCTGGAAGTTCTTCATGTCATCATCCGCATTCCACAGACACCATTCAATGTAAGAAAAGAGTTTGATGTCTTTGGCTTTATCGGACTTATTGGTAAGAGTCACACGGTTTATTTCACAATTATCATCAAGCGGAACAAAAGCTAACACCGATGCCGTAAGCCCATTTTTAGAAGACGTCCATCTGGAATATCCCATACCATGCCGGCATTCATAAGAATCCAGCGTTGTCTTCATTGGCTGCCATCCCGGATTCCATGTAACGTCACCGTCTGTTATGTAATAATATTTGCCGCCTGTGTCATACGGTACATTGTTATAGCGGTAGCGCGTCAGGCGCAGAAGCTTTGCGTCCTTATAAAAGGAATAGCCGCCGCAAGTATTCGATACCAGCGAGAAAAACTCCTTACAGCCTAAGTAGTTGATCCAAGGAAGCGGAGTCTTTGGGGTATCAATCACATATTCCCTGTTTTTGTCATCAAAATATCCATATTTCATCTTCTATCTCCTCAATATTCAAGATTGATCTACCGGCAATTGCTGTATCCCGGTAACCCTGTCATAGATTCCCTGCTATATATCCAGATTTGCTGCCAGAACATTTCTAAGGCGCCTTGTCACATCCATCGTTCCTCCATCTTTGCGCTGCGCGGTCAGCAGTATGGTAAGACCATTTCCCGGACTATTGGCAAAATAGGTTCCTAACCAGCCATCCCAGCCATATTCCCCCTTCCATGTGTGAAAAGATGCCATAAGAGGTTCTTCCATAACACGCATCAGGTTTCCGTAATTATATCCATACATTCCATCCCACAGACGCCACATTTTCTCTTTTTGCCAAGGCGTTAATCTGCTTCCCGTCAAAAATTCTACCGTCTTAGGGGATAGTAGCTGCCTATCCTTGTAGCGTCCGCCCTGTATCAGCATTATGGCAAAGTGACTGTAATCTTCTATCGTAGATACTAAGCCTGCCCCGCCGGATTCAAATGCCGGCGGAATGTCCATAGTGTATTTAATGCCCAGATGGTTTGTAACACACAACTTCATACCATCTGCTGTCTTCTCATATGCATCAGCCAGACGGGATTGTTTTTCTTTCGGCACATAAAAACCCGTATCTGTCATCTCCAGCGGCTTTAGCAGTTCTTTTTGCAGAAACTCCCCAAAGGACATCCCGCTTACCTCTGCTATTACCTCTCCCAGCACGTCCGCTGAAACGCCATATTCCCATGCGTCTCCCGGATGATAGGACAAATCACAGCCTCCAAGCCGGTTCACATACTCCTTCGTGGACATTGGGCGGCCGCTGTAAAGTCTTTCATCCATTTCTTCCAGAATGCGCCATATCTGCTGCCCCGCCGCGTCCGGACCGCCATACGAGAAGCCCGATGTCATATTCAGCAGATGCCTGACCAGTAAACAACGCTTGGCAGGAACAGATTGTCCATTCTCCCAGACTGTCATATCACGAAACGCCGGCAGAATATCGCCTACCGGCTGCCCTAATTCCAACAGTCCCCGCTCCATAAGCAGCATGGCTAAAGCCGCAGTAACCGGTTTGCTCAGAGAGTATAATCTACAGATGGTATCTCTCCGGTAAGGCTTTTTTTCTTCGATATTGGCATAACCTGCTTCCGCATAAACCCGCTCATGACCGTCTTGCAGAATCAATACATTTGCTCCGGCTATCTCACCCCTGTCAATTCCCTGCTGCATGACTGTCTGTACTTTTTTCGTCAAATCTTTCATCTATCTAATTCCTTTTCGTAAGTCATAGTGTAAACAGACTTCCTTTCGTTTAATTTATTATATATTGCAGGCTCTTATAAAAAAACCGCAAAAAAGCGAGATAGGATACCCTAAAAATTATGGTAACTTTGTTCCAATAATTACATTTCCTCTTTCAGCCAAAACCACTATACTACAGCTATAAAAGAGTAAAAAACAAATTCTGGAGGCACCTATGAAATACACAAATCCCATCATTCCGGGCTTTTATCCGGATCCGAGCATATGCAAAGCCAACGGGAAATACTACATGGTATGCAGCTCCTTCCAATATTATCCCGGAGTTCCGCTTTTTGAGAGCGAAGACCTTATAAACTGGATACAGATTGGTCATGTACTGACCAGAGAATCACAACTCCCACTGCAAAATCAGGGTGTAAACGGCGGCATCTATGCCCCGACCATTCGTTATCATAACGGCCGTTTCTACATGGTAACCACCCATGTCGGCGGCATCGGCAACTTCTATGTATGGACGGATAATATCCACAGCGAATGGTCCGAACCGATTTTTGTGGAGCAGGGAGGCATCGACCCCTCTCTCTATTTTGAAGATGGCAAAACCTACTTTATGAGCAATGGGGACGATGATGATGGCATATCGGGCATTACGCAATGCGAGATTGATATTGACACCGGCAGAAAGCTGACCCCCTCTAAATGCATCTACAATGGTTCCGGCGGCCGCTATATCGAATCTCCGCATCTATACAAATTTGGCAATACCTACTACATCATGGTGGCAGAGGGCGGCACAGAATATGGACACATGGTAGTCTATGCCAAGGGCAATACCCCTTATGGACCTTTTGAAAATGATCCAAAAAACCCGGTACTGACCAACCGCAATCTGGGCGGCTATGTCCTTCAGGGATGCGGTCACGGAGATCTTATCGAAGATGACAACGGCAATGTATGGATGGTGCATTTAGCATTCCGGCAGATCGACCGCTGGCTTCCATTCCACATCACAGGGCGTGAAGTATGTTTAGTTCCCGTTACTTTCCATACGGATGGATGGTTTGAAGCCGGAATCAATGGCACTACTCCAACTGAAGTAAAGACAGACCGTATTTCCGGCTCTGTGGTACAAACCCGCAAACTTACCGAAACCTTTGCCAATACTGCACCCGGTATCGACTGGGTATTTATAAGAAATCCTGACATGAGCCGATATAAATTTTCTTCCGAATGCGTCCATATCCACCCTTCGCCGATGGGGCTGGAAGAAGCAGGCGGTTCTCCTTCTGGCATAGCAATCCGACAGCGGCAGATGAACGGTACCATACATTGTACGGTAACCCTTACAGATGGGGAGTCCGGTATTTCCCTGTATATGAACGAGGAACACCACTATGACTTATTTATCCGAAAAACCCCTTCTGCATACGAAGTGGTAAAGCGCAGCTCTATTGGTGGTGTAATCTGCGAGCAAAATCGTATCACTACCGTTTCCTCACAAGCCGACCTGACCATCCGACTGACGAACTGCGACTACTTCTTCTCCTGCAAAACAGCAGAAGGCACTCACGATTTGGGCAGGCTTCAGACACGCTACCTTTCCAGCGAGGTTGCCTGTGGATTTACCGGTGTGATGATTGTCCTCTATGCACAGAGTGATACTGATACCATGCCAACGGTATTTTCCAATTTTGCAATTAACTATACTTTATAAATAGGAAAACGAGGCAGATACAGAATGAAATTTCAAACAGCAGCAATTTTTTCCAATCATATGGTACTGCAAAGACATAAGCCCATAGCCATTTTTGGTACAGGCGAAGATGGTATGTATGTAACCGCTGTACTAAATTATGAAGAAAACGGGCAGCATTTTTGCTATGAAGGAAATACCATCATCTCCGGGGGACGCTGGCTGCTTTATCTTCCGCCCCTCTCCGAAAAAACAGCTTGTACCCTAAGCGTAACCTGTGAAAACATTACCTTCACCTATCATAACGTTGCCATAGGCGAAGTATGGCTCTGCGGCGGCCAGTCCAACATGGAATTTGAACTACAGAATATCATCGGCGGTGATACCTATCTTTCAGAAGACAAGCCAAATGTACGTTTTTACAATGTCCTTCGCAAATCGTATATTGATGATTCTTTTTACATGGAAGAAGCACAAAACTCCTGGCAGGAATTTGACAGTAACTCCGCCAGAACCTGGTCCGGCGTTGGCTATCTTTACGGCAAACAACTGTCTGAAAAACTAGGCGTCACGGTAGGGCTTATCGGATGCAACTGGGGCGGAACGAGCGCGAGCGCCTGGATGAGCAAAGAATACTTAGCCTCTGATGAGGGGACGTTTGCATACCTTGCAGATTATGAAAAAGCCGCAGGCGGCAAAGACGAAGCCGAACTTATCCGGCGTTACGAAGAATATCTGGTATACGAAAAAGAATGGACGAAGAAATGTGATGCGCTCTATGCCGCTGTACCGGATATTAGCTGGGAGGAAGTGCAGAATCGGATTGGCATCTGCCTCTGGCCCGGACCAATGTGTGCAAGACACCCATTCCGTCCGGGTGGTCTGTATGAGACTATGATACAACGGATTGTTCCTTATACCATGCGCGGTTTTACCTATTATCAGGGCGAATCGGATGACCATAAGCCGTATCTCTATGCCAGATTGATGGAGCTTCTTATCCGTCAGTGGCGCAGTGATTGGCAGGATGACTCCATGCCGTTTTTATATGTGCAGCTTCCGGGACATCGGTATATTCAGGATGAAGACCGCAAGAATTGGTGTATCCTTCGAAAAATGCAGGAACAGGTATCCGCTACGGTTCCAAACACAGGGATGGCAGTCCTCATAGATGCAGGCGAATTCAACGATATTCATCCCAAAAACAAAGCGCCTGTTGCAGACCGCCTCTACCGGCAGGCCTTATATCATGTCTATGGAGGCATTACCGAAGAGGAAGCCTGTGCTCCGCTGTTTGACTCCTGCGAAATTTACGAAGACCATATACGCATAAACTTCAAACACGTCTTTCATGCGCTTGTAATAAAAGGGGATTCAAAAGATAACGATACTCTGACTGGATTTGAAGCTGCCGGAAAAGATAACGTATATCATCCGGTTTCCGCCCATATAGAAGGGACACAGGTAGTCGTAGACACCTCCGGTATCATAGAGCCTGCCGCCGTACGGTATCTTTGGACGAACTATCCGGAGTATGAGATCCGCCTTTACAATCAGTACGGGCTCCCGGCAGCCCCATTTGAAAGTGTCAAAGATAATGCTATGGACAAAGAATATGAACCGGTTATACATGAGATTTTGGAACTGAACTAAAAAATGGGATATCACCAAATAGAATCTGGGATATCCCGTTTCATTTTATATATATATTTCGTATTCTCTTCCTTCCCGTACAAATATCGGAATAATATCAATCGGTGCCAAGGCGGTTACCTCCTGGCCGCCTTCGCATACTTCCCTTGTATAAGCATTTGTCCACTTACATCCCTCTGGCAGATATACACGCCGTTTCCTCATCCCTTCTTCCATTACAGGCGCTACCAGAATATCCGGGCCAAACATATAGGAATCTTCTATTTCCCATGCCCGTTTATCCTCCGAAAAATCAAAGAATAACGGCCGCATTACCGGGGCTCCCGTCCTGCTTGCCTCTCTCATACATTCGCGGATATATGGACGAAGTCTCTCTCTGATGAAAAGGTATCTGGTTAAAATCTCATAATTATCCTCTCCAAAACTCCATACCTCATTATCCTGCCCTGAAGTAAGCTGACGCACATTGTTGATAAATTCCTGTTCCCGTTCGTACCAGGGAGAACGCTCTCCATGCATACGGAAAACCGGACAAAACGCTCCCCATTCAAACCATCTTACCAAAAGCTCCTTAAATTTTTCATCTTTTATATCACCGCCTAAGAAGCCTCCGATATCGGAAGTCCACCAGGGTATTCCGGCCACACACATATTCAGTCCTGCCTGTAACTGTTCTCTCATAGAACGGAATGAGGAATGTACGTCCCCTGACCATGTCAATACTCCATACTTCTGGCTTCCTGCCCATGCACAGCGCACAAGACTAAGAATATCCGTTTCCCCTTCAGCCTTAAGACCATCATAAAAGCCCTTTGCGTAGCCCACCGGATAGATATTGGTACACTGAAGCGCCGGCCCTGCATAGTAACGGTAATTGTCAAAATCATATGGTCCGTACTCCGGTTCTGCCTCGTCTAGCCAAAAACAGCGAATGCCCTTCTTGTAATAATTCTCCCTGCATTTGTCCCAGACAAACCTCTGTGCCTCGGGATGCGTGGCATCATAAAATACCGTATTCCCCATCCATGACATATGATAAGCCATACCTCTGTCCGGTGATACCAGATACCCTTTGTCGTTCATCTCTCCAAAATTCTCGCTACGCTCATCAATCGTCGGCCACACAGATACGACTGTTTCGATTCCCAGTTCTTTTAATTCCCGCACCATACCTTCCGGGTCCGGCCAGTCTCTCGGCTCAAACTTGAACTCTCCCTGCATAGTCCAATGAAAGAAATCTACCACAATTGCATCCATCGGCAGGCCACGTCTTTTATGCTCCCTTGCAACTGCCAGTATCTCCTCCTGATTACGATAACGCAGCTTACACTGCCAGTATCCCATGCCAAATTCCGGCATCATAGGCGTTCTGCCGGTTGCTGCGGAATACTGCTCTTCTATTTCAAACGGTGTATCCCCCGCCGTAATAAAATAATCTAATTTCTTGGTGCTTTTTGCATACCACTCGGTCTTATTGGTAGCAAATGTCGCTGTGCCAATAGCCGGATTGTTCCAGAAAAATCCATAACCCCGGCTCGATATCATAAAAGGCACGCTAGCCTGACTATTGCGGTGCGCCAGCTCTAATGTAGCGCCTTTCTTATTTAAGCACTTCTCCTGATACTGCCCCATACCAAAGATTTTTTCATCTTCAAACGCTTCAAACCGCATCGTCAGTTCATAATCTGTGCTTCCCGGAATCGGCTTTAACTCCCTTGCATCTACCCGCAGCGGCACACAGTAACGATTGATGCGGTTCCGGTTCCGCCAATATTCTTCCGTCAGAAGCTCGCCCTTTTGGTTATAGTAGCTGATCCAGCCTTCCGTGTTTATTCTCGCAGTTATCTTGCCGTTTTTTACAGTGTATACCTTACCCTTCCGGTGATACTGCCGGTATTCGTCCCCCTTGTACCAAGGGTCGGTGGTATCTGCCTCTTCTACGGTAATCTCGACATCCGTCTCTTCTACTTCTTCTGTTAATGCCCAATCATTTCCATCCATCCGGGGAGCGCCTGTCATGCGGACACGAAAAGAATTTCTTCCCCAAGGATCTAACCACAGGGTATACTTGCCTTCTGCAATGATAAGCCGCTTTCCTTGTGTGTATACTCTCATACTAATCTCCTTTTTTTGCGCATATAAAAATTATTCTTCACACTGTTCTCCATATAATACGCCTCTTGAGCCTGTAGCTATATAAAATCGTCCAAATGTGCGCTTGTCGCCATCTATACTGATTATCTCACCATACATCTGGTCCGCCTCATTCAGCCGCTCATAAGTCAGGCCCTCATCCATAGTGCGGTAAAATCCATATTCTCCATCTATCTTCCCGCACATATAGATTGCTTTTGGCTCACCGATATATCTGCCTCCTGCACGTCCTATTCCAAGTCCCATTCTATAGCAGGTATCGCTTTCTTGTGATAGCTTTCTGCAAGTGATACTATCCTGCTTACTATCATAGGAATACTTCCACAACCCCGCTTCTCCCAGCGCCATATAAAACAGCCCCTCTTCTCCCGCTACTCCGCGAATTTCTGTGCCGTTTGCCACATCAATTTTGGCATAATGAGCATCCGGTGCATCTAGCGGCGTCTTTTCACAGTATGTTTCTCCACCGTCTTTACTGACATAAAGCTGCCCGGCTTCGCCAAATCCATAGAATAACGCATTATTTATCCGGTCAGAAAAAACCTTCATGCCGCCTGTCGTTACTTCATTTCCAATACTATTATATATCCGCACTCTGTTAAACGTCCTGCCTCCATCATGGCTGCATATCACCAAATCCACCGGAAGTTCTATCCCATCGGCGATAGACCAGACGATATTCTGTCCGTTTCCTGACATCGCTGCCCATCCCGGATTGTTGTTCGGACGTTCAATCTGGCGCATCATCTCTGCAATCCGCCCACCTAGTGCATAATACATGGGAAGCCGTTCATAAGTCCTAAAACCATCTCTGGTACGAATCAGTCCGCCTTTTGTCTTTCCTTTCCAGTTTCCTCGTGCCGTGATAATCGCAAGCTTGGAATCTGCATCTGAAATATCTGCGTTAATACAGGTAATATAACGGTTACCCTCTGCATCATCAAAGGAATTTGTACACGGCTGTTCCAAATCCCGGAAGGCAAAACCTCCCAGATCTCCCACAATATCCAAAAGCTGTACCTCACCCTCCAAAGGGGCATATACATTCAGATGTACGGTTTCTTCTATGCCATCGCACCAGTCGTGGTACTGTGGATTTTCTGCCAGAAGTGCATCTGTTTTGAAGACTCCTGTTCCGGAGTTTATCCATAGTTCATTGGCATTGAAGGGGTCGATTTTCAAATCGCTTAGCCAATGCAGGATGCTGACGTTCCCATTGTAACGCGGGAGCATATAGGAGCTTCGAAAATAGATACCGCCTTTTTCTAATCCGTCCAGACTCACGCGCCAGGTGCTTCCATAATCCTCTGACACATAAATCGCTTCTGCGCCCTCTTTTTCGCGGCATAATGTGGAGCAGGCGAGCAGTCCCGGCTTCGCGGGACAGGAACAGATTCCACCAAATCCATAATTCAGATATTCCGCAGTGTGTTTTCCATTTGAATCGGGTGTAATATCATCAAATCCTGCAATTCTACCGTTTTCAAAATAATACCTTAATACCTTGCCGCCAATGACGTCTCCGGTATCACAGCTATATCCCAAATCCACGATATAATTCCATCTGCCCGTCATGTTCAGCGTCATATACAGATAACAGCCATCATAATCGTACCTTGACGCTACCAGGCCATTCATCTTACTGTCTTCTACAAGAATAGTTTCGGGCATCATAAGTTTCTCAAAGCTGCCTCCGGCATCATAAGACACATAAAGACTGTGCCCGCGCAGGCGGTCATTCACACGGGTCACATACCCGGCCGTTCCCACCACGATGGTCTTAGAATCCCCGGATACCCACACGCAGGTTGTATAATCCTCTTGCAGCGGAAGCCTCTCCCAACTGTCACCCCGGTCTGTTGTCTTCCACAAGCCTCCCTTTTGGCTGGCAAAATAGAGCGTGCTGCTATCCCTCTTATCCACCACAAGCCGGCAGCCTGTGCCGCGCCCGCTTAAATTGCCATGTACCATAGTAGGCATCTGTTTATATGTAAATGTGCGGCCGTAATCCTCCGATATGCTAAGCAGGCCATGTTTTTCTGTATTCAAACCGCTGACAATGTACAGCCATTTCGGATGATTGTCATCTAATGCCAGAGCAATCGGATAGGTTTCCGCCAGATTGTCTGTCGTAACATGGTCGATAAGGCTGTGCCACCGCATATCCTCTCTGTCAAAACGATACGTTCCTCCGATATCCGTCCTTGCATACAAAATCCCCGGCTGTTTCTGATGATAAATCAGTCCCGTCACATATCCGCCACCCGGAATCGGCGCATTTTTATAGTTATATTTTACCCGTCCTGTAATTTTGCTGCTCATAGCGGCTCTCCTTGTGACCTATTTTTTAATATGATTTTCGCACATCTTAACGAAAAAAAAATCCCGAATAATTCGAGATTTTTTCTTAGACTTTTCTATATATCTTATACTTCAAAAATGAGATCCCCATAGGATGGCATTGGCCACATGGACTTATCTACAATCATTTCTAATTTATCAACCGGAGTACGGAGATTTTGCATTGCAGCGCTGACTTCATCCTTATAATAATGAGCCTGTGCTTCTCCGCGTTCCATTTTTGCCGCAATTTCTGTCACTTGCTGTAACTTCTTCAGTGCAGCTTTTGTATCTGCAAGCAATTGTGAAGTTTCTGCCAAAAGCTCTGCCTGAACATTCACCGGAGCAGACGGACATGCCATTTTCACAGCATTATAGCTTTCTGCCAGTACTGTCGCGTAACGAATAACCGCAGGGATAATCTGCTTGGTTGCAATGTCAATCATAGCTTTTGCTTCAATATTGATTGTCTTTGCATAAATCTCATATTCGATTTCTACACGCGATTCCAATTCGCTTCTGCTAAATACATGAAATCTTTCAAATGCGGCAACCGATTCCGGCGCGATGTAGGCCCCAATTGCATCTACCATACACTCATAATTCGGAAGACCGCGACGTAATGCCTCTTCTATCCATTCTTCTGAATATCCGTTTCCGTTAAAAATAATGCGCTGGTGCTCTCTTGCATATTCACTGATAAGGTCTAATGCCGCTATCTCTACATCTTCTGCCTTTTCCAATACATCACAGGCATCTGCAAATGCTTCTGCTACGATTGTATTTAAAACCACGTTGGACTGCGCAACCGAATCCTTCGAACCTACCATACGGAATTCAAATTTATTTCCTGTAAATGCAAATGGCGAGGTACGGTTACGGTCAGCCGCATCCTTGCGGAAATCCGGCAATGTCTTAACACCTGTTGAAAGGCGCTCTCGTTTGATGCTGTGTGTTGCTGTGCCCGTTGTAATAAATTGCGCCAGAATATCTTCTAACTGTTCTCCCAGATATACAGAGATGATGGCAGGCGGCGCTTCATTTGCACCAAGACGATGATCGTTCCCTACGTCTGCTGCTGAGGCGCGAAGAAGCCCGGCATGCTTATCTACTGCTTTTAATACGCATGTCAGTACCAATAAAAACTGGATATTTTCATGCGGCTTAGAACCCGGACTAAGCAGGTTGATTCCATCATCTGTGATAAGTGACCAGTTATTATGTTTCCCTGAGCCATTTACACCGGCAAATGGTTTTTCATGAAGAAGACACTGCAATCCATGACGTCCCGCCACTTTTTTGAGTGTTTCCATGACAAGCTGGTTATGGTCTACCGCAACGTTGCACTGTGCATAAATCGGAGCCAGTTCATGCTGTGCCGGAGCTGCTTCGTTATGCTCCGTTTTGGCTGTCACGCCTAATTTCCACAGCTCTACATCCACGTCCTTCATGTATGCCGCAATACGTTCACGAATCGCTCCAAAGTAATGATCATCCATTTCCTGACCCTTTGGCGGCATTGCACCAAATAAGGTCCGGCCTGTGAATACTAAATCTTTTCTCTTTAAATATTTTTCCCTGTCTACAATAAAGTATTCCTGCTCCGGCCCGACAGAAGGCGTTACCTTCTTAGAGGTTGTATTTCCAAGAACACGAAGCAGCCGGATAGACTGCTCGTTAATGGCTTCCATAGAACGAAGTAGCGGTGTCTTCTGATCCAAGGCTTCTCCTGTATAGGAACAAAATGCAGTTGGAATACAAAGTGTAGCCCCGCCTGCATCCTGTCTTACAAATGCCGGCGAAGTACAATCCCACGCAGTATATCCCCTTGCTTCGAAAGTGGCACGAAGTCCGCCGGAAGGAAAAGAAGAAGCATCCGGCTCACCCTTGATTAGTTCTTTGCCGGAGAAGCTCATAAGTACCTTCCCGTTTGCCATAGGCGCCGTAATAAACGAATCATGCTTTTCTGCCGTTACGCCTGTCAAAGGCTGGAACCAGTGTGTAAAATGAGTGGCACCTTTTTCAATTGCCCATTCCTTCATCTCATGCGCAATAACATCAGCCGTCTCAATATCAAGCTCTATCCCCTCCTCAATTACCTGATGGAGTTTTTGATAAATTTTCTTAGGAAGACGCGCCTGCATTGCGGCGTCATCAAATACATTTTCACCAAAAATCTCAGATACGTTAATTCTGTCGCTCATACACTGTTCCTTTCTTTATATGCTTTTTTATCATTTACTTATAATCTAATCTTATCAGTTGATAACCATTGTTATGAAAGACTTATAAAAATTATGTACTTACTATACCCTACTTCCTTGAAATAGTAAAGTAAAAAGTGCTCATTCCCAAGAAAGAGCACTTTCTGTATTAGATTTATGTAATTATTCGTTCGCTTTTCCAACAGAACCAAAGAGTTCCATTTTTTCGCGTACAGTAGCCTTAATTGCTTCTGCACCCGGTGCTAATAATTTACGCGGGTCAAATCCTTTGCCCTGAAGGTCTTTTCCTGCTTCAATATATTCACGTGTTGCTGCTGCGAATGATAACTGGCACTCCGTGTTGACGTTAATCTTTGCAACACCAAGGCTGATTGCTTTCTTGATCATATCCTCCGGGATACCTGTACCGCCATGAAGAACTAATGGCATAGCGCCTGTTTTTTCCTGAACAGCAGCTAATGTTTCAAAGCTGAGTCCCGCCCAGTTTTCCGGATATTTTCCGTGAATGTTGCCAATACCGGCCGCAAGCATATCAACGCCAAGGTCAGCGATTGCCTTACATTCGTTTGGATCTGCACATTCTCCGGCGCCTACAACGCCGTCTTCTTCACCGCCGATGGAGCCAACTTCAGCTTCAATGGACATCCCAGCCTTGTGAGCCGCTGCTACGAGTTCCGTTGTTTTTGCAACGTTCTCGTCAATTGCATAGTGAGAACCGTCAAACATGATGGAGGTAAATCCTGCTTCGATGCATTTGTAGCATCCTTCGTATGAACCGTGATCTAAGTGAAGAGCAACCGGAACTGTGATTCCTAATTCTTCGTCCATAGCCTTAACCATAGCTGCAACTGTCTTGTAGCCTGTCATATATTTTCCGGCGCCCTCCGATACACCAAGGATGACCGGCGACTGTAGTTCCTGTGCTGTTAGAAGAATGGATTTTGTCCATTCCAAATTGTTGATATTAAACTGCCCTACTGCATAGTGTCCTGCTTTTGCTTTATCAAGCATCTCTTTTGCTGATACTAACATTTCATTTTCCTCCTGTAACCTGTTGATTATTATGATTATAGTATATTTATATTAAAAAATAAAGTTAAATTTTTAACGATTATTTTTCTTATCTACAAATATCTGCACTTTTCTGCATAAATTCTTAATATCCACTATCGTATGCTTTCCGCCAAACTCGCCGTCTAATGTCCAGGGAATTTTTTCGGTTGAACAGATTCTGATATGATTGGTCTTAAAGGAATACACCATCTTTGTAGGATTATTACCGCCTGTCAGGTAGGCAATAATCTCACTAAGCTCCATCGCATCATTTGGACTTCTAATCAAAGTAACCTCAAATTCCCCGTCGCTTAATTCCACATTTTTGCCTGTCATTCCCTTAAAACCTGCTACAGATGTAGAGTTTGTAATCATTCCATAAATAAATCTGTCATCTATGATTTTGTCCTGTGTTTCCATGTGCATCAGATAATTTGGTATTGCCGCAAGACTTTTGGCTGCTGAAAGAAGGTATGCCAAATGCCCTAACACATTCTTCAGTTCCTGCGGCGTCTCATAAGAAATCTCCGTAAAGATACCAAATGCCGCGATATACACAAACGTGTCCTCATTAAACTGACCCACATCAAGAAATCTGCTCTTCTTTCCTACTGCAATTTTGGCAGCCTTTATCATATCGTTTGAAAGCCCCAGAGAACTCGCAAAATCATTGGTACTTCCTGCGGGAATATATCCCAATGGGATATCTAATTCTGCCTCCCGTATTCCTGTGACAACCTCATCTAACGTTCCGTCTCCGCCGCAACACACAATACGGTCAAAATTTTTTGCCGATTCTATAACTTTGCGTTTTGCATCTTCTTTTGCCTGTGTTGCATATATTGTTACATCATACTTGGCCTTGACCATAATATCTACAATATCTGCCAGACGGTTTTTAATCATTCCTGTTCCTGATTTTGGGTTAAAAATAAATAGAAGTTTTTGATTGCCCATATTGCTCACCTTACTTGCTTAAAAATTCTTCCAAGGCAGCAACCGCTTCTGCTGCATCATCCCCTACTGCTTCAATTTTGATTACCATTCCCGGGCATAAGACTGAAGCCATTATACCCATAATGCTTTTTGCATTAATTCTGCGGTCTCCCATAACTATTGTAATGCGGCTGGAGTACTCATTTGCAACACCAACCAGTTCTGCCAGTAAATAGCCATCATGTAATGATTCTCTTGTAACCGTAATCTCTTTAACCATAATCTGCTCCTTATCTTAAATCTTCAGCTATTGCTGCAAGTTTACGCAATCTGTGGTTTATTCCGGACTTCCCAACCGGTGGATTCATATACGCTCCTAAATCTTTTAACGGAGCTTCTCTATGCTCCAATCGTACCTGCGCCATTTCCCGAAGAGGCGCCGGAAGATTATCAAATCCTATTACATCACGGATAAGCTCTATGTCTGCAATCTGCTTTACGGCGGCATTGACTGTTTTATTGATATTGGCAGTCTCACAATTTACCTGACGGTTCACGCTGTTTCGCACTTCTTTTAATATACGCACGTTCTCGAGATTCATAAGAGAAACGTATGCCTCCATGACGTTAAGCATATCTACTATCTGAGAGCCATCCTTCAAATAGACGACATAATGGTTTTTTCTCTCAATAATTTTAGGCTCCGTCTCAAACTCTGCCATCAATTCCTGTAGTCTCTGCGCCTGCTCCGGCGTTTTGCACACGATTTCAAAATGGTATGCCTTATTTGGGTCGCTCATGGAACCGGACGCCATGAATGCACCCCGGATAAAGGCTCTTTTGCAGCACGTTTTTTCAAGATAAAGACCTTGTATTGCATCTACCATCCGCTTGCAGTCTTCACTGCTTAATGGTGCAGAAATATCAATAGAAAACGCGCGTTTCATAAGAACCGCATATTTTTCCATTAATATGGGATTCTCCGATTCAAAAGAAAGCTCCATCGGATTCATGCAGATACAGCCCTCCTGCATAATCATTGCAGCCAGTTCCGCAATCTGACAATGCCGGCTTTTACTATACTGTTTTGCGAGTTCTTCTTTAACAGCACTTGAAAATGACATCTTATTCCCCACTTCTGCGCTGCTTTTGCGCCAATCTATTTCCCTCTTAAAGCGTCCTTGGATATATCTCTATGCTCAATTTTTAGTCCGTATTCTCTGTCCCCGTCCAAACGCTTGAACAATTCATTTGCCAAAGTTACGGAGCGGTGTTTTCCTCCCGTACAGCCAATAGAAATGACCAACTGGTTTTTCCCTTCTGATATATAATGCGGAATCAGAAACTCCACCATATCCTCCAGCTTATCTACAAACTCTTCTGCTTCAGGACAATTCATAACGTAATGCTGGATTTCAGGGTCATTGCCTGTTTTGGGTCTAAGCTCCACATCATAATATGGGTTAGGCAGGAATCTTACATCCATGACAATATCCGAATCCGCCGGAATACCATACTTAAAACCAAATGATACAATGGTAACCATCATGCTTTTATATTCTTCGTTATGTACGAAGATTTTCTCCAGACTGACTTTCAATTCTCTGGTAAGCAATGTACTGGTGTCAATAATAAAATCAGCCTTTTTCTTAAGAAAGGCTATCTTCTGCCGTTCTCGTTCTATGCCTTTGTCTATGCGTTCTCCCTTCGCAAGCGGATGGGTTCTTCTGGTTTCCTTATAACGCTTTACCAATACGCTGTCGGACGCATCTAAAAATAAGATTTCAAAAGGAACCTCCCCTTCATCCATCCGTTCCAGAACCTCTTTTAACTCATCCAAATCCTGACCGCTTCGTGCATCCATGCCCAACGCCACATTGGTCTGGGACATTTTTGCACCTCGAAACAATTCTACAAATTTTTCAAAAAATGCTACCGGAAGATTATCTACGCAAAAATAGCCCATATCTTCCAACATTTTCATTGCTGTACTTTTTCCGGCTCCTGACATACCGGTTACAATCACAAGTCTCACTAAAACTCTCCCATCATCTTCACTTCAGGCTCTAACTCCACCTGAAATTTTTCGTATACCTTCTGTTTTACATCCTCTATAAGTGCAAGCACATCCTGTGCCGTCGCATTCCCCTTATTTATTACAAATCCGCAATGTTTCCCGGAAACCTGGGCACCGCCTACGGTATATCCTCTAAGCCCTGCATCCTGAATCAGTTTTCCCGCAAAATATCCTTCGGGACGTTTAAAGGTACTCCCTGCACTCGGATACTCCAATGGCTGTTTTTCTATGCGGCGCTTTCGATAATCTTCCATCGTTTCACGGATCTGGTCTGCTTCGCCTTTTTTAAGCTCCAATACTGCATCTAATACAATATAACCCTTTTCCAAAATACAACTGTGACGGTAAGAAAACTCCAATGCATCAGCAGTAAGCGTCAGAACCTCCCCGTCTGGCGCAAGCACTCTCGCCGTAGTAATTACATCCTTCATCTCTCCGCCATAAGCGCCTGCGTTCATAACAATAGCCCCGCCAAGCGTTCCGGGTATTCCCGCCGCAAATTCCAAACCCGTCAAACTGCTTTTTGCAGCCTCTGCCGCAGTCTTAGATAAAAGCGCACCTGCGTCTGCCATTAAACAGTTCCCGCTTACTTCTATACGGTCTGCCGATTTGGAAATTGCAAGCACCAGTCCCCGGATTCCCTTATCGCCCACCAGAAGATTGCTTCCATTCCCAATAATCGTTACCGGAACGTTGTGTCTGCCTGCAAGCGCTATGATATCCGGAATCTGGCTGGTTTTCGGACAGACGAACATATCCGCATTTCCTCCGATGCGGAATGTCGTATGCCTTTTCATAGGTTCATTTAATGCGATATTTTGTGCCGATACAATTTGGGCTAATTCATCATAAAAACTCATGCTAGGCTTCCTTTAAAAATGCAATATATCCTCTGTATGCTTCATACAAATCAACCTTGCTGATGATTTCCCATGGAGCATGCATATTAAGAACGGCAACGCCGCTGTCAATTACACTCATGCCGTAATTTGCAAGAATGTATGCGATTGTTCCGCCGCCGCCCTGATCTACTTTACCAAGCTCTGAAGTCTGAAAGGATATCTCGTTTTTATCCATAATATTGCGAAGTTTTGCAACGTATTCCGCATTTGCATCATTTGAGCCGGATTTACCTCTTGAACCTGTATACTTATTAAAAACAAGTCCCTTTCCGAAATATGCGCAATTCTTCTTTTCCATTACGGACGGGAAGTTCGAATCATATGCCGCAGAGACATCAGAAGAAAGCACTTTGGAATTCTTCATGGCCCGGCGCAGCGCAAGTTCAGAATAGTTTCCTGCCAGATTCATAACCTCAGCTACACAGTTTTCAAAAAACTTAGACTGCATACCGGAAGCACCTACACTTCCGACCTCTTCTTTATCTACTAAAAGACATACACTTGTGTATTCCGGTTTTCCTGCTTCTAAAATAGCGCGGTAGGATGGGTAAGCGCATACTCTGTCATCATGGCCGTAGCCCATAATCATACTGCGGTCAAAGCCATAATCTCTTGCTTCCCCTGCCGGTACAACTTCAATTTCTGCGGAAAGGAAATCATCCTCGTCAATTCCATAAGTTTCCGCTAAGATGTTTAAGATATTTGCTTTTACTTTTTCCTTTACATCCGCATTGTCTTCCGTATCCTCAACCGGAATGCTTCCAACCAATACATCCAGATTTTCTCCTTCAATTACTTTCGCAGCTTTTTTGTCTAACTGCTCAGCGGACAGATGAATCAGTAAATCTGAAATACCGAATACCGGATCTTGTGGCTTATCACCAATATTTACTTCTACGGTTGTGCCGTCTTTCTTACAGATTACACCGTGAAGTGCAAGCGGGAGCGTTACCCACTGGTACTTTTTAATGCCGCCGTAATAATGTGTATCAAGAAGCGCCATCGGCGAACATGAATCCTGATATAACGGAACCTGCTTTAAATCAATACGCGGAGAATCGATATGGGCACCTAAAATGTTCATACCTTCCTCTAAGCTCTTTTTCCCTAAAACAAAAAGCGCAAGCCCCTTACCCATATTATTTGCTATGATTTTATCTCCTGCCGCAAGTTTTTTCCCTGCTGCAATAAGTTCATCCAAATCTTTAAATCCTGCGGCTTTTGCATTTGCATAAAGCTCTGCTGTGCACTCGCGTTCTGTTTTGCAATGGCTGATAAATTCGCGGTAATCCTCTGCAAAATCAAATACCTCCTTACGCTTTTCACCTACAGGATACTTATCCCATGCATTCTTTTTTTCCATGCTTCTATATCTCCATTTCTTTATAAAATATGATGTTCAGGCTTATTCCTCCTCATCATTTCTGCCTTTGGTAATATTCTCCTGAACTCTGCGGTAAAGCTCCTTTGCAGCATTATACCCCATCTTCTTCTGACGGTGATTAACCGCTGCGGCTTCACATATTACGGCAAGGTTACGCCCCGGACGAATCGGAAGCGAATGACATACTACCTTATTCCCCAGATATTCGATATATTCATCTTCTAATCCCATGCGGTCATATTCTGCATCTTTTTCCCAATCACACAACTTAATGACCAAGTCAATCTGCTGCTTTTCTTTTACACATTCTACACCATATAATGTCTTGACATCTACGATTCCGATGCCTCGGATTTCAATAAAATGTCTGGTAATATCCGGTGCAGTACCAATTAAGGTATGCTCGTTAATTTTACTGATTTCTACTACGTCATCCGATACAAGGCGGTGTCCGCGCCGAATCAGCTCCAGCGCCGCCTCGCTCTTACCGATTCCGCTTTCTCCGGTAATCAGAAGACCCTCGCCATATACGTCAACAAGTACGCCGTGAATGGTTATGCATGGCGCAAGCTGTTCGCCTAATTCATAAATCAGTTCCGCAGTAAATTCGGATGTGGAACGATCTGTTCCAAGCACAGGGATTCCGCGCTCCTGCGCAATCTGGATAAAACTGCTGTAGGGTACTAAGCTGCGGCTGAAAATGATACATGGTATATCATAGCTTAATAATTCACGAAAACGCTCAATTTTTACATCCTCTGACAACTGCTGTGTATAAAAATATTCTACATTGCCGACCACCTGAACACGGCTGCTTTCAAAATGGTCAAAGAACCCCGCCAACTGAAGCGCCGGACGGTTAATATCTGCCGAATGTATTTTCCTTTTCTTTAAATCGATTTCGTCTGTAAAAACCTTTAAATCCATTAGTTCTACAATTTTAGAAACACTTACTCCGCCTCTATTCATAACTACCTCCGTCATGTTGTCTTCTGTATTGTTGATATAATTGCCTATTCTTTTTGATTTTATCACACTCAGTCTGCCAGTTCAATTCCCATAAAACTAGAAAACACCGGATTTACTCTATTTTTGCAGGAGTGTGAAAAAATCTGTAGACGGCTTCTGCCACCGTCCGGTTCATTCCATCCGCCTGTACCAATTCCTCTACCGATGCGTTCCTGATATTTTCCAGCGACTGAAAGGTTCGCATCAGCGCCTTGCGACGCGCCGGTCCGACTCCTTCTATATCATCCAGCACTGATTTTACCTGCCCTTTACTCCTTAGGCTTCTATGGTATTCAATCGCAAATCGGTGCGCTTCATCCTGAATTCTGGTAATCAGCTTGAAGGCCTCGCTATGGCGGTCAATCGGAAGCTCTATGTTGTTGTAATAAAGCCCTCTGGTCCTGTGATTATCATCTTTTACCATACCGCATACCGGAATATGAAACCCTAGTTCCTTTAATACCTGAAGGCAGATGTTCACCTGACCTTTCCCGCCATCCATCAGGATAATGTCCGGAAAACGGTTAAAGCTGCCGTATTCCTCCGGCAGTTCTTTTTCTTTAAGCTGATTTTTTTCCTCCATGCCATGAAGAAAACGTCTGGTAAGCACTTCGTACATAGATGCATAATCGTCTGAGCCGGCAACGGTACGCAGCTTAAACTTACGGTAATCGCTCCGCTTTGGTTTTCCTTTTTCGTAAACCACCATAGAGCCTACGGTTTCAAATCCATTCGTATTAGAAATATCAAAGGCTTCCATGCGGTTTATACCCTTTATTCCGAGCAGTTCTTCTATTTCTTTAACTGCCCCGATGGTCCGTCCCTCCTCGCGTTTTATCTTTTCCTTATCCTGATTTAAAATCATCTGTGCATTACGGGCCGCTAAATCCGCGAGCTTATTCTTCATGCCTTTTTGCGGCGTATGAAGCGACACTTTATGTCCCCGTTTATTCCCAAGCCAATCCTCTATTACCTCTTTCTCCGCAATGGTTTCCTGTAGAATAATTTCCCTTGGAATAAAAGGTGTTCCGGAATAGAACTGCTTAATAAATGATGCAAGAATATCACTTTTTGTTTCTTCTGAACCCACGCGCACATGAAAATGGTCTCTGCCGATAATTTTGCCACTCCGCACAAAAAATACCGAAACAACTGCATCCACGTCATCTGCCGCCAGCGCGATAATGTCCTTATCTTCACCATCTGTATTGGTAATTTTCTGCTTCTGCGCAATCTGCTTTACATTGTTTAAAAGCTCACGGTATTCAATGGCTTTTTCAAACTCCATCTGTGCGGAAGCGTGATTCATTTTTGTTTCCAGTTCACGGATAACAGGACCATAATTGCCGCCTAGAAATTCTAAAACAGCCGCAATTTTTCCGGCATATTCTTCCTTGCTGATATATCCCTGGCAAGGACCTTCGCACTGATGAATATGATAATTTAAGCATGGTCTGTCCAAGCCGATATCTCTTGGAAGATTTCGGTTGCAGGTACGAAGGCAGTAAATTTTATTTATTAAATCTATGGTGCCTTTTACCGCGCCTGCGCTGCTGTATGGTCCGAAATAACGGGACTTGTCCTTCTTCATCTGACGTGCAAAAAGCACCCTTGGATAGTCTTCCCCTAATGTCACGCGTATATAAGGGTAGGTTTTATCATCACGAAGCATGGTGTTATACTTCGGACAATGCTCTTTGATAAGATTGCACTCTAATACCAAAGCCTCTAGCTCTGAGTCGGTAATAATGTACTCAAAGCGCGCAATATGCTCCACCATCTGTTTTTTCTTAATGCCTTCGTTGTGACTTGGCTGAAAGTACTGGCGTACTCGTTTGCGGAGACTTACCGCCTTTCCGATATAGATGATGGCATCTGATTTGTCATGCATAATATAAACTCCCGGCAAATCCGGGAGTTTTTTTAATTCATCCTGTATATCAAACATATGAATCCTCTTTATAAGTTTAGTCAGACTGTTATTCTTCCTCAAAATAGTCATCTACAAGAGTCTCAGCCGCATAATTATCCCTACTCTGGTCCTGTGCTGCTGAAGCAGATGCATTCTCATCATTGGAATCTTCTTCAGGCTCAGGTATTCCCTTCATCTGTCGGTACATCTTCATAAATTCCTTGCCTGTAATGGTTTCTTTTTCAAACAGGTATTCTGAAATACGGTCTAAGATATCCTTATTCTCCCTTAATAGACGACATGCATCATCATAACAGCTATTGATCAGGGCAAGCACTTCTTCATCGATATGACTTGCAGTATCCTCCCCGCAGATAAGTCCTGCACCGCCGCTAAGATACTGATGCTCTACCGTTGCAAGGCACATCATGCCGAAACGGTCTGACATACCGTACATGGTAATCATTGCGCGGGCAATCTTCGTTGCATTTTCAATATCGTTTGCCGCACCGCTTGTTGCGGAATTAAACTGCACCATCTCAGCCGCACGTCCTGCCATATATGTGGTGATTTTTGCCACAAGTTCTTCTTTGGTCTCCAGATATTTTTCTTCTTCCGGTGTCTGAAGCGTATATCCAAGTGCGCCCATAGTACGAGGCACAATGGTAATCTTCTGAACCGGCTCCGACTCTTTCTGAAGAGCTGAAACAAGTGCGTGGCCTACCTCGTGGTAAGCGACTATTCTGCGTTCCTTTTCACCCATGACACGGTCTTTTTTCTCTTTGCCGCCAACAGCGACTAATTCGAAGGCTTCAAAAAGATCTGCCTGATTTACGAACTTTCTGCCCGCTTTTACTGCAAGAATAGCGGCTTCATTGATCATATTTGCAAGGTCAGAGCCTACAAGGCCTGCTGTCGCAAGTGCAAGCGCATCTAAATCTACTGTTTCGTCCATTGCTACATCTTTGGAATGAACTTTCAGTGTTTCCAGACGTCCCTTTAAATCCGGTTTATCTACAATTACCCGTCTGTCAAAACGGCCCGGACGAAGCAATGCTTTATCCAATACCTCCGGACGGTTGGTTGCTGCAAGAATCAGGATACCCTTGGATGTATCAAACCCATCCATTTCTGCAAGAAGCTGGTTTAACGTCTGTTCCCGCTCATCATTGCCGCCGCCGTAACGCCCGCTGTCACGGCTCTTACCGATGGCATCGATTTCATCAATAAAAATAATACATGGCGCCATTTTCTGTGCTTCCTTAAATAAGTCTCTTACTCGGGAAGCACCTACGCCTACGAACATCTCCACAAAGTCGGAGCCTGCCAGTGAAAAGAACGGTACTCCGGCTTCCCCTGCTACTGCCTTTGCGAGCAAGGTCTTACCTGTTCCGGGCGGTCCCACAAGAAGGGCTCCCTTTGGCAGCTTTGCACCGATTTCTTTATATTTATCAGGATGGTGCAGAAAATCTACCATTTCCTGCAATGATTCCTTTGCTTCATCCTGTCCTGCTACGTCCTTGAATGTTACGCCTGTTGTTTTTTCTACATATACTTTGGCTGTAGTTTTTCCTACGCCCATTGCGCCGCCGCCCATGCGCTTCATAAGGAATCCTAACAGTATCCACACAAGCACTAATGGAAATACAAAAGTAATTAGGATATTAAGAATCCATGCAGATGTATCATCCGGAACAGCTTTGGATATGTCAATAGGCTTTCCTTCCTTGGTGGTCATGTTTTTTAAAGTTTCTATCAAAGCAGGGTCCTCTATGTTTCCCGTATAATAGGTTACATCATAAGAAACCGTATCTGTCACCAGCTTGTAGTCGATTTCATTATCTCCAAACACAACACTGGCAACATTGCCTGCCTCTAACTGGGTAAGGAACTCGGTATACGTAGTTTCCTTTGAACTCATATTATTAAAATAATTGTTAAAAAGCGACAGAAGCAGCAATGCCAGAAGCGTGCATACTGCAAAGACTAAAATAGTCTGTCCGTTTCCCTTCTTTCCCGGACCATTGCCGTTATTATTGTTGTTATTACTGCCATTTCCATGACTGTTATTATCCGGTCGTTTATCCGGGCTGTTATAATCGTTCAGGTTACTCATATCTCCTCCATTTTTCCTAATCGTACAATACCTTATTATATAGACAAAAGCCCCTAAAATCAACATTTAGTCTGTGAACTTTTCATGTCCTTTCTAAACTTTTTATAATCTTCTTTCCTACATCTGATGGCGTACCACCTGATATTCATCGCCGGATTTGTAGTATGGACAGTTTTTATAGCTGCTCTGGATAAAACGTGCCATATCGTCTTCATCCATGTTCACGGAACAATAATAGCATTCATCCTCTTCATCATATTCATTGTATGCGCAAAAATCACAACTGGTCTGCATAAATCCTCCTGAAAAATCAAACTCTATACGAATTGATTATATTCTTTATTGTATTCATAGTGAATCGTTTCTAATTTGGAAGTAATTTCTTCTTTCGGAACCATGTATGCTTCCGCCAATTCTTCCAAACTGGAATAATGGTCGCGAAGCTGGGTATTTACTACACTAAGCAGTATTACCGGGTCTTTGGGTAATTTCATATTCTGCCTCCGTCTTTCTGTGGATTTTATGCCCGATTTTTCTTATAGTTTTATTCTATCACAGAGCCTTCAATTGTGCAAAGTTCTTATTGCCCGCCCAAAATCCCAATAATCTAAATTTTTCAGGGAGAAGATAAAAAGCAGAAACGGCAACGATTTCAAATAGCATCCAAAATGCTGGAGAATCCTCCTTTTATAGTTATTTCGTGCTGACAAACAATGTTTACTTTTTGATTATTGACTGCATGGTCTATTGGGTTTTATAATAGACCATATAGTCAATAACCGGAGGTAGATAATGAGAAAGCAGGAAAAAACCCAAAGAACAAAAGAACGCATTTTTGCCGCAGCTCTTTTGGAATTTGGAACCAAAAGCTATGATGCCGCCTCAATCAACAGTATCTGCGAAACCGGACAAATCCCAAAAGGCTTGCTTTACCATAATTTTAAGGGAAAAGATGAGCTGTATCTGCGCTGTGTGAAAGCCTGCTATGATGAACTGACAGCTACATTAAAGAAGCAGTCCTCTGGCATTCAGGACGTAAAAGAGAGGATGCAAAGCTTCTTAATGATGCGGCAGAGATTTTTTCAGGCAAATCCCTGCTATGCAAACATTTTCTTTAATGCAGCATTGCAGCCTCCAAAACACCTGAAACAAGAACTTCTGCAATTGCGCAGGGAGTTTGATGAATATTTCAATCAATGTTACCTCGCCATTGTGGACAGCCTAATCTTACGGGATGGAATCACAAAAGAGACAGCGTTGGAATACTTTTGGCTTGCCAGTGAAATGTTCAATGGATATTTTCAGAATAAAGCGGAGCAAAATGGAAGCTACCGTGAACTGATTCAAGCCCGTGAGGGCAGGCTTTCTGAAATTTTTGATATCATGCTCTACGGCATCGCAAAAGAACCAATAAAGATGCAGCATGAAGATTCGCACCAAGGTGCAGAAGAAACACACAAAATGGACTTGCGTATGCAAGCAAATAAAAATATGGAGCGTTCAAATGAAAAAGGCTCCTGTCAGGAAAGGCCATCATTATTACCACACTGACACAATCATTGGGAACATTTTTATTGTTTCGCTGGTTTTCGGCATCGCATTCTACATATCGGATATCCCGCTTTATTTAGCATTTATTTTGGTGGGATTGCACTTGCGACTGCTCCGTTCTGTTCTGAATTTTATGTTGATTGCAGTAAAAAAATGGAAGGGTTTTCAGTTAATAAGGAGACGAATTATGGCAGTTGATATGAAGGAGATGATTGCGCAGGAGACAAGCAATCTTCTGTTCGATAAAAAAGTAAAGAAGCTCACGGTAAAAGATATTGTGGATGCGTGTCATATTACAAGACAGGCATTCTATTATCACTTTACCGATATTCCCGAATTACTAAAATGGATGCTGGAGCAGAAGGGAAACGAATTGCTCCTCAAATATGCAGAATGCAACGACACAGAGGAACAACTCCGATGCTTTTTTACCACAGCAGTCAATGCCCGGCCCGTTTTGAAAAAGGGACTGGAATCCAATTATGCAAATGAACTGGAAATATTGCTGATTCAGAATATGCAGGCCATGCTTTATCGCATAGCAGCCAGACATGAAGCGTTTCAAAACTATACGCCTGTGGAACAAGATATTATTATCCGCTATCATTGTCAGGCTACTATAGGTATACTGCGCTACTGGACAGATGAGGACACCAAGAACTTAGATCAGATTGTCCATGCCATCTGCCAGATGATATCCAAGGAACTTGTCTTATAAAATCTGTTTGACAAAACCGCCCAAAGTGTAAAAAATCTTTACACTTTGGGCGGTTTTGTCAATTGTGGAACACAAAAAAATAAATAAAATGTAATTTAGAAGGAGGAATAATCCATAGATAGGAGAAATTTGGGATGTCTCATCAAATATTAACAGTAAAGCTATGCGAATTGGAAAAGCAGATTTCCAAGACGCAAAGCCGGATACAGTTAAGCGAGTCTGCCAGTCTGCCAAGGCTTCAATCGGAAATTGAGCTACTGCAAAAGGAATATGATGAAAATAATCTGGCATTGCAGAATAAGCTACGTCATTCCAGAACAGAAATCGTTTCAATTCTTGCATCTGCCTACAGCAAAATTGAACCGGTTATCCGTGATGCACAGGAAGCACTGCACGCGGAAGTAATGCATTATGACGATAAAGAAATGGTAAACGAGTGTATGCTTTTGCTGGCAGAATATGAGTTGGATTTTTCTATGTTGTCCGTTGACCGGGCGCTGCTGGTATCTTTGAAAGCGATTGCGGCACAACTGGAAGCTGATCAGGAAGGATAAGAAACATGAAAGAAGTAAAATCACCTAAAAAACCTTTGATTTATTATTATGGAATTGTTCTGCTGATCCTGATGGTCTTTAATTTACTGATAACACCGCTGCTGGCTCAAAGTAAGGTTGTTGAGGTGGATTACGGCACATTCATGGACATGATTGAAGAGAAAAATATCGGTCAGGTGGAAGTGACCGATACGCAGATTATCTTTACCGACAAGGAAACTACCGCCATTTATAAAACAGGCGTAATGAATGACCCGTCATTGACGGAACGTCTGCATGATGCGGGAGCTACGTTCTCTAAAGACGTAGATCAGACAACCTCACCTTTGGTAAGTTTTCTGTTTTCGTTTGTTTTGCCTCTGGTCATTTTTATCGGTCTGGGCCAGTATATGAGCAAAAAGATGATGGAGCAGATGGGCGGCAAAAATGCCATGTCCTTTGGCATGGGCAAAAGTAATGCCAAAATTTACGTTCAGTCCACCAATGGCATTCATTTCAGCGATGTGGCAGGAGAAGAAGAAGCAAAGGAAAGCCTTGCGGAAATTGTAGATTATCTTCACAATCCTAAGAAATATACCGATGTGGGTGCAGCTATGCCAAAGGGCATTTTGCTTGTGGGTCCTCCCGGCACAGGTAAGACGATGCTGGCAAAAGCCGTAGCCGGCGAAGCGAACGTACCGTTTTTCTCTATTTCCGGTTCGGAATTTGTGAGATGTTTGTGGGTATGGGTGCCAGCAAAGTACGTGACCTGTTTAAGCAGGCAAAAGAAAAAGCCCCTTGTATCGTGTTTATCGACGAAATCGACGCCATTGGCAAAAAGCGTGACGGACAGTACGGCGGCAACGATGAGCGCGAGCAGACCCTCAATCAGCTTCTTACGGAAATGGATGGTTTTGAAGGGAATAACGGCGTCATTATTCTTGCGGCTACCAACCGTCCCGAAGCTCTTGACCCTGCGCTGACCCGTCCTGGGCGCTTTGACCGGCGGGTTCCTGTAGAACTTCCGGATTTAAAAGGCCGGGAGGATATTCTCAAGGTTCATGCCCGGAAAATTAACGTGGATTCAGATGTGGATTTCCATACTATCGCAAGAATGGCATCCGGTACTTCCGGGGCAGAACTGGCGAATATCGTCAATGAAGCGGCCCTGCGTGCAGTACGGAACAATCGCACGGTTGTAACACAGGCTGATCTGGAAGAATCCATCGAGGTAGTAATTGCGGGGTATCAGAAGAAAAATGCCATCCTCTCTGATGAGGAAAAGAAGATAGTTGCCTACCATGAGATCGGTCATGCTCTGGTAGCGGCTCTGCAAAGCCATTCTGCGCCGGTGCAGAAGATTACGATTATCCCGAGAACTTCCGGCGCGCTGGGCTATACCATGCAGGTGGAACAGCAGGACAAAAGCCTGCTGATAAAGGAGGAACTGGAAAACAGAATCGCCACCCTTACCGGCGGCCGTGCGGCTGAGGAAATTGTATTCGGCCAGATTACGACAGGAGCCTCTAACGATATTGAACAGGCGACGAAACTGGCAAGAGCCATGATTACCCGATATGGAATGAATGAAGAATTTGACATGGTGGCGCTGGAAACCGTGACCAACCAATACTTGGGTCAAGACGCATCTTTGGCCTGCTCTGCCGATACCCAAAAGGATATCGACCAGAAAGTAATTGCTACCATAAAGGAGCAGCATAAACGAGCAAAACAGATTTTGCAGGAAAACCGGAAGATGCTTGATTGCCTTGCGCAGTATCTGTATGAGAAAGAATCCATTACCGGCGAAGAGTTTATGCGCATTATGGAGAAAGGAGGCATAGAGTAATGAAGAAAAGATCTGGATTTGGGTGGATCGAGTTTATCTCCGGTCTGTGTATGCTCCTGCTGGGAATATTTACGCTCTTCCGTCCGCAGGGAATGTTCACATGGCTCGTAGTAATCTATGGGATTAGCGCTGTCATTACAGGCATTTGTGATATTGTGTTCTATATAAAAACAGAGCGTTACACAGGATTTGGTCCTGTCGTGGCATTGATATCGGGCATCCTGAGCGTCATGGCCGGAGCCGTACTGCTGGCCCATCCTGATACGGGGAAATGGATCTTGTCCGTACTGTTTCCTCTGTGGTTTATCGCTCACTGTATTTCACGGCTGGCGCATCTGGATACGATTCGTTTTGCTGCTGGGAAAACCTGTTACTATATTTCTCTGGTCATCAATATTCTTGGTCTGATTTTGGGAATCATGATGATTCTCCAGCCGATATTTACCTTCATTGTGGCGGGAACTCTGGTTGGAATTTATCTCATCGTATCCGGTGTGGAGGCAATTATAATCGCCTTTAGCAAGATGGGATCGGGATGGTAAGTTTATAAAACACACGAAAGAAACGAATGCAACACGGTCTTTCCTATGATATGAAAAAAGGACACCTTCCGGTGTCCTTTTTTCGAGGAGTTTAGTTATGAAAATGTTTATAATAAAAAGGGAATGTTTTTGTAAAGGCTTGTTTGTCCTTTACATGTGTTAGTATATACAGAAAATGTGGCGAGAATGTGTCCATTTTCAAAAACATTTATAAAATTGAAGAAAAAAAATTTACAAACAATTTATAAATATAAACTGTGGTCTTTTATTGTTATAAGTGCAGCAATTGTTCACACAAATTTATTTTTTTCTCATCCTTTAAACTATTCTGAAACACAACTTCTCCTTTTTCTTCAGATGGATTTAATAAGTCTGCTTCTAAAAGACGCCGTTTCATCTCCCGGGCAGTTCCTTCTCCGCCGTCAAAAATCACTACGTCTTTTCCAATTATTTCCTGAATCATTTCCTTTGCAAACGGATAATGCGTACAGCCAAGAACTACCGCATCTACCGGATGAATACGGTATTCATACAATAATTCTTCCAGATATTTCCGGAAATCGTTGCTGTGTAAATCTCCTCTCTCTACAAAATCCATAAGCCCCGGACATGGTAATGGGAGAATCTGTGCCTCTGCCTGATACTTCGCCATAAGTTTCCTGAATTTTTCCTCACGGATTGTCATAGGCGTTGCCATAACCAGAATCCGGCCCCCCGGCTTAAACCGTGAGGCAGGTTTTACCGCAGGCTCAATTCCTACGATTGGGATATCCGGATACATTTCACGAAGGACACGAACACCTGCGCTGGTTGCGGTATTGCATGCCACCACAAGTCCCTTGGCTCCCTGTGCAAACAAATACCCTGCCGCATCAATCGTCAGCTTCCGCACCTTTTCTTTATCTTTCATGCCATATGGCGCATTCTTAGAATCTCCATAATAAATATAATCTTCCTTCGGAAGAATTTTGATTAACTCTTTTAATACACTGATTCCTCCAACTCCGGAATCAAATACTGCGATTGGCTGCATCTTTTTTGACATAATGCTCTCCTATTATGTATAATAGTGTATATCTCCCTTGGGAGGTTCGTGTGGAAAATAAGTTTTCACACGGCAATTTGAGTCTGTGCGTTGCTTGACTCAAAATTGCATATACGAAAAAAGCGGCGCAGAAATGGAGGTTAAAATGGATAATAGCTCTCTTAATTATAATCACTGTACCTATTGTAACAAACCACTTCCTAAAACCGCGAAATATACCTGCTGCCCACAATGTGAGGAAACGATTCTTTTTCATTCCGTAAGGGAATATATCCGCGATAATGACGTAAACGAATTTCAGGTAGCTGAACACTTTGATATTCCGCTCCGTAAAGTGAAAGACTGGATTCGGGAAGGGCGTATTGAATACAAGACCTCCGCTGATGGAAAAAACTGTATCACAAGCATCCGTTGCAGCCGTTGCGGCGCACCTGCCAGTTTTGGTACCTTATGCAAGGATTGTCTGAAATTATTAAACAAAAACGTACATGGTTATGGTTCGTCTATTGTACATAAAGAGGAGCATATGCGCTTCCTTGATACCCCAAAAAACAATCCATAAAGGAGCAACGTGTGTCAGGTGTGCGCTTTTGCGCCGGACAGCATCGCAGAACGATTATTTTAAGAAACCATTAATAATCTGCTCCTCCGCCTCTGCTTCCGTAAGTCCTAACGTCATTAACTTGATCAACTGCTCTCCGGCAATTTTACCAATAGCAGCCTCATGTATCAGGCTGGCATCAATGTTTCCGGCTGTAAGCTGTGGACTTGCAGAGACAACCGCCTTGTCCATAATGATTGCATCACATTCGCTGTGACCGGTACATGCACAATTTCCATTGATATTGGAATAGAATTCTTGTCTGGACTCATCCCTTGCAACAGAACGGGATACTACGTTTGCACTGCTGCCGTCTCCATTTAAGTCTACGGAAAAATCTGTCCTTGCAAACTGCTTTCCGTGAGTCATGATTTTCTCATGCACCTCAAGTACCGCACCTGCCGCCAAATCACCTCTTGTAATACGGTTTGTAGAATCGATTCCCTTAATCTGGGTTGTTTCCATTTCAAGTACTGCACCCTCTTCTAAATGCACGATGGTTTCCGGATTCATGACATTTTCACCATTTCCGTCCCCTTCCCCGTAATGACGCTCTATATATCTTACCTTAGCATTTCTGCCTAAATAGAACGTATGGATACCATCATGCTTTGAGGTATCAACGCCGCAGTTATGGATTCCGCATCCTGCCACAATGGTCACCTCTGCACCCTCTCCGATGTAGAAGTCATTATATACGGTTTCCTGCATTCCACTCTGACTTAGAAGTACGGGAATATGCACGCTTTCATTTACCGTACCCGGTTTGATAATAATATCAATTCCATCTTTATCTTCTTTTTTTACAATATCAATATTCGCAGTTGTGTTACGTCCTACACTTTCTCCATTGGCACGAATATTATACGCACCCTCGGGAATATCGTGAAGTTCTGCAATCTGCAGCAACAAATTTTTCTGTATTAAATCCATACTCTCAATTCCTTTATAACTGGTTCTCATTTGCCATTTTATCTGTTAAACTCTTACAAGAGGCTGCGGTATACATAAGAGAAGGAAGAATCTCTTCTTTACTTCCTGCTTTTTCTATCTCACCTGCTGCAATTACAATAATCTTGTCCGCTATCTTTAGAATTTTTTCCTGATGCGATATGATGAGGATTGTTCCATGAATCTCATCTCTCATTTTTTCGAATACATGAATCAAACTGCTGAAACTCCAAAGATCAATCCCCGCCTCCGGCTCGTCGAAAATAGACAATCTCGTTCCTCTGGCTAAAATCATCGCAATTTCGATACGTTTTAACTCTCCGCCGGAAAGGCTTCCATTAATTTCACGGTCAATATAATCTCTGGCGCAAAGTCCCACCTCTGAAAGGATGCCGCAGACATCATTTACATTCATGGTTTTTCCAGCGGCAATCGAAATCAAATCCTTTACCGTAAGCCCCTTAAAATGAACCGGCTGCTGAAAAGCATAGCTGATTCCTTTTTTCGCACGTTCCGTAATATTAAGCTCTGTAATATCTTCTCCGTCTAAGAGAATCTGTCCGCTCGTAGGCCGGATAATTCCGGCAATCATTTTCGCAAGTGTGGATTTACCCCCGCCATTTGGCCCTGTAATTGCCACAAAATGCTCATCAATCGTAAGATTTATATTTTTCAAAATCTCTTTATTATCATTGTCGTCTTCAATTTCATAACATATATTTTTCAGTTCCAGCATGTGTTACTCCATTATCTTTTTACTTTAAATCCATTTTTTACACAGACAGCATCTAAATATTTATCATCTGGCTCGAAATATACTAATTCAAGACCTTTTTCACCTTTCGCAGCCATAACAAACACTTTGGCATTCTGAAAACCAGAATTTAATCTTCTGATTTTAGCCTTTGAATCGTTCTCATACTGTTCTACGCTTGGGTCGCCTGCCGGCGCGATTGCAATAACATCTGACATTTTATAACCCGGCAGTTTTTTCCGGCTGCTCTTATTTATAATTTTTGCAAATCTTACATCATCATCAAAGAAAGAATATTCATATTCATAGTTTCTTGTATAAAAAAAATATCCCAGAATAATTCCAAACACCGCTGTCGGAACAAAGAAATACAATCCAATCATTGTTGCTAATGCAGACAAAACGCCTATAACAAATGAGAATACTGTAAAAAACATAAGAAACACTGGCTTTTTCTTTTTAACTAATACATAAACTTCAAACATATTTATTACTCCTATCTGTAAAACTGAATATGCATATATGCTGGATTATAGCACATACCTATGGATTTTTCCACTATCTTCCGTTACAATAACATTAAACTTTAGTAAAATTTCGAGGTGTGCTATGAATTTTCATTTTACCCAAAAGGAATTATCCTGTTTCACTGAAAATGCCAAAAGAGAGTGGGCATTGACAAACGGTATCGGGGGCTATGCGGGAGGCTCCGTTATAGGAAGCCTTGGCAGAACCCATCAAGGTTATCTGGTTGCAAGTCTTCACCCACCGGTAGAACGTTATCTTGTTTTTAGCAAAACAAACGAAATGCTTTGCTGCGGCGGTTCCGTTTACAATCTGGAGACCTCCCAGCACGCAGGTGAGGAAATGAATATTACACTCGTTCATTCTGATGAGGTCCCGGAGGTATACAAAGCGCCTGATACTGTCTCAGTTGCATCTGATTTTATCCCGCGTAAGCCTGTCTATATTGAGGGCCAGCATTACCAGACCGCTTTCGATTATGATGGCAACGTACACTTTACTTACCATGCAGGCGGCATCACTCTGGAAAAACACATTACACTTGCACAAGGGGAAAATAAGGTTTTTGTAGCTTACCGCATTGCCAATACAGGCAAAAATGCCGAGCTTATCATCACTCCTCTTATGAATTACAGAGAGCATAATGGCAGCAGCACCCGCGACAGCCTTAAGTTTCGCAAGCATTCCTTCTCTGAGGCTTGTGGTTTTATGCTGATTCCTGATGCAAATCCCAATATAGGAATTGTTCTTGCCGCCAGCGAAGGGGAACTGGCTTCTTCTGACAGGCTTTATGATGAAGACTTACAATTTGCCACAGAAGTAGAAAATGAAGTGCCCGGCCTTGATACCTGCTACACGCCTTATCAAATCAAAATCCATGTTCCTGCCGGCAGCGTCAAAGAAGTCTCCCTGACTTGTTATGTCAAAGCCAATGAACAGGATACTGCTGCCGCACCTGCAATTTCATCTGAAATTGCTTTTGATGCCTTAAAAAGAAATCAGGAGTTTTTGGCCAGATTAGTATCAAATGCAGACTGTAAGGATGCTTTTTCTCAAATCCTTACGATTGCTTCTAACCAGTTCCTGTCCCTGCGCAAATCCACCGGACTTACGACAATATTAGCCGGTCTTCCCTGGTTTACCGACTGGGGCCGCGATACAATGATTGCTTTTACAGGATTAGTCCTGTGTACACGGCGTTTTGATAAGGCAGAAGAAATATTGCTCACTTTTGCAGAATATGTTGATGACGGAATGGTTCCAAATATGTTCCCCGATAACGGGCAAGAACCTCTCTACAATACAGCGGATGCCTCTCTGTGGTATTTCTATGCAGTAGATAAATATCTGGAATACAACAACACTCCGGCCGCATATGATTTTATTAAGGAACACATATATCCGGCTTTACGCGAAATCATAGCCTATTATAAAAAAGGAACGCGTTTCTCAATTTACATGGATGAGGACGGATTGATTCATGCCGGAAGCGGCACCGACCAGATTACCTGGATGGACGTTCGCGTAGGCGACTGGGTAGTCACACCCCGTCACGGAAAGCCGGTAGAAATCAATGCGCTCTGGTACAACGCTCTTAAGGTTATGGAAAAGCTTTCTGCTCATTATAAAGATACTCCGGCTATTGGAGACGATGCAATTACCTATGCAAAGCTGTCCGAACAGGTAAAGACCTCCTTCTGTCAAAAATTCTGGAACGAAGCAGACAGATGTCTCTATGATGTCGTAAGCGACGAAGGCTGCGATGCTTCCATCCGTCCAAACCAGATTTATGCAGTATCTCTTCCATACACCATGCTGGATGAGAAGAAAGCAAAAGCCGTCGTAGATGTGGTTAAAGAAAAATTATTTGTCGGCGTGGGACTTCGTTCTCTTAGCCCGGAATACAAGGATTATCATCCTGTCTATATAGGTTCTCTTCCAAAACGGGATGCCGCTTATCATCAGGGAACTGCCTGGGGCTTTCTCCTTGGCGGCTTTATCACTGCATATACCAGAGTTTACGGTCCGTCTGCCAAAACCGCAGAAGAGACACTTGCTATGATTGCGCCTATAAAGGAACATCTCCGCGACAACTGCGTTGGCTCCGTCTGTGAAATCTTTGACGGCAACGCCCCGCATTATGGACGCGGCTGCTATGCACAGGCATGGAGCGTGGGAGAAATCCTAAGATGTTATACTGAGGATATATTACCCTGGCTTAAGTAGCAGCTACCGAAAAATATAAGACAAAAGGAAATGTGCAAAAATTCTTGACACATTTCCTTTTGTCATGTAAAATAACTTTTGTTGCGAAAGCAATTCGCCCAGATAGCTCAGTCGGTAGAGCAGAGGACTGAAAATCCTCGTGTCGCTGGTTCGATTCCGGCTCTGGGCATACTCCGGTATGTGCGAATCATTTCGTAATTTATATGCGGGTGTAGTTCAATGGTAGAACACTAGCCTTCCAAGCTAGATACGTGGGTTCGATTCCCATCACCCGCTTAAGAACTCTCAGATTTTCTGGGAGTTTTTTATTGTTCTTACTCTTATCCTCTCTCTGGAAATATTCGTATATATATTCCCGCAATCATGCCATAAACCTTCGGCGACACTTTAAAAACCAGAATCGTAATTTTGTCTGTCCTTGTGCCGGCCTGAAAAATCCTATCCCGGTTTCCCTGATAGACCTTTTCCCACTCCTGTTGTAAATTCATTTCCAACTCTTTCTTTTCCGGCATACTCCTTCTTATGCGGTACCATGCAATCTGAATGTTTATCAGGTAGCGTTTTAAAGCTGCTGCCGCCATTTCGTCATCTGCTTTCTGTGAGAAAAAAATACAGGCCTCTTTTAACGCCTCCAGCTTATCCAGCCTGCGTTCACTATATCCGGTATGAATGATACTTCCGGGACGCTGCAAATATTTATACAGAGGCATCGTACTTACCGCTGCTTTTTCCGCAGCATACAGCACCCGGTAAGTCACAAACTCATCTTCATGCAGTTTTCCTACAGGATATTCCAATAATTCCGCCAGACTATTATGATATAGTTTTCCCCATGCAGTAATCATCGCTTTTTGACTATCTCTTACAATCCTCTTTGCCGCTTCCCTTCCGGTAAGTACCTCGGGTTTTTCTTCCGGTCTCCCGGTCAGTTCTTCCCTCTGTTTCTCCCATACCGGTTCAAATGAACATACGGAAACCTGAGCCCTGCATTCTATTGCATTTCGATAAAGGACTTCCAAGTACCGGCTTTCAATCCAGTCATCGCTGTCGATATAGGCAATCCATTCCCCCAAAGCCGCTTTCAGCCCCGTATTTCTGGCTGCGGAAAGACCTTGGTTCTGCTGATGAATAACCCGGATTCTTTCATCTGTTTTTGCCAGTTCATCGCAGATAATGTCACATCCGTCTGTAGAACCGTCATCCACTAAAATCAGTTCAAAATCCTGTTTTGTCTGACGCAAAACAGAGTCTACGCACTTGTTAAGATATTGTTTTACATTATATACCGGTACGATTACACTAATCATTTTTTTCCTACTTTAACACAATTTTTGTATACGATATGAATAACGGGCACAGACAAAAAAACATAAGCGCACAGACATTTGCCATCTTTTTCCGCAGAATAAGCAGACAAAATGAATAAAATACTCTCTGCGCATAAGACGGCAGGAAAAACAAATACCTGCCTGCACCTTTTTTCCGAATAATCTGCTGCAATTTCCCGTCATCCGTAAACGTATGGATTCTTTCTTTTAGTTTCGGCAATGAGTTTCCTTCATATGGCACATTCTTCAGCGCAGACCAGCAGAAGGTCCGCATAATTAAAGGAATTACCATATCCAGATTTTCCTCCAGCTTATGCTCCTCCTCCAGATACGAAATTATCGTTTGCAGCATATGGCGGTTTTTGATATGAATGTGCGCATCTGCTTTTCTTGTTGTAGAAACATTCTCCACAACATAGTAATAAACCGGAACATCTGTACAAAACAGAACGGGACTTTTGCTCCAGACCTTAAGGTTAAACAATGTGTCTTCCATATAAACCTTACGGATATCATCCAGCCTTAAATCATTTGAAATCAGGAATTTCCTTTTGTAAATCTTATTCCAAAGATATCCAAAACAACTTTCTGTTTTTATCCGGTGATATAGTCTGATTTCTTCTTTCTTTCCTTTCCGTGCGGCGAAACCCTCTTTCGGAAGATGAATCCATTCCTGCCGGGAGCCATCTACTCTTACATAACTGCCCATGACTATATCTGCCCCGCTTGCCTTTGCCTTCTGCCACAAATGATACAGATTTTCTGTATCCACCCAGTCATCCGCATCAACAAAATGAATATATTCTCCGACTGCCAGATGAAGCCCCTTATTTCTGGCAATTCCCTGACCACTGTTTTCAATATGCACGACGCGGATTCTGCCGTCCTCCCGCGCTGCCTGTTCACAAATTTCTCCAGTAGCGTCTTTTGAACCATCATTTACGATAATGATTTCTGTCTGTTCCTCCTTATCCCATTTCTGAAGGGAATGGATACAGCGCAAAATCCACTTTTCTCCGTTGTAGACAGGTATAATAAAGCTGATTTCGACACTCATACCGGTCTCCTTAACATACTATTTATAATTCTTCTGGTATAAGCCCATACCATCTGCAAAAAAGACGCATATCTGATGTACGTTTTTGTGAAAACGGTCTGCTTTACCAGATTAGCCTCATTCTCCAACAAATATCCTATAATTTTCTGACTGCTGTCTACCATAACGTATTTGTTCAGCCTTTCTGCCCCGCTGTCCGCTCCAAGCCTTCTGATATACGGTAAATCCAGAAGCAAAACAACTTCTTTTGAGTTCATCTTCTTCATATAAACCGGAGCGTATGTCTTATATATCTTACGCAGGCTATGACCAGATATACTCTTCGGCAAAAGATAGAGACAGCATTCTTTCATCTTCACATATTTTCTTACCATTTCAAGGATGAGCTTCTCTTCCAGAAAACGTCTTCTGAAAAACAGATAATCATATTTATTCGGAACTGTCCGATTAAGGAAGTACACAGGTATCCATTTGTGGTAATAAATAGCGGAGCAGATCCTGTGTGCCCCATCCATTGCCATAAGTTTTGCATCTACCGGAACCGGAGCCCCTAGTCTTGCTGCCAGAGCCTCCTCCTTCTTTGTCGATTTCTCTATCTGGCTGAATGCGTCTAAATAGCTTTGAATACCACTCTTTTCCTTTTGTCCCGGCTCAATCATTATACCGCTGGAAAAGGCGTACAGATGGCGTTCATATAAATGCTCTGCTTTTTTTATATCATAAGAACCGTTCATTGCCTCTAAAAGTAATATCTTAGACATAAAATCAAGCCGGTACGGAGAAATCAATTCTTTTGCATCTGCTTCTCTTTGTTCCACCTTTGTATTTCTTTTTATATGGAAACAGGAACATAAATAGGGATACTCATCGAAGAATGGATTTCTCTCCTGCATTTTATACGATTTTGAGCGTTTCCTTTTTAATATGTATAATAAAAATACCGGCAGATAGATCAGATTCGATATTCCTGCACACAGAGACGCTTTTATGATAAAACTTCCTATGGTATTTGCTTCCATGTCCCCTGCCAGCAGGTCTGTCAGAAAGAAGGACACAGCCATAAAGGCAATGGTAATCCCATGATAGAACAACTCGTATAAAAAATTTTTCTTATAATAAGCGTATACGATCTTTGCCTCGTACCAGAACAGCGTAGTAAACGAAGAAATGGTCGTTGCAATCAGAATACCCGATAAGCCAAACAGTTTTCCGCCAAAATAGGAAAGAATAATATTCATAATCCCTTTCAGCAGAATCGCATTTCGTATCTTCTGAAACATTCCCATTGACTCCCGATATATCCGAATCGTATTATGGGATGCCTCCAGATAAAAATTAATCAGTAAAATCCATAGGATTTTCTCCGGAAAAACATCAATCTCTCCCATCCACAGCCTGATAAAATCCTGAACCAGAAAATAAAAACAAACGACACATACGCCCATCAGCCATGAATTGATAAGAGCGTTTATCACAAATCCCTGATACTGCTTTTCTTTGCTGCTTGTCTGGATCTGATGTCCCACTCTTCCCCGGATTGCTTCATAAAGCGCACTGATAAGACTACGGATACCAGTGATTATAAACATATAGTTTGTGTAAATTCCAACCGTAGCCGTATTTATGAAATAAGATATATAAATACTGTCCGTATTATTGATTAACACATTTCCAAACCGATATATCCCCATAGAAACGATGTTTTCTTTTGTTTTTTGTTTCTCCTCTTCCAAGAGGCTTGCTTCATTCCGAAAAATATAAGGGTATTCTTTTTTTAGGTAAATTTTCAAAAGAGCATTGATCAGAAGGTTTTTGAAAAGAATACCGGTTACCATCAGGATATAACTGTGAAAATACTTCAGTACAAAAATCTGCACAGCAAGAGCCAGAATATCCACTCCTCCTGTTGCAATTGCTACAACATAACGCTTTTGGTCTGCCTGGATAAAAAAATTGCGGACCAACTGGCGGTTGTAAAGCACCACTGACAGCATAAAGAGCAGATATGTGCAGCAGATTTCTATAACCTCTATTTCAGAACGGATCAAAACAACCATTGCAGTTGTTGAAACTGCGCCAAAGGCAAGGACGGCTATACTGATTTTTTGGTATATCCTGTCATAATACTGGAAATATGCTGCCTGTTTTTCCTTTTCATTCCGGGCAAATGGCCCATACAGACTAAACAGCATTGCCGTACCCATCCCGAAAAAGGCAAAAGACATCACGTCACAGAAGTTTGCGTAGACGCTTTGCATACCAAGATAATCCACGCCCAGATAGTGTTTTATTGCCCCCTTGGATATGAGATTTGTTATCAGTGATACCACCTGTATGATTAAACTTGCTGCAATATTTAATTTTAAACTCCTCTTTTTACTCTTTTGCGTTTCCATCTGTGCTGACATATATAACTTTGCCCTTATTTGATGATTTCATAGTATCTACAACCTTAAAGCCGCAAAAAATATAAGCGTCTATATTCCGCTCAATCCACCGTATCCGGAAAAAACTGTAACTCCATCCTGCAAGCATTCCGGCTAAAACTCCTACTCCCCAGAAAGGCGCACCATAGCCGCTGGAAATAATACTTCCTATCAATGTAACCACAAAGAAAATCATTCCCGTTAAAGATGCGCCTTTTAAATCAGAAAAGTAATATAGATATACCAGATTTCCATACATCATAAATATTCCCAGAAACGCCACTACCAGCGCGGGATAGATAGCAAGAGTTACACTATCGATTCCAATACTCGGACCAAATGAAATCACAAGCAGATATATGACACAGGTAATTGCCATCTGGGTTGTAAAAATCTGTCCCATCTGCTGAGAAAGCGTTCGAAACAGCTTTTTTCTTCCTTTTGATACCATTTTATATGTTCCGCCCAAAACAGCTTCCATATATGCCTTGTAGGCTGTGTGGAATTTTGTTTCTACAGACACCGTAAACACAACCATAATAAAAATATTGGTCATCATTGCAAGATAGGTCGCCATGTCATATGCCTGATTTGTATAAAATGTTTTTGCGGCGACGGAATGCCCCGGCACTGTCCACATGACAAAATTATGAACATACAGACCGAGGGAATAACATACATTTGCAAGGAGCAACTCCTTGTAAGTATACATATAATGCAGGCATTCCGAATAACTATCTTCTGAAAAAGAAAAATAGCGTTTCATATAAGCGAAAACCTGTATTGCAGTTATCAGAAATCCTGCTGCCAGAGAACAAATAACCACATGTTTTATATCCATCCCGCCTCTTTTGTAAAGGAACACGCCTAAAAGGAGGGTAATCACTGAGCCTGAAACAAAAAAGAGGGTAATCATCTTATAATCTTTTGTTGCATGAAGATAAATAATGGAAAAGAAAAGAATTATCAGGGCAAGCCAAAGAACATAAGAAGCCAAAATATAAGATAATTCTACATTCCCGCGTATCCGCAGACTCAGTCCAACCGGCACAAACAGCAAAGAGGCAATTCCTGCGCATACTGAAATCCCCATATAATAGGAATTTAAAATACCGGAATACTCCTCCTTATAAAACTTATCTGCAATGTATCTGGAAAATACAACGTTAAATGGCGCTGTAATAATCATGGAAAAAATAAATGCATATAAGATTGTTGAGGAAATTAACTCTCTTTGCGCATAACTTACATCCTCTATTTTCAAAAAAAAGAACAGAATTAAAATCGTACAAATAGAAAAAATCATAGGACCAAGCGTAACTATGGTGCTGTAAACTGCGCCCAGGGCACCTCTGGTAATTCCCTCTTTCCGGTAAATTTTCTTTAATTCAAATCCAATTCCAGCCATAATATCTCCTTCTTTGCCTTAAATCAATTCCTCATACAACTGCCGGTATCTTCGAAACACTTGTTCCTCGTCATAATGCACGCATACACGATGGTATCCCGTTTCTCCCATTTTCTCGCGTCCTTCTTTATCTTCGGCAAGTTTTAGTATTGCTTTGGCAATCTCATTTACCCCCATAACCGGAACGACATAACCTGCTCTTCCATAGTCATCCTGTTCTCCTAAAATCAGACCCTTACAGTTTCCTACATTTGTGGCAATATACGGCTTTCGGGCCGCAAAGCCTTCCAGAATTGAAAGCGGCTGTCCCTCGCTTAGACTGGTTAAAATCAAAAAGTCCATCTTTCCAATATAATCTTTTACCTGTATAGTTCCTGTAAACTCTACATCCTGAATCTGCATATCCTCAACCATTTCCAGACATTCTTCTGCATATTCCCTAGACTCCTCCATTCCGCCCATAACCCAGAGTTTTAACTTTGGCTCTTTTTCTTTTGCAATGGCAAATGCCGTCAGCATGGTCTTAATGTCCTTAATCGGCGTCACTCTTAGTACCGCGCCTATATTAATCCTTTCATCCTCCGGATCCTTTTGTGCAATGTTCCCGAAATTTCTGTAATTTACCCCGTTTGGAATGACCAGTGTTTTTTCCGGCTTACATCCCATTTCAATCTGAAGTTTTCTTGCATCCTCAAACAAAGAAACTACACAGTCCGAAAAATCATAACAGCATTTCCCAATCTTTTTAAACTGCTCAATCCATATTTCTTTATAAATACCGTTTACCCAGTCTGCCTTGATAATTTCTTCTTCCCGTTCACGAACATAAAGACCATGCTCCGTCATAAGAAATGGTCTGCCTGTCATACATTTCTGGAGACTTCCCCATATTCCCGCATATCCGTTGGAAACCGAATGATATAAATCCGCCTTCTCTACTCTGGATTTCAAGATGGTAAACAGCGGTAAAAAAAGCGAGCGCATGGTCCAAAGGAAATCAGAAAAGACAACTCTTTTGTAGTACTCGTTATAAAAATCAGTAGTCATTTTTAAGAAATCTTTTCCTGCCAGCAAAGCATTTAAAGACACCTCTTTTTCTGCAAAAAAGCGGATAATGAGGTTCCAATCAGGATTCTCCCCAAAAATCAGGCTTTCAAAAGCGTCATATTCTTCTCCTGTCAGACGGATTTTTTTTTGCACATTATGAGTCATATAGTCATCCGCTAACAGATATACCTCTTGTATCTGCGTCACATTCTGCGGTATCCTGTACTTAAACTGCTGCCCGGAATCTGCGGTTGCAGCAATTGTTTGAATCACAAATTCTACATCCGGCATACTTTGCAGCAAATGCTGTACCCAACTCGCAACACCGCCCGTCACATACGGATATGCCCCTTCTACTATCAAACATACTTTCATATTTCTCTCCCTTATTGATAAAATTCTATCCTTGCGGTTTCTTCTGTCACCGTAACCATATACAAATCCTCCGCAATCTCTGCTGCCTCTGCATGTAAGACGCCTTTTATCTCTTTTCCTGTATGTAAATAGAAGTAAGCCCTGCCCGTAAAACAATCAATCTGAATCTCAATGCCATCCGAAGCATAGCTTATATGCGGTTCCATAACCTCATAAGCGCTGATCCGGTACACCGCCTCCTGTGCCGAAACCCTGTCTAACCATGTAATTTCCTGTTTTTCTGTTCCAAGCACAGATTCCAGGTTATTGCAAAAATCAATCCAGTCAGCGCCGCTTTCCTCACTTAAAAAACTGCTGATATTGATGCTTGATGCAATAAATCCCAAGCCTTTTACCGTCGCTAGGTTCTGTACCAAAACAGCCCTGTATTCTTCTGTGGTAATATCCGTATACGGAATGCGGACCTGTTCTTCGTCCATCCAGCAAAACTGCGGCGTCCATTCTTCAAGACAATTATCAACTGCCGCAAAAGCCTTAGCTTCTTTTGTATTTGGATTCCATTCTCCAATCTGTTCTTTCTGACTTCTGACATAATACCGAATGAGCGGGTCGCTGCTTTCCTCTACTGCCTCTTTCTGCGCACTATACCAGCTTACCTCAAGACTGTATTTGTCCTCGCAGCGGCATATCTCCGGGAAAAAAATATCATTCTGCACGCCGAGCGCATTTTTTCCGTAAACAGACTCCAGATATTCCTTTGAGATATTTTCTGCATCCCCGGTATAAGGCATTCCAAGCACCATAAAACAATATGCATTTACAATTGGATACATGAAGCTTTCATTGATATTCTCAAACAAAAAGCTGACAACAGCATATCCCGTTTTCTGCTCCAGCAACAATGCGTCCGCCACATACACACATCCCGTATTTACGCTTTGCTTATACCGCCAGAACATAGGGATTTTCTTTTCAAGACTCTGGGCAAACACCTCCGTCTGTCTGGTCAGCGTAATATTATTAACCTCTGTGTCTCCACTGCTCTCTGCAATTTCATCAAAAAGCAATGCTTCCGAAAGGCGTATTCCCCCATCTTTTATCATGCCCTTATAACTGTCAATCCCAAGGAGATTCCGTACAGAGCTTTTTCTTAATTCTGCCTCCTCCGGTATCTCGGTAAAAAAAACTATCATCCCGTTTTGAACCCATTCATTCAGCAGCGCTATCTCATCTTCTAAAAAAGTGGATTTTGTCACAAACAGCAGGGAGGCTTGAGCGCAATCCAAAAGTTCATCTTTCTCTGCATAACTGATTTTCATGTTATTTAACTGGGATTTTGTAAGCTGCCGGCCATTTGACTGGCTTCCCCAGAGATATACCTCACTCTGCTCACCGCACTCCTGCTCTGGTATCCTCTCCTTTTTGGCGTTTTCTACTACCTGTACGATATTCTGCTGCCATTTCTCTTTTTGGGCCTGCTTTTTCTGATCAATAAGAATATATTTCAAATTACTATAGATAATAAATGCGACGAGCATTAAAAAAAGCACCGTTACAATTTGCAGAAACAGGTTTTTCCTTAACTGATTTTCCTTTATATGCTTTCCACGTTTTTTCATCCGAATCTCATTTCCTGTATCTCAAGCAGGCATTTAAACTGCTAAAAAACATCAGAATCATATATTTTCCCTCTTTCAGAAGTCCACTGTGCATTGACGTTCCTGCTGTACGTTCATGCATGATTGCCGGAAATTCTTCAATTTTATACCCCAGAAGGAGCATCTGGAGAATCATATTCATATCCGGGTACTTTAAGTCGAAGTTCCTGTAGCCCGCGTAAAAAGAAAAGGCCTTCCGGTTTAATCCCTGCAATCCGCTTGTTGGATCTGTCAGGCTGTTCCCTGTATTTTTTTTAATTACCCCCCGGAACAGCTTAATAGCAAACATCTTAAGCTTTGACATATAAAAGCTCTGGCTTCCCTCCAGAAAACGCGAGCCTATGATAATATCGGGGAAGGTTCCCTCTTTAGAAAAACATCCCAGTCTTTCACACATGACACAAATATTCTTTAAGTCATGCTGACCATCTGCATCTAACTGCAGTAAATAATCATACCCCTTCTCCACCGCGTATTTATAAGCAGTCTGAAGCGCCGCGCCATATCCCATATTAAAAATCTGGCGGATTACACGAAATCCCTTCTTACGCACGATCTGCTCTGTCCGGTCTGCGGACCCGTCATCAATGACTAAAACATCTATTTTCTCCTCTAATTGTTTCTCCTTTATTTCTTCCAAAAGACTCCCAATATTTTCTTCTTCATTGTACGCAGGTATAACCATAAGTATTTTTTTCATTGTCTTTCCCCCACAACTCTTCGTTTGCAAGTATTTTGTAATCTACAGAAAGATTAAGCATAAAATAAGGATCCTGTTCTATCTTATAAACACAAACCTGTTCATCCTCATAGAAGACAGAAACATGATTCGGATATATCAGGCTGACAGCCCAAATCCAGTAGTGCAGCTTAGACATAAGTGTTTCTCTCTGAAAATAGTAAGGCGCATCCAAAGAATGAATCTCATCCTGCTCCAGTTCCCAGTCAACATCGGAAAGTGCCAGTTCTGCACTGATTTTCTTCACATATTTATCTGCTGCAACATCACTTCGGTCAATTTTTCTTTTCGCACTGAGAAAGGATATCGCTTTCTTCTCCGATATAACGTAAATCTCTTCCGTCGGAATATATATCTCCTCTTCCCCACCATCTAATTCCCGGACCAGATCTGTTATTTCATAATGATATCCATCATATCGTATGATCGATAAATCATTTGTCGGGGAAATAACTGTCCAAGTATGCTTTTTTCCATTTTCCAAAAGTTCAAGGCAGGTTTTAACGTCAGCCTCTGTCGCTATAATCTCATAATACAAATCCTTTTTCTCTTTTTTATTGCCGGTTAGAAATAAAACTACAATTTCTCCAACCGTAAGTGCTGCTAATATCCACTGTATGCGGTTTCTTCTGCATTTCAGACATTTCAGAAACCGATACAGCATATCAAAAGGCATACAGAAGACAGGAATGGTCAGGAACGTCAAAAACGTTGCCATTCTCTTAACTTCTATGAGCGTTATTGTGTTCAGGTAATAGGTACACGCCAAAATGGCTCCTGCCTCCCACAAAACTGCCAGAAAGAGATATCTCATAAAGACTTCTTTTCTCTTTGCAAAAAGAATACCTAAGAGCCCATACATCAAAAAGACCTTATTGGCAATCAGCAGCACCTTTGCAGCTTCCTTCTCCCGCACGAAATTTTTCGTCAGATAGACCATCTCTTTTTCAAAAACAGATGCGTTCTCTGGAATTTCCTGCTCCTTTGGCGTTTCCTCTTCTTCCTTTTCTGCATCTGTCTCGGATGTGGTTGATGAAATTCCCAAAGCCCACCCAATAGATCTTTCAAACGAATAACCAAGGGCATATCCCATTGCATACGGAACACATGCAAGGATAATTCCTGTTATCCCTCCCAATACCAACTGTATCAGCACCTTCTTTTTAAACAGGATGTACAGGTAAACAACGCCGAAACATACGCAGATAACAGCACAAAAGATGGTAACATAAAAATGCGCCATCAGCGTCCATGTGATACATAAGGAAAACAAAATCAAATCTGCTTTTTCTTTACTCTTTATATATTCAATCAGAGCAGAAAGTAGTCCAAATGCTGCTACCAGCCCAAATTCCATTGGAAATGAAATCTGAAATCTAAAATAAGAGACTGGCTGGAATATATCCGTAAAAACAAAGAAAATCCATCCCGCCAGTGCCACATAACTGTTTGTAAAACACTTTCTTATAAACAGGTAGGCAGATGCAAATACAAGCGCGGCTGACATCACGGAAAACATGATATATACCCTGTATATTGTCATACCGGACAGGCCTGCAATTGCGGCTACCAATGTGTGCATCCCGTGTGGATATATGCCTGCCGGAAAAATGTTTCCATGCAGCAGCTCGCTAATCCAGTATAAATGCGTTTCTTCATCGGTATGGGCATATGCCACATTGTGAAATTTATACCATCCGTAAAACCATACCACCCATACCATTACCAGACCGGATACCAGCAGCTCGGTTTCTCTGCCTTTGATATGTTTTATGTAAAATGACTTTCTCTTTTTTCGGCATGTGTCTATGATTTCTCTGCCTAGAACATGCTTCCCATAGGTTCTGTGTGTCAGCATAGAAAGTACACTTTTTGCCATTCTCCATTTTTTCCGAAGCATTTGTCTGTTCTGGAGATAACACCAGAATAGCGGCAGAATTATAAGGGTCAGAAGCAGGGTTGCAAAATGAACTCCATGACAAAGTCCAAGCCCCCATACTACAAATGTGATATATAAATTACCGGTACATTGATAGAAGAAAAAACGGAATGTCAGATTCTTTTTTTTCACATACCTTCCAAAACAAAGCGACGGTATCCATAACGTCAGAATGCAATAATAAAACGTACTGCCGCAAATAGTCCAAAAATTTTCCCAATTCATAATCTTCCTCTGTCTATGGCATAAAATCTAATCCAGCCTACAAGCTCACTATCAAGCTTTAAATCCGATTTCCTGATGACCTCTAAGACATTTCTAAATTTCGTATAATCTTTAATATAGAAGTAATATTTCAAAACCGCTTTTGCAGCATCTATATCTGTTTCCAAAATTCTTTCTGCACGAATAATCCACTTCTTTACCCCGGCATCATTTTTTTCCTGCTTCTTTAAAGCAATCATCCGTTCTATCTTCCTGCCGTCAACCTCTTGCCAAGCCTTGTTATATAAAAATTCTAAATATTTCTCATAATTGTCCGCATACATCTTCTGTTCAATTCCGGTAAAGATATTTTTCTCCAGAATATCTCCACAAAGACCAAGATATTCACTAATTATCTTTGGATTATCCTCTCTGTCCTTTTCACAGCGGGCGCGTAACTGCTTTTCGCTTTCCTTATACTTTACAATCGTATCGGAAATATAAGCAGCGGCATAATGCACGACCTCTGTGTCACTTTGTTCCATTGCCATTTGAAACCCCTCTATGTAATTATCCGTATCCTCCCGCTTTAGTATCTCCAATAACATCTGGCGCTTGTCGATATTATTGGAAATGCGCAAAGCTTCGTCAATCGGAACAGTATTTTTTTCTTTTTCGATATCATTGCCGACTATCATCCTTTCCCTTTTTTTGCTAAAGCCCAGCTCATCTTCGCTGAGCTTTGCCTTTTTTTTATGAAAGAAAACAATATTAACCAGTTCTGCCCCGATTAGAAAAACCGCCCCGACGACTGGAATAATCAGGATAAATAATGCAACAATGCCTGCCCGCTTTACTTCTTTTTTCTTCCATGCCCAATATAGAAAATATAACAGGGAACTTAATCCGTTTAGTATCAATACAACTGCCATTACTTTTTCCAATACATCATCCCCTATCGCCTAAATTTTCCACCTTAATTTCTGCTTCCTTAAACCTCGACTCCACGAAATCAGCCTCTTCTTTACTTGCATTCAGCAGAATGATATACAAGCCATCTTTTTTCTGTCCCACATAATCGGTTTCACGAACGAGGCGGTTTATATTGCCAAACAACAATTCCGTTTTCACATCAACTTCTTCCTGCGGAATTTTTAACAGGGAATATATCACTTTGTTTTGTTCTTTTCCTTCTCTGCACAACGCGAAAATGTTATCAAAGCTTTCCTCTTTCAGAATGTTTGTGTTATGAATGTACGGATTCATATATCCATTCCAGATAGTTCTTGCTCTTCCCAGAGAACTTCCGATCAGCTTTCCTAATACTGCAAGCGTGTTTGACTCATATAAATTTACCTTTGAAAGATCCTGTGTCCACAACATCATAATTGCAATCAGCTTTTCTTCCGCGTAAATGCCGCAGGCATATGTTGGAAGCTCCGGTTTCATCTCTTTATTGCAAAATACCGTTCTTTCCAGAAGTTCATCGCGCATGAAAAAGTCGTTATCCACACAAAGAGACCCGCCAAGGGAGCGCGCAAGTTCAGATGAGGAAGCCGTAAGGCGGAGATATGTTTCTTCTTTTCCTGCAATGTAAATGGCTGCATCCTCTATTTCCAATAGTTCTCTTGCCACATCAACTGCCTGAAAGACTACCTTTTGCGGCTCCCAGAAATCCAAGGCGCTTGTCAATTCATAAACTTTCGGCATACTCATCTTATATCCCATCAGGCGCTGTTCATATACTTCCTTGATATATCGGCTGCCATCATAAATTCTGGTCATATCCAGCAATTCACTCTGGAAATATTTCTTTTCATCCTCGAGATTTTCTAATCTCCTTTTATACCGGTCATGCATATATCCGACAAATACACCTGCAATTAGGACCTGAAGTACATCTGCAAATGCCGTATATGTAAACTCTGAACTTTGCCAGAAAAAGGCGGCTACCCTTTCTGCAATCATGAAAAAGGCGGCTGCCATCGTCTGATTGCATCCGTAAACTGTTGCAATGATTATCATATAGAAGAGATAAAGATTAACATTCTCCCCTACCCAGGTTGAACGAAGCAAATAAGTAAACAGAGTAACAATTAAGAATAAGGCAGCATTCTCCGCAAAGGGTATCAAAGATTTTCGGATACTGCCTCTTTCCTCTTTTTTATAAAGAGAGGCATTTCTTTCCTTTATGAATAATTTGTAATATTCATTCAATCCATCCCGCAAACTGTACTTTTCCAAAAATCCCATTGTACTTTTTTCCGGTTCCTTCGCCTCTGTTAGATTTTTTTCTTGGACCGGTATATCCGTAATCATTACGTTCCTATCTCCAATTACATCTTTTACCGCTGAGATAATTTCCTCCTCGGTATGTACACTCCCCTCTGCCAGATGCCTGCGCTCTTGGCTTTTGCTGCTAAAAACACGCATTACTGCGTCTGCCGCATCTTTTACATATAATATCCTGTGAGGACGGTTTCCGTGAATGACTATTTCATCCTTTTCCCACACCTCTTCCACTAATTCTGCGCAGATATCCGGTCTTTTTGTCCGTATTTCCCCGTAAATTTCAGGAAAATGAATTGTGGTGATAGCACATTTTCCCGCTTCACTCTGCTGGGTACATACCGTTTCTACCTGTCTATAGGTTTTTTCCATCTCCGAATCCTCAGAGTCGCCTAAGGATGAGCAATAGATTACCTCCGGCACTCCTGCCTGCTTTGCATTTAACAGCAGATTGATCATTCCCGACAGGTATCTTACGGATTCTTTCTTTTCATCTTCCCATGTATACTTAACATCACAAGTGCCAAGTATAATCATAACGTCTGCTTTTATATTTTTCATGACCGTCCCGATACTCTTACTGCGGTAGCTGAAATTATAGTCTTGGAATACACCGCTCTTTGGCTTTTTGCGTCTTGGCTTCTCCGAGCCGGTAATCACAAATACGTCATATCCTTCTTTTTTCATTCTGCTGATAAGTTCCTTACAAAACACCCCATATTCGCCGCATATTAATATTTTCATTCCTGTGATTCCCCCTCTTTTTCAGATAATGCTGATCTATTTTCCAACTCTTTGTTTTTTTCTTCTAATAAAATCATATGCATCGCCAGTTCCGTTACTTTAGACTCTAAAGCCGTAACGGAAATTGTATGATGAAAAAGAATCAGAATAATTACAACAATAAGAAAAAAGATTAAAGTCGCAGGCGCCCACCAAACTCCCAGCAAGTCTGCCGCCCAGGTAATAACTCCAGGGAAGAATGACAAAAATAGCAGCCCAAGTGTTCCCACCAGCCACATAAATGCCTGACTTTCTGACAGTTCTTTCTTTTTTGTTTTTGCAATCAGGCCATAACACATAAGCAGACACACTGTAATTGCTATTAACTGTAGTAAAATGTTCATCTTTTTCCCTCCTAAAAAGTTATAATTCATCTTTAATCATATTTTTTCAATTTCATTTTTATTCATAATCTGCAAATTGATTCCCATAAAAAATGATATGCAAAAAACTCTCCAGACACAAAAATGGAGCGGGATTTTTAAATCCCGCTCCATTTATCAGCTTAGAATCACACTTTACTCTTTATTTAGTTAAAATAAATCTACACGTCCTGCATACTTCTCATTGATTACATAATAGGCAGAAAATTCTTCTGGTTTAACATAAATATTTAATGTTTTAATAGATGATGCCTTGTGTCCTTCTGCCACAAATGCAGCTTTTACCTTTTCTTCTACACTTGCTACAGCCACCTCGTTGCCCTGATACTGAACTGCGATAACAGTTTCCTTCTTAACTTCTGCCTTTTTCGAAGCCGCCTTCTTTGTTGCAGCCGCTTTCTTAGCCGGAGCCTTCTTCTCTTTTTTTGCTTCTGTTTTTGGAGCTTCTGCTTTTGGAGCTTCTGCTTTTGGAGCTTCTGCTTTCGGAACTTCTGCTTTTGGAGCTTCTGCTTTTGGAGCTTCTGCTTTTGGAGCTTCTGCTTTCGCTTCTTTTACTTCAGTTACTTTTGTTGCAGTTTTCTTTGTTGCCATAAAGTTTTCCTCCTATGAACTTATTATTCACAAACCAAAAATTTTTCAATTGCCAATAATGCTTCCTGTTCATCTGAACCTTCCGTCACAATGCTTACTGGCATTCCTTCAGATGGATTGAAAGCCATGATTCCCATAATGCTCTTTGCATTAATTCTGCGGTTATTGCTCTCTAATGTAATTTCACTGTCAAATCTGCAAGCTACCTGAACGAGTTCTGCAACTGGATTCTCATGTCCTTTTAACACATTAGATACAATTACGTTTTTTCTGCTCATAATGCACTCCTTCTCCCAAACCTATTAAATATTAACCCCAATATATCCCAATTTTGACAGTTTTGCAATAAGGGAAAAAATTTCTGTTAAACTTACACGAAGGAACAGAAAAACGTAATTTGTAATTGTTCATTTTAACAATGATTTTTGTTTATTTTAAGTAAACTATAAAATAATTTCCGCCATTCTGAAGTCTCTCCTCCATTGCATCATACTCCATATTCATAGTACTTCCCGTATCTGAATCGTAATAATAGATGCGGCTGGAGGAATATCCTGTCAATAATATGGCCTCATTTTCACCAGTCTTAGCAAATACCGGATTTCCCTGATCAATATAATAAAGGAGTTCATCTATGCCGCAGTCCGTAAGTTCTAACACAAGCGCATCCTTTAATGTCGTATCAAGAATATAAAACGGCGTCTGCCCCGCCTGAACCAACTCATTTACACTTAATCCTGCCTTTTCTCTTTCAAGTATTGCACTGATGCATTTTGCAATAGAATTTGCATGGATATCAGCGGCATTTACTGAAATGTTCTTCAACGGAGACTGACTGGTACTTCTGGCACGCTTAAAGATATATCTCAAACTTTTATCTACAACTACGCCATTGTTCTGATTTGCACATATGATAGCTTCGGAGACATTTGATGTTGCTAAGATCACATCTCCCTTTAAGTATACATAATATGCTTCTTCTTCCTTTTCTAAATCCAGCGCCATAGTTTTCTCTTCTTCCAGCAACACATACTTTGGCATAATGACTTTTACATTGCCGGCATTACTAATACTCTTCATCATAATCACTACCTGCGTCTGTTTTATGTCTGTAACAGTAGTGGCTAAAGATACCTGGTTTGCCTCATCTGTTTCACGGTTCATAATAGTATCTGAACCACTGGCAACATATCTGCCGTTTTCCTCCGTCACCAGCTCCACATATATGTTTTGAGCATCTACCGTTACCTTGCCTATGTGCGCCCCTGTTGGCGTATAGGTTTTGATAATACTTAATTTCTCATCCGCAGGATTTAAAATTTCAATGGCGCTCATTGGGAAAACAGGATTTCCAACCGAATCCACCGTAACCTCAGAAGCATTTGCAATACCATACACAAAGTCATCACCGATAAATGCAAGCGGTTTTAAGTACGTATCTGCTCCTGATTCCACTTCATGCCGGTTTCCCGTTTTTAAGTCCATCAAATAAATTACGGAACTGCTGTAGAGCTTGTCCGCTTCTACCCAGGCTATATATCTGTCACTTTTTGAGATGGCATACCCTTCACTGTTGTGTGTATCTACCATAAGCTCTGCTTTATATGTCGTTAAATCTATTTTGTAAATATCCTCGTTTACCATAAGAAACAGCATCTTCTGCTCGTTGACATACATAAGCTCACCAAGTTCTGCTTTTAGTTTCTCAAAGTTCTTATCCGAGGATATAAAGATTTCCTCTTCAACCGTATGCGCAATCCCATCATAATGATATACGCCTATTCCAACTTCTCCTTCATGGATTCCGCGATTCATGTAACCATATACCAGAAACTCAATGCTTCCTGCCTCATCTACACGCACAATTTTAATATCGTGCTGGTCATAGTTTTCTCTTTCATCAATTCCCTCCGGACCCCGGAAGCTAAACACCTTCGACATGGAATTGTTTTGTCTGTCATAGCACCACAGCTCTCCCTCCTGAACAAATGCGATGCAGTCACCCGAATCATTTGCTCTGTGTTCTACATTATTATCCCGGATACCTAGCGAAATCGTGTTATCCCCCTGAATAAAATCATTTTCACTACGGAATATCTGATTCATTCTACGCTCAAAGTTCAATACATACATACGGGTAGGCGTCTGTCTCAAACGATAGTATTCTTCTACATTATAATATTCTACTTCATTGGATTCATTGATATTTGTCATAACGTAGGTCAGTGTAATGACATTATAAGAATTGTTGATTTCTTTAAAAGCTGCGACAGGTTCCGTCAGTTTCACCCCTTCAAATTTTGCCCATGTAATCTGACGCAGAGTACACGTTAAATCAACATAACTTAATGTAGTTGGGTCTCCCGTTGCAGGATCCATATAATTCGGGATAAAATCAGCCGCGTCGTCACGGAACGTATAGTCGTGGAAAGTCATGGCAAATTCCAGACATTCGTCCACATAACACTCTGAAGCCTTCATAAGACGCGTATAATAATACACCTGCTTTTCCCCGGCCGTAGCTGCCAGCACCATGTTATACTCTTCCTGCTCCTCAAAGAGACTTGGAAGACTAATCTCACAGGATAGCTTGTCTCCATCTAAGGTAAATGCCGCATTGTCTTCTTCCATCAAAAGTCTGGTCCCATCCAGACTTCTGATTTCATAAGACAAATTATTGATAGTTTCACCATATGTCATCATTTCAAGATGCAAAATGCGGTCATTCCCAATCGGCAGTACATTATCGCGCATAGATAACAAATCCATTTCCTGCACATAACCATGCAGTTCATTGATTACCACGTCATTGTGTACAAAATTGACAACCGGAAGCGTTGCCTCTTCCATTGTTGCCGTCAAATCTATATTCACTTTATTTGTCGTCATGCTAAAGATTACCAATGCACCTATAAAAATCAGTACCAGCACAATTGGTTTTACCACTTTTTTGCTCATCAACATCACCTATTGCGTTCTTTTTACATATTCCAACGTCTGCATCTTCTGTTTCTGCATCTGCGCCGGTATACTTCATCATTAAAAATTACACCTATTAAGCTGCATAACCATGAGTTTTCACAGCCTCTGTCATCTCTTTGGCGTCTATCGTCTCTTCGGTCCCTATCGTCTCTTCGGTCCCTATCGTCCCTTCTATCCCAATTTCCTCTTCTATCCCAGTTTCCTCTTTGGCCCCAGTCATCTCTTTGGTTCCAGTCACCTCTTTGGTCCCAGCCGCCTCTTTGGTTCCTGTCACTCCTTCGATTCTGTGCAGATATTTCATCCTGTTCTATTTCAGAATTTCTTAGCTGCGGCATTCCCTGTCTTCCCGGCACAGGTCTTGGCTCTGGTCTTGGCATTGGCATCGGCGTCGGCATTGGTTCCGGCCTTGGCATTGGCATCGGCGTCGGCATTGGTTCCGGTCTTTGCATTGATTCCGGTCTAAACTGAGGATTTTCCTGCAAAAATCTTTCAAATAGTCTGCAAGCCTCCTGCTCCATCATAAAACGGTCAGGATTTTCATCATACATTCTGCTGCCTTCCTGCTCCAACTCATCACAGCGCTGCTGCACCAGACGCACAATCTGCTGTACTTCCCTTGGGTACAGTTCTCTCATACGCTCCAGATCCCTCTCATATTCCATCTCTGCCAAATACAGGTTCTGGATTGGGTAGGTCATGTAAAAAGGTACTTTCTCATATAAATCTTCCTTATTATCCACAATATTCTCTCCACTTTTCTTTCTCTATAGAATATGAAAAACAACGAGAATGTGTGCTTTTTTGGAATTATTTACCAATCATGACAGTGGTAATATTTTGATATACAGAATATCCCTCATGAAGGATTTCTGTATTGAGCTGTCCTTCTGCACTGGTTGTAAAGCGGTACAGATTATACGCGCCATTTTTATAAGCATAATCTTCTCCATTATCCTGAAAATGGATATAGCTGCCCTCTTTTGGTGTAATAAGAAGCCGCAGCTTATTGTATGGTTTTTCCCCTACATACTGCACTGCCTCATAGGTTGGAATAATGCTTCCTGCCTTGATATACATTGGACATACATCGATAGGCGCATCCTTTAAAATATATTGTTTTCCCTCGATACGTTCTCCTGTCCAATAATCATACCAGACACCTTCCGGAAGATATACCACACGCTTAGTTACGCCCTGCTCTAATACCGGCGCAACAAGAAGATGCTCTCCTACCAGATATTCGCTGTTTAGGTTACGAACTTCCGGGTCGTATGAATAATGTAACACTAACGGACGCATGACCGGAAGCCCTGTTGTTTCGCCCTGATACAGTAAATCATAAATATATGGAATAAACTGGTATCTGAGCTTAATATATTTTCTATTAATATCTGTTACTTCTTTTCCAAATCTCCAAGGCTCCTGCGTTCTGGTGCCTTTTGCAGAATGATTACGGAACAATGGAGAGAAGCAGGCAGCCTCCACCCATCTGCATAAAAGCTCCGGCGTACAGTCTGCTCCAAATCCGCCGACATCCGTACCGCAGAATGCAAAACCACTCATACCCAGATTACACAGTTGCGGAATCACCATCTGAAGATGATGCCAGAGACTTTGATTATCTCCGGTCCAAACGGTCGTATATTTCTGCGAACCCGCATAACATGCACGGGTGATTACAAATGGTCTCTTACCTGTCAGGCCTTTTAATCCTTCATAAGCAGCCTTACTCATTAAATGTCCATACACATTATGCATTTCTGCATGATTTGTCTTTCTGTCTTCATCATAGAATACTACATCCTGTGGCAGTTCTCCGTTAAAGCTGGCCGGCTCATTCATATCGTTCCATATGCCGCCTACGCCCATATCTACAAGCATCCGGTGTTTCTCTGCCCACCAGTCTCTTACTTCCTTACGGCCGAAATCCGGATAATTCGAATCTCCCGGCCATACGACATTTACATAGACATTTCCTCCGGCATCTTTTACAAAATAATCATTTGCAACGCCTTCATCATGCATAAAGTAGCCTTCTTCCAGTTTCGTACCCGGATCGATAATCGTAACCGGCTTAACTCCTCTTTCCCGTAAAGATGCAAACAGTTCTCCCTTTTTACCATAATTGGCTTCATCCCAGGTAAATACTTTGCAATGCTCCATGTAATCAATATCAAAATGAATCACATCCAAAGGAATCTGCTCTTTGCGGTAGGTGTCCACTACATAATTGATATCCTCAGTATTTTCATATCCCCATCTGGACTGCTGGTATCCCAATGTCCAAAGCTGGGGAAGCGGTGTTGTTCCGGTAAGATAGGTATAGCTTCTTACGATATCCTGTAAGTCATCTCCTGCCATAAAGTAATAATCCAGATTACCGCCTTTTGCAGTATAGTAATAGTACTTTGGATTCTCTTTTCCCAGATTGATGCTGCTGCGGAAGGTATTGTCGAAGAAGATTCCATAGGCAGCATTCTTTTTTAAGCACATAAGAATTGGGACAGACTTGTATAAGGCCTTAAAATCCTCATTGTGTGCCTGCGGCAAATCCGAATTCCAGTTCTCGTATTCGTAGTATTTTTTATTCAGGAATCCGGACTTATCGCCAAGTCCGTAAAAGTCATCCCCCTCATCTAACTGTTTTACAATCTGAAATTGAATTTCTTCCTCTTTAAGACCTGAAACATCATGTCCTTCTGCCTCAAGCATTTCCACAGTTTCCCAGCTAACCTTCTTTACAATGGTACGCTCCCCGCGATAGTCCGCTGCCAGAATTCCGCCGTCTGATTTATAAAAATCCACTGCAAAATCATCCGCAATCTGTACCTTTATGCGGTCTGTTGCAATCACAAGCCCATCTTCATCCTGCAATACAGAATAAGAAGTCTCTACTACAGGATTTTTCTCAATTGCTTTTGAAACAGAATGCTCCTGAAAAAAAGGAACCATAACACGAATGATATCCTCTCTTACAACCGTAAAATATGCGGCCTGTTTTTCAAACACAACCTTTACCTCATTATTATTTTGCTCAAAACGAAGCAATTTCCCAAAATGATTATTCATACATTAACCCTCTCTCATGTAGAAAATTTCAGACTGGAATGACCGGCAAATCCAGTAATAACAGGATAAATCCCAACATCATAAACAGCATTCCGAAAACAGAGCCTATTGAGGTTCTTTCTCTCATAAAAACACTTCCAAGCATAACCGCAGCCACCAAATCAAACTGCTCAATGATTTCAACTGTGGAGTTTTTGCCAAGTATGTATGCCTGAAAGAAGCAATACCATGCACCTCCCAGAAATAGTCCCGACAAACACAAATATATGCCGTCTAAAAACGACATTGCACGAAGCCCTTTATAGCCTCCGGTTGCAAACGTAAGAATCCATGTGATAATCAGTGCAACCCCATAACGAATCAAACGCTCACCATAAGAATCTATTCCTGCGCTCCCGATTCTATCAAGCGCTGTGATTACGGAAGTAAACACCATTGCCGCTAATGCATATCCAATCCACGAACCATGACGGCCGCCTCTCCCAAAACTGCGAAACGCCATCATAACAACCCCTGCAATTAGAATGATAATAATTATTATCTTATTCCATGTCACTGCATCCCGGAAAACAATCATCCCAACCAGCAGGTCAATAATCATGCTTCCCTCAATAACCGGTACAACCTTAATCACATCGCCTAATTGTAATGCACGAAGAAAGCATACCCATACGATTCCTGTGGCGATTCCTGAAAAAATCAGATAGAGGAAGGTTGTCTGCCCCAGTGAAGATAACGATATACCGCTTCCTGTTATACCAGCCATAAACCATGCCGCTAAAAACAACATGGTGCCGCGCAGCGCAGCCGCAAGATTTGCATTTGATTTACGCATTCCGCTTTTCGCAAATACCGGAGAGGCTCCCGCAAAAACCACTCCCAAAATTGCATAAAGTAACCAATTCATATGCTATTCCTCCACGATTTTAACAAAATCGCTGCTGATATATCCTTCCTGTCCATTATAGATAACCTTAAACCAACCGTCTAATTCCTCGATTACCTCTGCTTTTGTTCCCTTTGGAAGCGATGTAAGTACTTCGCTGGTGGTATTTGGTTCTTTTCTAAGATTTAAGTTACGGTTTGATGTAACCTCTGCATAGAGTTTTAGAGGTTCTTCTGATTCCGTTGGCTCTGTCTGTGACTCCGGCTCTGTACCTGTTTCCGTTTCCGGTTCTGTCACAGATTCGCTCTCCGGTTCGCTTTCTGACTCAGAGCTTAAAAGGTTGCTCTCTGATTCCGACTCAGAATTACCACCGCCTTCTGGCGAATCTGTCATTGCAGAAACTCCCCATGCAACTGCGGCAGTCACAAGCACACAGAAACACAAAAAGATAATTCTTGCAATAATCACATCTTTTCTGAAATGCTTACTCTTTATCATATGCAGCCCTCCTGTTAGTCTACTGTAACAATACGCATCATATTGCTTACGCCATAATCAAATCCTCCCGCATGTGGGGAAGGAATACCGGCTGTAAGCACTACAATATCTCCTGTTTCCACACATGCTTTTGCCTTTACAATCTCCATTGCATTCTGACAGATTTCCTCCGTCGTATTGGCACGAATGGATTTATAGGATTTTACCCCCCAGTAAATCTGCATTCTTCTTAAAGTACGCTCATCCGGGCTTACTGCAATAAGTTCCGTCTTCGGATGGAACTTAGATAAGATACGCGCGGTAACGCCTGAGCCTGTTGGCACAACAATACACTTTGCGTTAAGATTATTCGCTGTAGAAACTGCTGCATATCCTAAAGCACTTGACGTATCTTTCATACGATGGCTTGCCATTCTTCCTAAAATTGCATCATAATCCAGATGCTCTTCTGTATTTTCACAAATATGAACCATCATGCGAAGCGCTTCAATCGGATATTTGCCCTGAGCTGTTTCACCGGAAAGCATAACCGCATCCGTTCCATCATATACTGCATTTGCAACGTCCGTTACTTCTGCACGGGTTGGACGGGGATTGCGCATCATGGAATCTAACATCTGTGTTGCCGTAATAACCGGTTTAAAATGGTCTTTACACTTATTAATCATCATCTTCTGGATATATGGAACCTCTTCCGCAGGAATTTCCACGCCGAGATCCCCACGGGCAACCATGATACCATCCGCCACACGAAGAATTTCATCTAAGTTCTTAATTCCTTCTGCATTTTCAATTTTGGCAATAACCGGTGTATATGGTGCGCCGCATTCACGAAGAAGCGCTTTGATTTCCAAAATACACTCTGCATTACGCACGAAAGAAGCGGCGATAAAGTCTACTCCCTGTTCTACGCCAAACCGGATGTCATCAATGTCTTTTTCGGTAATTGCAGGAAGACGAATCGGAACATTTGGTACATTTACGCCTTTTTTCTCTCCCAGTTCTCCGCCATTATCAACCTTACAAATGATTTCCGTATCACTCTTTTGGGTTACCTCTAATTCAATAAGACCATCATCTATAAGAATTTTTCCCCCAACAGATACATCCTCTACAAGACCTTTGTATGTGATGCTGACACGGTGTGCATCTCCCACACAGTCCTCTGTTGTAAGGACAAATTCAGCGCCTTCCGCGAGTTGAACCTTCTTTCCGTCTTTTAACACACCGGTACGGATTTCCGGTCCTTTTGTATCTAACAAAATTGCAACGTGCCTGCCTTCCTCGACACGGATTGTTTTCAGCTTGTCCATACGCCCTTTCTGCTCTTCATGGTCTCCATGAGAGAAGTTAAAACGTGCAATATCCATACCTTCTCTTACGAGGGCACGCATTACCTGTTCATTATCCGCATTTGGTCCCATTGTACATACGATCTTTGTCTTTTTCATCATTGTCTCACTTTCTGTTTCTTATGGATTTCATTTTATTGATTTGATTTTATTATTTGCTTATTTGCACAAAATAACCTTTTTATCCATTCTGTATTGTACCACCAAATTTCCTCTCTGTCATTGTTTGTTTATAATTAAACAAAAAACTTTTTCAGAAACTGCCCTCCGATTCTATAAACTTTCCCAAAATTCCTGCCGATATAGAAGATAACACCAAACTATGCAAAAGGATTTGCATGATAGAAACAGACAAGGAGGGTCTAATATGAGCCAGTTATTTGGTATGGATTTGTTTAACCTAAACAACAACCGCCTGAATCAGGCAAACAAGAAAACAGACAAAATAGAAAACACAAGAAACACCATCGGGAAACCGGAGCTTAGCGAAGCCGCTTCTTCCTACTATGATGCATTGAAAGCAAAATACGGTGACGTCGAATTTATTCTGGTAGATGATGAGCAGACCGCAAATGCAAAAGAATACGCTTCTAACATGCAAAGCGACAAAAATATGTTTGTTCTTATCAGTGAAAGCGAAGTGGAAGCAATGGCCGCAGATGAAGACGTCCGCGCAAAAAACGAACAGTTTATTGCAGACGCATATGCGAAGATGCCGGGGCTTGCAGATGAGCTTGAAGAATCCGGCGTGGAAGTAAAGTCTTTCGGAATTGAAATCAGCTCTGACGGAACTACTTCTTATTTTGCAGTTGTGGACAAGTCACTGGCAGCGCAGAAAGAACGCATTGAGAAAAAACAGGCAGAAAAGCAGGCAAATGAAACCAAAAATGAGAAAAGCGCAGACGATAAGAAAGCCGAAGGTTCCCGCCGAAAAGAAGACCTTACTACAGTATCTGCTTCGAGTCTGGACGAATTGATTAAAAAAATCAAGGATGCCTTATATGAAGCGAAAGCAGATATGGTAATGACCGAACAGGAGAAGATGGTGGGCCAGCATTTTGATTTAAGATTTTAAAGTTCTGAAAATGAAGGTTATGATTATCTCTATAACGGATGCAAATGCATCTGCTCTTAAATAATACGAACAACGTTTATACAAGACAAGGCCGGAAGTCTCGGATTCGAGTTCCTTCCGGCCTTGTTTATCTATAGAAGATTTGTATTTACAGGAGGGTTATTTCTCTGTCAGTTCTGCAATTTGGCAGTTTCCTTTGTCAAGATATTCATGATAGCCGCTACCTTGGCAATGCTCTGTAGATTCATATTGCAGTTTTCCAATGTTTCCGCAGCGCTGTCCATGACTTTCTGTGTTACATTTGCCACATTTTCAATTCCTGATTCCACCTGCTTATTTTCATCAAGTACATCATCCACTGCCTTTCTTAAAACATCTACTTGATTTACAATATTCTGTGTATTGTCACGAATCTGTGAATAATTTTCCGCAGTACTGTCTACATACTGGTTCTGCAAACGATTGCATTCCAGCAGGGTATTCATAGCTTCCGTCACATCCTCCACAGCTCTTACAATATCATCAATCAGCGTATTTATTTCTCCTGTGGCAGTATTTGTCTGGGTCGAAAGATTGGAAATCTCCGATGCAACTACTGCAAATCCTCGTCCTGCATCCCCTGCCCTTGCTGCCTCAATGCTTGCATTTAGAGACAAAAGACCTATCTGATTTGCAATGCTGCTGATAAGACTCATAATATTTTGCATCTTATCCGTACATTCCTTTAAGTCGGTCATTTTCTGGGTAACCATCTCGTTCGACGTTTCTGAAATCTTAACCTGTTCCAAAAGCGCTTTCATTACCTGATTTCCCGTATTAAGATTTCCCTCGGCGCTTTGCACATCTTCTGTAATTGAATATACGGAGGATTCCACATTGCGGATATAGCTGTTGATTTTTTCCGTACTCTGCTTCTGTACACTAATCGCTTCGGCAGATACATTCACTTCATCCGACAGTCTTTCCGTATTATGCTGCGTCGTGTCAATGGCTTCCTTTAAGACCTCCGTTTCCCCCATAGCCGTATTGATATTTTCAGTTATGGCCAACGCTACATTAAGCGTTGTCTGTAACAATGCTTCCGACTGTACTCTTTCCTGATTTGCTTTTTGGATATTTGCCTGATTAATCTTTGAAATCTTACTAATTGCCATTAGCACGAAGGCAAAGGTTAAAATAATACACGCGATAATAATTTCCGCATTCGTAAGGACTACCCCCGTCAATCTGCCCTGAATTGCAAGCATAGCAATACGGATTAAGTTGATGCCCAGAGCATAGGTTCCCAATGTCATCAAAAGCCTGAAATCTACATATACAACCAGAATCACAAAGGCAACGATAACATAACAAAATGTCAGGTCTGACGTAGCTGTAAATAAAATATATCCATACAAAACAGAAAATCCGACTCCCAAAATATAACGAATGGATGCAGCATCTTTTCTGCGGTAATATGTAATTCCCGCCCAGACACAGGGCAATATACAAAAAAATGCTATTATCATATATGAGCCAATACTGCGGGCATTTTTAAAAACTTCCAGAACATATGCTATAGCAAGAACGAAATTCATTATAAAGACGCCTGTCATTGCTGTCCTATTTTTACTGATTTCGGCGTTTTGAGTAATCGATAAGTCCATCTGTGCTTTTTGCATGTTATTTTCTCCTCTCTTTCCACATGAAAGTTTTCGTTTATTATTTTTTATATGCTGGTTAGTTATTGGAAGTCTGACGTTATACAATGTTGCGTCATCTTCTGTATCAGCCATATATTCTCATCCTCATAGCACATGTGGATACTGTTCTGTTTGCGGATTTCCCATACACAACTCCAATACCCTGCCAATATTCTTCTCTGCCAATCTGCAAACTTTATATTTTGTTGAAAGTTGGGCAATATCCATTTTCCGCTCCAAATCCCGATGTAAGTAGTTTATTGCATTTTATCTGTTAAGTAAATAGAAAAAGAGACCAAATATTGGTAAAATTCAGGCTATATACCGCAGAAAGAATCTCTATGGATATTTAAACACCTTAACACTTAAAAGCAATCAACAGATTCAAATAAATTTTGACGGAGGTAATTTATCCTCCAACGCAGGTCTTCTTTTAAAAAATTTACTGCAAAGATTGGCTTTACGAGGTTGACCAAAAAGAAATCCAAAAACCATGACCGTACAAAACATTATTACTCTTATAACCATTGAACAGACAAGGAATGGCAGAGCAAATTGAAAAGGCATTAAATTGTTAAATTTGATAACTGGTTTTTCTTATCCAGAAATGAATCTTTATCCTTTGTAAAGGATATTATTCCTATAAATTTTAAGAAACTAAAAATAAGATATAACACTATCCGGGGCAAATCGTGCAACCACTGCATTTAGTACTTATTTTTTACTACAGCTAAACCTTGAGATAATACTTTTCTGTTTAGAGATATGTGCATTATAGCATAATATGTGCGTTCACGCCAACTGTTCTTCCTAATAATCAGAGCCCCGGAAATTGTAATTTTTTCTTTATAAAATTATTGTTATATGTTATAAGTTTATAGTAGTATTACATAAAAACACCTGATTTTATATAGGCGGAGCAGAAGAATATGGCATATAAATTACAGATTTTCTGTTTGATAATTCTCATATATATTGTGGTCAGCTTTTACTGGAACAATTACAGGAAAACTAAATCCAGACATACAATTATATTTCAGTGGATGCTGATAATTGGGATAATCTATTTGT
>CALWLL010000006.1 GCA_944381555.1 uncultured Agathobacter sp. | reverse complement strand
CCAACGGCACCACCTCCCTTAAATCCGCCATAACGCAGAAACAGCTGCCAATGCATTTACGCATCAGCAGCTGCCGATTTAAGTTCTGTGTATTATTTATTTGACTGTTTTCTCCTGATCCTTGATCCTGTAATAGTCTTCCATATCCAGGGTCAGATCCACATGAGTGTCAGGCTTTGGTTTTCGGTTGCTCAAGAGGCACACAGTCTCCACATGCTCCGTCATCGGAAACATATCAAACGGAGTTGCTTCCATTACCTTATAACCCCTTTTTACCAAATACGCCAAATCCCTTGCAAGCGTCTTAGGATTACAGGAAACATATACCACACGTTTTGGGGATAATTTTACCACTGCCGATAAGAAAGCCTCATCACTGCCGCTTCGCGGCGGGTCCATAATAACTACATCTGCATATTCTTTCTTTTCTGCCATAGACACCATATATTTTCCGGCATCCTCATTGATAAAACAAATATTTTTTATATCATTTCTCTTTGCGTTGGTAATGGCATCTTTGATTGCCCCCTTGTTTAACTCTACTCCGTATACTTCTTTTGCAGATTTTGCAGCAATTAAACCAATCGTACCGGTTCCGCAATAAGCATCAATGACCTTCTCTTCTCCTGTCAGTTTTGCGCACGCAATTGCCTTCGCATAAAGCTGCTCCGTCTGTGCAGGATTTACCTGATAGAAGGAATTCGGTGAAATACGGAAGGTGCATCCGCATAACTTGTCTTCAATAAATCCTTTTCCGTATATGGTAATATTTCGTTCTCCCAGCACCATGCTGGTCTTCTTGTCATTGACATTAATTACAACTGTGCTAATATCGGGATGATTTTTACGCAATGCCTTTACAAAATTGTTTTTCGACGGAAGGATTGGTGAGGCAAGCACCAAAATCACCATGATTTGTCCGGTATGATAGCCTTTGCGCACCATCACATGGCGTAATAGACCATAACCGGTATCCTCGTCATAGGTTTTAATTCGAAAAGACTTCAGCAGTCCTTTTATGTCACGAATAATGGCATCAGCCTCTTCATCCTCAATCTGGCAGCTTTCGATATCCACCACATCATGGGAATTTTTTTTATATACCCCTGCAACCACCTCGCCGCGTCCTATACAGTCAAATACCGCATGAACCTTGTGACGGTAATGATAGGGATTATCCATTCCGACAATTGGAGATACTTTTACAAACGGTTTCAAAAGCTTCTCCACGTTCTCTTGCTTCATTTTAAGCTGTCTCTTATATTCAATTCCCTGATAGTCGCATCCGCCGCATTTCTTTGCATACGGGCACATTTGAACATTTCTTTTCTTAGTATTCTTTCCGTTTTTTGTTTCCATTTTTTCTCCAAATAGTGTATAATTATGCAGGAATATGTCCTTCTGTGATATTTTATCACAATATACACATATATTAAAGAAGACATTTTTATTAATTATTTCCGAAAATCAATAAAATCTTAAGAATTTTTTATAGAAGTTTGCTCTTGTATTTTAGGCAGGCTTTTTTATAATATAACATGTATTAAAATGAGGAGGTAAATGATGAGAAAAAGACTTCAGTATTTAAAAGAAACTTTATTTACCAGAAGAGAAACCGAGCATTCAGAACGTTTTTACAAGTATGTAGGCTTTTTAAATAAATATTCCTATCTATTCCATTTTTTGCTCTCTTGCACCGTTGTATTCCTTGTAGAACTGGTATCAAGAAGAGATTTGTTATCCACCATCCGCTTTATTGCGGAAACACCGGTTACGTATTTGTATAATGCTTTTCTGATTTTTGCATCACTGTCTTTGGTATATCTCTTCCGCAGAAGAGCTTTTGCAAGACTGATTATCAGTTCGTTTTGGATTATTCTGGGAATAATCAACGGCGTCATTCTTACTAACCGCGTTACGCCGTTCAACTTTCAGGATTTAACCTGCATTCCTGACCTTTTAACAATGACAGGCACCAGCTATTTTACTCCGGCACTGGTAGTTACGGTGCTTATTGCAGGTTCAGCGTTTATCATCGGCTGTATTATATTCTATATCAAAGGACCTGTATTTAAGGGCAGAACGAATAAAATGATGACATCTCTTTTCATCCTTGCAGTGATATTTATTGCAATTCCTGCAACCACAAAAGCTGCTCAGGATAATAAGATTGTAGAAAGCTATTTTGCAAACATTGCGCAGGGTTATGAAGATTACGGCTTCGTATATTCTTTCTCTACAGGTGTTCTTGATCGTGGTATGGATGAGCCAAAGAATTACAACGAAGAAACCATTGATTCCATAATGGATGCTGTTGCAGACAGCAAGGAAGAAACTACTGTCACAGCGGAAACCGCGCCAAACATTATCTGTGTATTATTGGAATCCTTCGTTGACCCGAATGAATTTAACTTTATGACATACAGCCAGGACCCAACGCCATTCTACCATTATCTGAAAGAGAATTTTACGACAGGCTACTTAACTGTTCCTGTTATTGGCGCCGGTACAGCCAATTCGGAATTTGAAGTCCTTACCGGAATGAAACTACAGTATTTTGGCACGGGTGAATATCCTTACAAAACAATTTTGAAAGAAACAGACTGTGAAGGCATTGCTGCCGATTTAAAATCCATCGGTTACGGCACCCATGCCGTTCACAACAACGGCGGCAATTTCTATAGCCGTGTAAACGCATTCTCCATGATGGGATTTGATACGTTTACGAGCAAAGAATTGATGAATATCACGGAGTTTACGCCAAATGGCTGGGCAGAAGATGCCATTCTCGTAGAAGAAACCATAAAAACACTTCTTTCTACGCCGGATCAGCCGGATTTCACTTATACCATTACCGTAGGTACTCATGGCACTTATTCAACAGAGCCTATCCTCGAAGACCCATTCTGTGAAATTTACGGCATCGAAAGCGAAGAAGTAACCAACCAGTGGACTTATTATATGCATCAGTTAAATAAAACTGACCAGTTTATTCAGAACTTAATTTCGGAATTGGAAAAAATAGACGAGGACACGATTGTCGTATTCTGGGGCGACCACCTTCCGACTATGGGACTTACTGAAGAAGACATGGTATCCGGGGACCTTTATAAAACCTCTTATGTTACCTGGAATAACTTTGGATTAGAAAAAGAAGATACGGACTTGTATGCTTACCAGTTAATGGCGGATATTCTGGACACTGTTGGTATTCACGAAGGAACTATGGTAAATTACCATCAGACACAGGCTGATGTTCTTGACTATGAAACATACATTAATGGCATTGAACAGTTGCAGTACGATATTCTTTACGGAGAACGTTACTGCTATGAAAACGGCGAAACACCATATCCGCCAACGGACATCGTAATGGGCATTGAAGACGTTGTAATTAATGATATTTCACTTTCCGAAGATGGAACACAATATATCATTACCGGAGAGAACTTTACGCGCTGGAGCCGTGTATATATCAATGATACTAAACTAAAACCAGTCTATCTCTCTGGTACACAGCTTGCAATTGATGTCGGTGAACTTGAAAGCGGCGATATTGTCGTGATCAGTCAGGTTGGCTCAAACAGTACACGTTTCAGAGACTCGAACGAATATGCGTTTATGCCAGAGCCTGTTACAGAGGATATTTTCTCTATAAATGATACCGAAACAACAGAAGAGATAATTACAACAGAAGAATAAATCAAAAAAGGAAGCGGCTCCGCTTCCTTTCAGACTGTAGACAAAATGGCTTTGGGATGTAAATCCCAGAGCCATTTTTCTTTTATCGAGCGAAGTACATTCAAAATGAAATTTTTGTGCGGTTTTCTCTCTTCCAACAATCCCCATTTTGCCT
>CALWLL010000005.1 GCA_944381555.1 uncultured Agathobacter sp. | reverse complement strand
CACTCTACAAGGGAAGCGAAGCGCACTTCCGCAAGGCTGCTGGATAAGGTGGTCGGCGGAGAATAAAATGTTGCCCTTGTTTCGGCTCGTAAGGGCAAAAACAAGGGCAAGCAGATAAGGTTTGAATGGAAAACAGGCGTGAAGCCTTGAAAAATCAATGGTTTTTGAGGATTAGATAGTTAAATTCCAATTTGTCTTTCTCTTGATTTCTTATTATACACCAAAAATATGAATAATTCTACCCGCCGTCTATTGACCTCAATTTCGAGGAAAATAGGCGGCTTTTTAGTACCATAAAAGTGTAGTAATTAGAGAGTAATTAACTCTGACATCTACACTTATTTTATTATAATAGGGGAAGCAGTTGGTATGGCATAGACTTTTTTGGATTCCTAACATCCGTCAATAAAACCGTCAACCAACCCCTTATTATAAATATTCGCTTAGGCAGGTTGATACTCCGTGAGAGCTTTCGTGTAACGAACTAAACTGAATCGTAATAAGTGTGGATGGTTTTACTGATAGTGCTTGCCTGTACGGAATCCAAAAGGTACCCCACATTCTGCGTAATGGCGGTCGGGTAGCCGTTTCTCTTTCTAAACTGCCGCCACGCAGAGTTGAAGAAAATACCGCTTTGCTCGTTCTCAAAAACCCCGTGAAACTCGTCGATGAACACGTGCGTGCGTTTGCCTTTCTTCCAGTTGAGCGTAACACGGTTCAGAATGGTATCAGTGATAACCAAAAGTCCCGTAGGCTTTAACTGTTCGTCCAAGCTATGAATATCGAATACAACAATCCGTTTATCGAGGTTAACGGTGCTTTCGTGTCCGAAAATATCAAGGGAGCCGGTTGTAAACAATTCAAGTGAAAGGGCGATTTCCTTTGCTTTTTCCTCAGGCTGTTTCAGCAGCTTGTTTCGGAGCGCATAAAGGGTGGCGGGTTTTCCGTTTGCTTCGGCCTCCGCATAGACGAGAGCGGTGCAGCGGTCAATAATGGATTTCTGCTGCGGGCCAACGCCTGCCTTGTCGATCTGTTCCACAAGGGACATAATGAACTGCGATTTTTCGACAATGGGGTTGTTCTCGCCGTAGCCGTCAACCATATACATAGCGTTCAATCTGTCCTTGCCGCCTGCCGCCATATGAATAACGGTGGCTGTTTCCTCGCCTAACGCTTTCGTAAGCGCGCCAAATTCATTCTCCGGGTCACAAATCAGTACATCGTCCTCGGTATTGAGAATCAAAAAGGCAATCAGTTCTTTGGCGCTGAACGATTTGCCCGAACCGGGAACACCGAGCAAAAAGGCTGATTGGTTCAAGAGGTTTTCTTTGTTGCACATAATGAGGTTGTGGGAGATAGCGTTTTCTCCGAAATAGATACCGCCCTTGTCCTGTACCTCCTGCACCTTAAAGGGAATAAACACCGCAAGACTTTCGGTGGTTAGGGTACGGAACGCATTGATTTTTCTTGTCCCGATTGGCAGTACCGTATTCAGACCGTCGCTTTGCTGAAATTTCAAAACAGCAAGCTGGCACATATGCTTTCTTGCAACGGAAAGCACCGTTTCGGTATCGCTGTCAAGCTGTTTTTTATCGTCTGCTGTGATTACCATTGTAATAACCGCAAACATCATTCGCTGATCTCTGGTGGTGAGGTCGTCAAGAAATTCTTTGGATTCCTTACGCTGGAGTTCCATATCATAGGGAACGACCGCCGAAAAATTATTGTTAGCGTTCTGCCGCCTCTGCCAGTTGGTAATATTGGTTTCCACGCCGAGCAGACGGTTTTCAACCTCCCGCACCGCTTCATCGGTAGGAATGGGGATTACATCAATCGACAACATCATATTGCGGTTAAAGTCGGTAAGCTCCGTAACCATACTGTCTTTGATATACGAAGCATAGTCTTTCAAGAACAAAACCCGGCAATATTTATCGCCGAGTTTCAGATAATCGCTGTTCTTTTCGATAGCGTCCGGGCAGATATAGTCCTTGAAATCGTGTCCTTTTTTCATCATATCCTGCGGGTCAAAGTGAAAAGCGGTTTCTTCACCCTGACGGTAGAAGTCGTGGAGCACCCGCAGTTTTTCCGTGGCGTCCAGCTCGGTGCATTTTGAACCGAGAGCGGCAAAGTGAGAAATCAGATCAGCGCCTACGCGGGCAAAATATGTCCGTGCTTCTTCGATGTCCTTTTTGTTCACCGAAACGGTGATATATTTCTCCTGCATAATGCCGTTTGCACCCGTGGCTTTATCAAGGAGCATTTGATTATACTCTTTGCGGTACACATCATGGGAATCGCCACGCATAGGCATTAAAATCGACTGTTCAAAGTTTGCTTTGTTGAGCCTGCGGTTATTGATTGTGATTTTTGTTGTAGCGCCGGAATCCAAGCTGTTCAAGAGCTCCGAATAGGAAAGAAACATAGATTCCTTGTCCTCATGGCTCGCCACAAGATAATTTATATCGGTAAATTTATAGGTCTTTGAAAAGCGGTTCCCAACCTTAAAAATGCCGTCTTTCCAAATACGCTGAATTGGTATCATATCCTGTACTTTGCGAGGAACGGTGTAGCGTTCCTTATCCTGTTTGAGCAGGCTTTTCAAGGTTTTAATCATTTTTTACCTCCTTGCTGTGATCTTTCGATTTTATCTTTGAGCGCCTCATAGTAGAGATTTGAAGATTCAAAACGAATCTGTTTCGGTTCGAGCATTTCTGAACGAATCCACGCCCAAATAAATTGCTCGGCGGTCATTCCGTGATAGGTGATGAACCCCAGCGCTGCAAAAGGAGCAGCGCCGAGAACGCATACCCAACTGACTGTTTCTGTCCCGGCGTAGGGGCGTATGAGAAAATACAGCCCAACAGCGACAACCACCGCAAGCAGCGAAAACACGAATTGCCGTAAAGATAATCCGAAAAACATAGATTCCGTGTAATTGCGGATTTCACGGTTAATTTTAACTTCCATACTCTAAATACCTCCTTTTATAAGCCCATCATTTCACGCACAACGCGGTCGGCCATTTTGACCGCCCCGACCAAAACAAGCATATTAAATACGAGCTCGCCAACATAGCTCCACACCTGCGTAACAGCCGCCGCATTGGGGTCAACCACGGGTGGAGCCGCAGCGAACAGGGAGTAGATAATGCAGCCGAGAACAATAATTGCCCCCTCCAAACAGACGGCGGCATAGGATTTGATAAAGCTCTTACCGACATTCTGTGAGGGCTCGGGAAGGTACGAACACCCACGCTTTCGCCTGCTAAGAAAATAAAATAATAGATCAGACAATTCAGTTGTCGCAAAATTTGCGACAGTTGAAAAGCTGATCAATCAGTATAGTTATGAATTGCATTGTGTATTTAAATTTTCGTAGACAAACGGACTATTTCACAGTATATTATAAGTAGTAAATTTGTTCAATCGAATATTGTTTATCTTTCCCGTATGTCGGGCGTGATAGCCGATCTTATGCCGGGCCATTGACAATAACCTTCAACCCTATTGTTAGCAGTTGCAAACATTTTACTAAAATTCCAGGGTTGTCTAAGGCTGACAGAGATGATATTTAGATTGACTGAAATTGACTCGAATGTGTTTTTAATCCTTGGTTTTGCTTGACTTGGATTGATACATATTAACGGAGATGAGAACGTGCGCTCGATTCTCCTAAGCGGCAGGCCGCTGGTTCGAATCCAGTTAGGCGCATTATGATGTATTATAAATATTTAAATTGAGGGAGAACTGAATAATGAATGCTACAAAAGAAAATAAGTCAAAGCTGCAAATTATCATTTCTGTATTGGTATTAACAATTGTATTTATTGCGGAATTATATTTAATGATTAATCATTCTTTAAATATGCTCATTCCAATAATAGTACTCGGTGTGATTGCTTTGATCGCGGTATACATCATGGTTAATGGGATTATGACGATTTTCGCAGAAAAGGAAATACAAAGACAGGCATATTTTGATAAGCTTTATAAATCGGAAAAAGCATCTTACATCATGATGAAAAATAAATTCGAAGAAATTGAACAGAAATTAGCAATTATTCAAGAAACTTCAAAAATACCTTCTGAGGAAATTATCAACGCGCAAAAGGGAATTGCAAAGGTTATCATTAACAGAAGCAAAGAAAATGCAGATGCTATTATCAATTCAAATGATCAGGTATTAGAAAGATTAGATGAAAGTGATGAGACACAAAATACAAAATTTACGGGCATATCGAAAGAACAGAGGTTGAAACTGACCGAAATGTCAAATCAGATAGAATTAAAGCTTCAGGATATGGTTGTTCAGTTAAAAGATATGGAGCTTCGCTTGAATCAGGCGATTATACAGGGGAAAGTTTCCAAAGAGATGGAAGAGAAACCGGTTGTAGAAGAAACTCCAATCCATGAAGAAACCGTATCAGAGGAACCTGTAAAGGAAGAGCCTGCAGCGGCAGATAAGGTTTCTGAAGCTATTGAACCGGAAGAGAAGGAGCCGGCTGCGGAAGAAAATTTGTCCATGCCGGATATGTCTGATCCAAACCGTTCATTAAGTGCAGATGAAATTGCAGCTTTAATTGCAAACTTATAAGATATAAAAATGGGATGAAAAAACTTTTCATCCCATTTTTATATCTTAGGAAAGAGTGTGTACAGGCGGTTGTAATGTTATTGTGGAGATATCTGTTGTTTCCAGAACGAAAACAACAGATATGCAAATCTGAAGAATCTTTGCCGAATGCAATCTGTAATTGTAGCTTCACAACCTCGAAAGATAATGCAAATGGATTGCAAAAATTAACGATTTCAGTTTCGAAAAGATGAAATAGTGGTTCATGAGGAACAAGATTTATATAGTTTATCTATAGAAAAATTTTATAAAAGATAATAAAAATTTAATTATAAGTTAGGTATAGTTCATTGAATTCAAATAAAGTAAATGATAATATTGTTAAAATAAAAACGGAACGAAGTTTTTTGTTGTCTTTATTTATATTTAATAAAGGGAGATAGAAATCAAATGCTGAAAATACTAAGAAATCTGAAAAAGAAAGAATGGTTATTGATTCTGGCTGCGGTATGCTTTATTTTCATAGCGGTATGGGCGGAACTTACAATGCCGGATTATATGTCTGAAATCACGATGCTTGTGCAGACCGCAGGCAGTGAAATGTCAGAAATACTAGTCGCCGGAGCAAAGATGTTGATGTATGCGTTAATAAGTCTTGCGGCAACTGTCTGTACATCCATATGTTCAGCAAAGCTGGCAACAGGCCTTGGTGCAACTCTTCGAGGAAAGATGTTTCATAAAGTACAATCCTTTTCTATGGAAGAGATTGGGCACTTTTCAACCGCGAGCCTTATTACCCGTACTACAAATGATGTTGTGCAGGTGCAGATGTTAATTGTTATGGGACTTCAGATGCTGCTTAAGGCCCCTGTTATGGCAGTATGGGCAATTTGCAAAATCGTAAACAAGTCATGGCAGTGGACTTTTTCAACGGCTATGGCAGTAGTAATGCTTCTGTTTATCGTGGGTATTTGTATTATTCTGGCTCTTCCAAAATTCAAAAAGATGCAGCAGCTTACAGATAACCTTAACCGTATTACAAGAGAAAATCTGACCGGTCTTCGCGTTGTCCGTGCATATAACGCAGAGAAATATCAGGAAAAGAAATTTGAAAGAGCAAATGAAGAACTGACCGGAGCAAATTTATTTTCACAGCATACAATGGCATTTTTGATGCCGTCTATCCAACTTGTAATGAGCGGACTTTCTCTTGCAATTTACTGGGTGGGTGCATACTTAATCAATAGCGCAGGATTAATGGATAAAATCACCCTCTTTTCGGATATGATGGTTTTCTCTCAGTATGCGATACAGGTAGTTATGTCCTTTATGCTGCTAGTTATGATTTTTATGATTCTGCCAAGAGCCTCCGTTGCTGCCGGCCGTATAAATGAGATTCTGGATACAGAGCCGTCTATTCATGATGGCAAAAGAACTGAGGGAATTGCCGGAAAAGAGGGCGAGATAGAATTCAGAAATGTTTCCTTCCGTTACCCTGATGCAGAGGAATATGTTTTACAGAACATCTCCTTTACAGCTAAAAAGGGTGAAACAGTTGCATTCATCGGCTCTACCGGCTGTGGCAAGAGTACCGCGATTAACTTGATTCCGCGTTTTTATGATGTCACGGAAGGTACGGTTTTGGTAAGCGGCGTTGATGTAAAGGAATATTCTCAGAAAGCTCTCCGAAATAAAATCGGATACGTTTCGCAGAAAGCGACCCTGTTTACGGGATCTATCACCTCTAATGTTGCTTATGGTGACAATGGAAAGCAAAAGGCTGGCAAAGATGATGTTAAGGCGGCTGTGGAAACGGCTCAGGCTGCCGAATTTGTTGAAAACATGGAGGATACCTACGATGGATATGTAGCACAGGGAGGTTCGAATCTTTCGGGCGGTCAGAAGCAGCGTATTTCAATTGCCCGCGCCATTGCAAGAAATCCTGAAATATTTATTTTCGATGATTCCTTTTCGGCACTTGACTATAAGACGGACCGTATTCTCCGTAAAGCGCTTGATGAGAAATGTAAAAATTCAACAAGAATTATTGTTGCGCAGCGTATTGGCACAATCCGTGACGCAGATAAAATAATCGTATTGAATGATGGCAGGATTGCCGGAATGGGCAGACATGACGAACTGATGAAAAACTGTGAGGTATATCAGCAGATTGCTTTGTCTCAGCTTTCAAAGGAGGAACTTGCATAATGGAAAATAATGAATATAAACTCGGTCAGGCAGGGGAGCATAGAAAAAACCGCGCTCCAATGGGACGTGGTCCGGGAATGCACAGCAGTGAAAAAGCCAAGGATCTGGTCGGAACATGGAAAAAGTTGTTTGGCTATTGCCGTAAATATATCGCTGCAATTGTGACAGCTTTGATTTGTGCGGCGGTTGGAACCATCCTAACGTTGATGGGACCGGACAAATTATCAGATATGACCGATACCATTACATCAGGATTAACTCCTGATACAGAAATGCTTGCGGAGATATCCGAACAAATCTCTGGTAATGTTTCTTCTAATATGGAAACGGTAATGAGCGAAATCTCCGCCAATATAAGCGGCCTATCAGAACTGGATCAAAAAGCAGTTGAAATCTTGTCATCTGCTGAAATCCCGGATGAGGATAAAGCTGCGTTTCAGCAGGTAATGGAGGCAATGGGCACTGCTTCAAGCCAGGAAGAAAGCCAGTTATTACTTTTTTCATTGCCGGAGAGCGTGCTGAATGTATTATTCGAAGAAATCAAAATAAATGATTCGGTTATATCAGGCAAAGACCAGATTGCAGCGGTAAAGATTTTAAGCAGTATCAACAGCGAGGATACGGCTGCGTTTGGAAGCGCTATGGAGCAATTGCCTAAGACAGTATCTGCTGCACTTTATACGGATATAGTAATAGATGGAACCACAATTACAGCAGAAGAACAGCGCGTGATGACAGAACTGTTTTCCACTGTTGATGTAAATGATGAAGAGGCTGCACTTGCGGCAATCGGAGAATTGCCGGATTCCGTATACAAACTTATAGAACCTGCAATCGATATGGATAAGGTATTTAGCGTTGCAATTACTCTTACCGTTATGTATGCGTTAAGCTGGGTGTTCTCAGCCGTTCAGGGCTGGACAATGGCAACTGTAACGCAGCGTGTATCAAAACAGATGCGTTCCGATATATCAAAGAAAATCAATCGTCTGCCTATGTGGTATTATAATAAGACCAGTACGGGAGATGTACTCTCCCGTGTAACAAACGACGTGGATACAATCGGACAGTCACTTAACCAGAGCATAGGAAACCTTATCAGTTCTATTATTCTGTTCGTCGGAAGCTTTATTATGATGATTACAACAAATGGTTGGATGACGCTTGCGGCAGTTGTGGCAAGTCTGTTGGGCTTTGTACTGATGTTTGCCATCATGGGCAGAAGCCAAAAATACTTTGCCGCACAGCAGAAATGTCTGGGAAGATTAAATGGTCATATTGAAGAAATGTATGCAGGGCATACCGTTGTAAAAGCCTACAACGGAGAAGCAGTTTCCGGCAGGGTGTTTGACGAAATGAATGCAAAGCTTCAGGAAAGCGGCTTTAAGGCACAGTGTCTCGCAGGACTTATGCAGCCTATGATGAGCTTTATAGGTAATCTTGGTTATGTTGCGGTGTGCGTTGTCGGTGGAGCAATGGCATTAAACGGAAAAATAGGTTTTGGCGTTATCGTAGCGTTTATGATGTATGTGCGTTATTTTACGCAGCCGCTTTCCCAGATTGCACAGTCGATGCAGTCACTCCAGTCGGCAGCCGCTGCGGGTGAGCGGGTGTTTGAATTTTTAGAAGCAGAGGATATGGAAGATGAAAGCCATAAGACGGCTAAACTTACCGACATAAAAGGGAATGTGGAATTTGACCACGTTAAATTTGGATATGAAGATTCAGATACCATAATCATCCATGATTTTAGTGCTTCCGCGAAACCCGGACAAAAAATTGCGATTGTCGGACCTACCGGTGCAGGAAAGACCACAATGGTCAACCTGCTTATGCGTTTCCATGAAATTCAGGGTGGTGAAATCCGTATCGACGGAATATCGACAAAGGATATTACCCGAGAGGAAGTTCATAACCAGTTCTGCATGGTTCTACAGGATACATGGCTGTTTGAGGGAACCATAAGAGAAAACCTTGTTTACTGTGCTGAGGGTATCAGTGATGAAAAAATTACCGAAGCCTGCAAGGCAGTAGGGCTTGACCATTTTATCCGTACGCTGCCGAAAGGCTATGATACAGTTCTTAATGACCAAATAAATCTCTCGCAGGGACAAAAGCAGCAGCTTACAATTGCCCGGGCGATGATTGCCGACAAACCGATGCTCATTCTTGACGAGGCAACCTCATCTGTGGATACCCGCACCGAGCACCAGATTCAGGCTGCAATGGATAAGCTGATGGAAAACCGCACCTCATTTGTTATTGCGCATCGTCTTTCTACAATAAAAAATTCAGACCTTATTCTCGTTATGAAAAGCGGGGATATTATAGAAAGCGGAACACATGATGAATTGCTTGCAAGAAAGGGCTTTTATGCGGAACTTTACAACAGTCAGTTTGAAGAGCAGGCATCTTGATAAAAGGGGGAAGCGCAAAATGAAAATAAAGTATATTACAATTGAGAGGGAGTACGGCAGCGGCGGCACCGAAATTGCCCGCCGCACTGCTATGGAGACAGGAATTTACTGTTATGGAGAGGAGATTCTTCAAGCAGTTTCAAAGAGGTATGATCTGTCCCTTGAACAGATTCAAAAATATGAGGAAACGGCGTCAAACAGCTTTCTCTATACAATTTACGCAATGGGTCAGGCGAACTTGGGCAATGCAGATATGCTGTCTAAAGAGGGTTACATTTTTGTTGCAGAGCAGGCTGAAATTCAGGAAATGGCGAAAAAAGGAAGGGCAATATTTTTAGGACACTGCGCGTCAGAGGCATTAAAAAATGAGAAAGGCGTACTCAGAGTGTTTATTCGCTGCTCCGATAATGAGGCAAAAAGAAAACGTATTACAGAAGACTATGGTATTCCTGAACGTGATGCGGTGCGGATGCAAAATCGTTTTGACAAAAAAAGGGCAAACTATTTCTATGCCAACACCGCAAAACATTGGGACGATATGAAAAATTATGATTTGACCATTGATAGCGCAAATCTTGGAACAGACGGCTGTGTAAATATTCTAAAAAGTTTAATCGTCTGATGGTCTGCTGGCCGGATAGAGCCAGCACCATATTCTTTAGTCTCAAAATATTATAATACAGAGGGATGCCTACACCTGTCGTAATGAAAAATAAATAATAAAGCAAAGCGGAATTCACAGGCGGCATATTAAAAAAAGTGAGATAATACTTGCCCTCAGTCTGAAAGAGAAAAGAACCTCTTTGTCAGATGCTCATAGTGTTTATAAAGAATTCCGAATCGATAAGGATAGCCCGGCTTCCAAGGCTTTGCGCGTCCGCAGAAGTGGAGAATGGCCGTGTTGGATATTATCCAGTTCATGTCCGTTTTCCCGGAACTGCGCAGCAGGTACCGGCTGTAATTCCGGGCGTCATAATTCCATACGGCATCGTCCACAGGAAAAATCCGTTCACCGTACAGGGCGTTTAAAATATCCTGATCAGGAAGCAGCAGTTCTTTTTTATGTTCTTTTGCAAAGTCAAAAACTTCTTTCGGAACAATTTCCTTTCGGCACAGTTTTAAATTCATAAGAAGTACACCCGAATTAAAGTAGTCGCTTTCGGTATTGAGACGGATCCGGTTGACGTCATTGGCTATATCGGTTATTCCTGTGTGAGAAGCAGCAGCGAAAAGATAATCGTTTAAATTCGTTTCCCACAGTGGGCGAAGTGGGTTAATTACCAAAATATCAGGGTCTAAATACAAAATGCGGTCAGGCATTTCCGGAAGTATATGCGGCGCCAGCAGACGGTAATACATCTCCTTGGGATAACGCTTTGTTACCGGAGCGTTTTCAAATAGAGAGGAATCGACCTGTACTGGGAAAAGCGCATATCCCAGCCTGTCGCACTGAACTTCTACACATTTCAATTTGTCTTGGGAAATGTTGGCATACATCAGATATAAATTTATTTTTTCTTTCGGATTATTCACCGCAATTGACGTTAAAAGAACCTGAAGCCTAAAAAGATAGTTTTGGTCAATAGAAACTAGCAGATTAAGCGGAGAGGAAGTCTTGTGTTCATTGTTATGTTTCAATATTTTCACCATCCATACAAAATAATCTATAAACCGGCAGATTTAGTTAATACTGCTCTCAAATATAAGATAGCATATTTGCAGAGAAAACAACACTTATATTTAAAAAATATAAAAATGTAAAGAAAACGGATATATCCGAATGTTTGTTAGTATTTATTTACACTTAAGAATTACTTTTCTGCCGGATTTGAGACAATCTCCTTTAGAATATTCACCACTCGTTCCATAGAAGTTACGCTTACATGTTCATATGGTCCATGAAATCCATAACCGCCGGTACCAAGGTTTGGACAAGGCAGCCCCATGAAAGAAAGTCTTGCGCCGTCTGTACCTCCCCGAACGGGGTAAGATACGGGTTCTAAACCTGACGAAGCAATGGCAGCTTTTGCCAAATCGATAATATAGCGGTGCTCCTTCATTACGGACAACATATTTTCATAAGAGTGTGTTATGGTCAGAGTTACCGTGTTAGCGCCGTAAATCTGATTTATTTCTACTTCTAATGCGCGAAGGCGGTTTAAGCGGGATTCAAAAAGGTTTTTATCGTGATCGCGGATAATATAAGAAAGTTTTGCGGAACCTACATCTCCGGATATATCTGTCAGATGGAAAAAGCCTTCTCTACCCTCTGTGTGAGCAGGAGTTTCCTGTTTTGGAAGCATAGAAGCTATTTCACACGCGATTAGAGCAGCATTTACCATAATATCTTTTGCTTCACCAGGATGAACGTTTATTCCTTTTATATCAAATACAGCGCTTGCAGCATTAAAATTTTCATAAGCAATGTCTCCCTCATAGGCGCCGTCAACCGTATAAGCGTAGTCTGCCTTAAAGTAATCCAAGTCAAAACTGTTTGGCCCCATACCAACTTCTTCATCAGGAGTAAAGCATACCCAGATGTCTCCGTGCGGGATATCACTGTTTTTGATTTCATCAATAGCTGTCATAATTTCTGCGATTCCGGCTTTATCATCAGCTCCAAGAAGCGTAGTTCCGTCCGTTGTAATCAGACGGTGCCCAACAAGATTATTCAGATGTGGAAAATCAGATACTCGGATGTAGGTATTGTTTCCTTTTAAAAGAATATCTCCGCCCTTATATTCCGCAATAATCTGTGGCTTTATGTCTTTTCCGGAAAAATCAGGTGCAGTATCCATATGAGCAATCAGTCCCACCGCTTTTTTATTCTCCATTCCCGGGGTAGCCGGAAGAAGACCGTATACATAACAGGTATCGCTAAGAAGTACTTTAGATAAGCCCATATCATTTAATTCCTGTTCCAAAACCTTAGCCAGTTCAAACTCACGAGGGCTTGTAGGATTGGAAGTTCCTTCCTCATCTGAAGTGGTCCAATAGGAAACGTATTTTAAGAATCGTTCCTCCAATTTTGAATGATATTTTTTCATTTAATTCTCCATTTCTGCGCCGTTTTTTGTGCATATGCAGCTTTGAGCCAGACAGCGCTAAAACTCAAAGTGCCGTGTAAAAATTTATTTTTCACACGGATTTTGTCTCTAAAGATGAAAAAAAAATTAAAAAATAGTTGCATTTATATTAATTATACTATATAATAAATTTTGCGTTTACGGAAGAAATAAATTCCGCACCCTTAGCTCAGTTGGTAGAGCACCTGACTCTTAATCAGGGTGTCCAGGGTTCGAGCCCCTGAGGGTGCATCCAAGGTCATAGGCTTAGCAATCATGCAGGTTTATGGCTTTATTTTTTTTTTGCAAGGCTAAGCAAAACCTGATGCATCATTTTTCCCGGAAAATCTTATCCAAATGCGAGATAGCATTAGCAGCAGCTATAAGCTGATTTGCATGATGCAGATATATCCGGGTAGTTTCAATATCCTCATGCCCCATGAGGACCATAAGACGATATAAATCGACCTGACCGTACTTATCATACTGATCCAAACAATAATTAGTTGCGAAGTTATGACGGAGCCGGTGCGACGAAAAAGCAAAAGGCAGTTTCCGGGACAACTTGCTTATAAAATGTTTCACCGAATCGTTGGTAACCAGTGCTCCGCGCCGGGACAGAAAAAAATAATCACCGGAAAAAGGACAGAGCGCACGGTAACGCTGCATAAATTTCCGGGAAAGACTGCCAAACGGAACAACACGCTCTTTCGAACCTTTCCCCAGAACCTTAACCGTGCAGCGCTGCCATGATATATCAACAGAGCGGAGCATACAAACTTCATTTTGCCGGAGACCGGAATCCAGCATCAAAGCAATCATGGAACAGTTCCGCAAGCGCAGCCATTCCGATTCAGCGTCCACCGTATCAAATATAAGGCGGATTTCATCATCCGTATAAATATGCACAACCTTCCGGCTAGCTTTAGGCACTTTCAGTTTACTGGTAGACAAATTGACGGAGTACTCATCCTCAATCCACCGCAGGAACACCTTTATCTGACGGACATAAGATGCCAAAGTCGAACGACTGTAATGCCGGGAAACCAGCATATCAATATAACCATTATATATATCACGGTTAAAATCAGCAAGCAGCAAATCAGAACCGGCATAGTCCACCAACGGACGAATAACCTGACAATAGCAGTCTATCGTTTTAGCTGAACAGCCCTGCAGCTTCTTAACAAACAAGAAATTGTAAAAAACTGCATCCAACGTCATAAGTTCACCTCAAATCATCAATCAAATCGCGCCATTCCGGATTGGCACGCGTTACCAAATCTTTTAAATGGCGGCTCATCCGCTCCGCATGGTCGGAAAAATGTGCCGTAAGCCAACTAATATCACCGTAATCCGCCAAGATAAGTCCGGTTATCGTCGGTGCGACCTGCTTAAGCACCCACTCACGTTTATCCGCAAGTGTCGGCGCAGGCTGCATAACAAACAATTGTATCTTTGCCACCTCATCGACAAACTGCTGCCACTTAACATCCGTGCTACACCGACTCTTGTTAGAATCATCCAATACAACAACACGAAAATAATTGGACAATATCCCGAAAACAAGAGAACCGACATCCACACCATTTAATAAATCAACCAAAGCAATATTCGCATACTCATTCTTAAGCTCTATCTCCCAGCGCACCCAAGGCACATCCGCTGCACCTTCAATACCTTTTGCAATACGCTCAAGCTGTTTATCATACACGCGCAGCATTATATCACTCCGTCGGCTGCCAAGGTAAATCGTGGCACCGGTCAATTGATTAGTTGTCGTACAGTCCTTAACCAACTGCCAAGAGCGGAACTTGCTGACAAAGCGTTGTTCTTCTAATATAGCCTGTAAATCCAAAAGAGTAAAAAAAGGACTGCCTTTATCATCAATCGCCAAGTCAAGACGTGTCACATGACCAACCAGCCGGATTCGGCGGAGCAGTTCACACAAAACATCAATATCAACGTCAAGCCCCGGACCGAATGGAGTTTCCTGCATCAGATGTGACCGCATATGACAATAAAACTCTAAAATGCTACTGCCGGATATATCATAATGGACACCCATGTTTTCATTGCCCTCATAAAGCACGCGAAGTGTGCTTCCTTTATGCAAAAGCATCCGTTTATAACCGGAAGCACCTTTATCAGCTTCCGTAAACTCATCCAGAGAGAATCCAAACTCTGCAAGAGATGTCATTAAATCAAGATTAGAAACATCCGTAAATGACAGCCAGTCGATAACACAGACCAGACCATTTTTTCTTTCAACTTGAACCGTACTTTGAGCAGCAAACATACAAAACCCCCTATTTTTGTATTTAGTACCCCCGTATTACTGTACGGGGGCGATTGCGAAACCCGGAGACGGGTACGCGAAAATCCGAGCAAGCTGTTGAAGTGTGCAAAACTCAATACCGCGCCTTGGATAAACTGTTTATAAACTATTGATAGCAAAAGCAGCTACCAACAGTTTATAAACAAGCTTACCCACACGCGCGAAAAACATTGAGTTTCACACAAATTCAACAAGCTGCGACGCTTACTTAAATCAAAAAAAGACATACCTGCACAGCTATCAGCTAACACTAATAAGTGGAATTTTACGAAGAATCCACATAACAATCCGGTAAGTTAAGATTACCGCATCAACAACCAGCGCAATCGAAAAAAGTGTTAAAAGATATGGCAAATGCGTATAAGCAGCAACGAATGCCAATCCGGAACTTAAATACTCTTCAATAGACAACAACACGTTCAGCACTTCATCCGGAAAATCAGGAACACTGACATCTCCAAAAAAGAAACAGAACACATCAAACATCAAATCCAGCAATGATTCAACAAGCATCTGAACACCTCCTCTTATTTAAAGAAAGCCCGGTAGCGGGCATTTAACATATTGAGAAATGCGACAGTACAGACGACGTCGATAAAATATTTAGTAGTCTCCGCAAAGGTTTCAAATCCTTCCGGAATCATAGGAACTGTCCAGCCGCCAAATGTAAATTCAAGACCGTCCATAAAGGTAAACGTTGTTTCCGGAATCTCAATAGTAGTGCGTGACTCCACCTCAACAAAAGAATCCATAATGCCGGAAAGGATATCAACGGACTGATATAAAGCACCAAAACGATTCTGGAAAAAACCAATATAATCATCCTTAATCGAAGACAGCTTCTCATCAGACGGAACAAAAAGCGCCGAAATTCCGTCCAAAATAGAAGTACCTAAATTAGCAACAGAAGAAACAACATCATCAAAAAAACCTCTCAACTGCTCCGCTATATTCGCAGGAACTCCAAGAAGTCCATCTTCAAAAACCGTTTCCAAATCAAAAAAGCCACCGGAAAAAATCGTTCCTAAATTATCAAAATAAATCTTAAGACTACCCGGAACAGATTTAACAGCAGATACAACACTATCAAAAAAAGAACTTAACTGTTCTGCAATATTGGCAGGAACTCCACTCAATCCGTCTTCAAACGCAGATTCTAAATCAATAAAGCCGCCGGAAAAAATCGTTCCGAGACTGTCAAAATAAGCCTTTAAATTTCCCGGAAGCGAAGTGATGCTGTTTTTTAAATCCGTGAATAAAGATGTCAAAGAAGTCTTAATGTCAACAGGAAGAGCATCAAAGCCGGCTTCATAAATTTCACCAAGATCAATAAAACCACCGGAAAAGATATTGCCTAAATCGTCAAAATAAGTCTTCAATTTAGCCGGAAGTCCATTAACAGCCGATTGCAGATTAGTAAAGGATGAAGACAAAGCGGTTTTTATATTGGTAGGCAAAGCAGAAAAGCCGTAAGAAAAAATATTTCCCAAACCGTCAAAAAACGATTCGATAGCTTCCGCTATAAGCTTAGGAAGACCCGATAAAGAATCTGTTATACTGCTAAAACCAGAGTTAATATCATCCACTGATATATCGCTACCGCTACCGCCACTGTTCCAAGAATGCCAATCTTGAGAACGTAAATAGAACGAATCGTCACGCTCGTTATAAAATTCCAAATCAATATACAACTCCACATCATGACAATAATCGCCAACGTCCACCGCATTAAACGTAAAGCG
>CALWLL010000004.1 GCA_944381555.1 uncultured Agathobacter sp. | reverse complement strand
ACTCTATATCGTTGATTTGAAAAAAGCGCCCACCAGGGAGCCCTATTAAGGTTACCCATTTTTACCACGAAAAGATTATTTTAATTTCCAGCTAATTTAAGCTTGACTTTTCATAGCTGGTCTCCTTTGATATATGGCAGTTTGAATTTCAAACATACTATTAAAATATTGTTTAATTGTTAAATTGATGATACTACTCTAAATACCATATGTCAATACAATTATTTCTATTTTTTCTTTCCGCGACATATTTTGTATGCTAAAATTATATTCAGAACATCTGTTATTCAGCCGCCTGTATCAAGGGCGGCATCTATTGATAGAAGGAGGGCTCTATGTCCCATATGCATTTACCACATAATCATGGAGAACATAAAGAAGAATTTTTAGAAATTGCATCCAATGCCAATGGATTTCAATCTGTTGCAGATGTATTCCGTCTGCTCAGTGATGGCAGCCGTGTGCGCATTTTCTGGATTCTCTGTCATTGCGAAGAGTGTGTTATCAACTTGTCTGCTATGATGGATATGTCCAGTCCTGCTTTGTCACACCATCTGAAGCTTCTTAAAGCTGCCGGTTTAATCGTCAGCCGCCGTGAGGGAAAAGAAGTATATTACAAAGCTGCCGATACCCCACAGGTACACCTGTTGCACGAGGCATTAGAGGGACAACTGGCATTCAGTTGTCCTCTCTGCGGAAACTAATTCCAGACATTACTGTTCCTTTCTTCTGCCTGTGTTCAATTTTATATTCTTTCATAATAAGAGGCGGCAGGAATGCAACTCCAGCCACCTCTGTTTGCAAATAGCAATGTATATCTCATACATATGTTATAGGATATCTTTATATACATCATACTTTTGTAATTTTAGAATTTCATAACTTCCTTTTCGCACTTAGGATGATGTACCAACCAGATACAGCACTTTTTCCGCTCCGTCCAGCTTACTGTTATCTATCACATAGTCGCAGATTTCTTTGTTTCTTTTCTCTGCATCAATGGACAGGATTCTTAGCGTTTTCTCATCCAGAGAATAATCTTCTTCAATAATATCACGAATCAAAGCCTCTTTTTCCCTTGATACATAAATAATCGTAGTTGGAAAATGGCGTTTCATAGCGATGGCGCCGCACATATCCAATGGCATTACCGGATACAAGCCTTCGTCAAGCACCGCCTGGATATCTTCTTTCTTCGTTCCGTACTGGATACCTGCATAACGGGTATTTTCAAAGAAATTCTGCTTATCGAACTCCTCTTTGGTCAGATAATAATGCTTATCCGACGGCTTTGTGCAATAGGTCTTTGGACTGGTAAATCTGGAATCTTTGCACAACTCCCTTGCAATCTGTGTTTTTCCTGAGCCGGAAGGTCCAACCAGAGCAAGCACCGAAGGTTCTTTAATCTCGGAGGTTTTATGCATTGCAGCATTCATAATCTGCTTCACCAAAAGCACAAATTCACTTAGATTATTAACAGACAGGATTCCCGTCATCTGCCAGTTCCAAGGCTTACGCATCAGTACCGGATAGGTTGCAGGCGATTCTAATATATTATGGATTGCATCATCTAATATGATATCCAGATGTACCAGATTTTTCGCACTTCCCAAAATAATTCTGGATTCAGGAATTTCCGGAAACTCTGTCAAAATCTGCTTTGCGCGGATTCCCATGAATTTGGGATACGCCGCAGTAATGATATAGACATCTGCAATCTTCATAAGCTGACGTACACAGCGTTTTGTCTTCTCTGTGACAACCTGACTGTGATAAAGCTCTTCCGACTGATAAAATTCCTTAATCACGCTGGCTCTTCCCGTATTATTCCAGCTTGTCACATCCTCTAAAGTAAGAGGCGGTTGTATCTTGTATTTCTCGTTTGCCATGACAATGGCAACATCATTAAACGGGGCAATTACATCATCCCAGTCTAACCCTATCTTTGGTCTTAACATTACAGTATTTTCACTCCATTCGCACGCAATTTAAACTTTGCACCCAGCACATCTGCCGCACTCCTGCACATCAACATACGTCCAAGAAAAATATCAAAATATTCATACATCGTGCAGATTTTCTCATCAATCTGCAAATTCAATGAAATGGAACGTTCCTCCATATCAATCTTAAGGTTTGCACCTGTTACCGCATAATTCACGCGGTCGTGGATGTCAAAAGATGCCTGTTCCTTCGTACGGACCCGGTTTCTTCGCACATCCGTCTTGTCTGCAATGATCAAAGCCGCAGAAACCGGATCAACCGCACGGCCTGTAGACTCATCATGATTGCTGATTGCAGAAACGATGGTAATTCTGTCCTCAATCGAAATGTCATAATCCTTAAGTATCTCGTTTGCAAGGATTCCACCATATTCGGCATGGTTCTTACGGTTAACGGCATTGCCGATATCATGCATAAATCCTGCAATTTTTGCAAGTTCCTGCTCCTTCTCACCATATCCAAACTCTGCCAGGATTTTTGCCGCATTTTCTGCCACAAGGGCAGTGTGAGCCTCCGAATGGTCCGTATATCCTAACACTCCCAGATTCGCATTCCCTTTTTTGATTAGTGCGAGAACCTCTTCGTTATTTCTGATCTGTTTGTAATTCATCTTTATACTCCTGTCTATTCTATACTGCTGCAAAACAATCACGGCGTATGTCTGACGGCTTGATACACCTGCCTTGCGACCCCGATTGCCACATCTGATATTTGATTTTTATCTAAAAAATCTTCATCCTTTTTGGTTTGTATCCCCTGCTCCCTCCGGGTGATAATCTGATTTAAGCACGTAAAAATCTGTATTAAATCGCGGTATTCTGATACTCTGTCTAGAAAACAATGTCCATATGTTTCTATCTCTTTTCCTGCCGTTGCAATTATCTGCATACATATACGAAGCTCTCCTGATACATCCGAAGCCTCCATCATAACGTCCGGGCGTTCTTCTTTTCTCTTAAGAAAATAGGATTTTGCACCTTCTACATCTTTTCTGCGGAAATACTCAGCCAGCACTTCCTTTAATTCTCTTGTTTCGGCTTTTTCCCCCGTCATGCCCACCTTGCACTCACAGACCTTTAAGCCCCTGACACGCACCCATACAAGAAGCAAAAACTCAGAGATAAAACCAAGAACACGCTTGTGGTACGCATCTTCATCCGTGTCCAAGTCAATGCGCTGCTGCACCTGTGCAAAAATGGTAAATAACCACTCACAATACTCATCAAACAACGCCTTGCTTGTAACCAGCATATTTCCGAAATAGGTTTCATTCTGATGCACTAGCGTAATAAAAGCCTCATAATACGCCGGATATAAATCCCGGATTACCTCACCCGTTGTATCCAGCGCGTGAATATTATGATTTGCCGCAAAGCCAAAATGATAGGAATTATTCAAAACCACACGTTTTGTTGTAACGACATCATACTCCTGTAACAGCTTCTCATACTCTGCCTTCGTGAATACCTTTTCCTGCTCATTTATCAGGAACCTGCGGTAATGACAGGTTCCTATATAATCGACATCTTTACAGTTTTTCCATAACCAGTAAAAACCGGTCAGTTCGCTGTAATAACAGTTCAAATGTGAGATGTTCTCCCCCGTATTATCTCCGGGATACCCCAAATCCTTTGCACATGCGCGTCCTACATGCAGCGGCTGGTACATGGGGTCTTGGGGGACATCAAATGCTTTATGTGTCGTAGCATAAATCTTTAAGTTCATACACACCTCATTGATAAACACACACTATTTTTTTACCCATATGCGCGCTTCATACGGTAATAATTTGTGGGAAATTCTACTCTCGGATAAGAAGACTGCCTTGTAATCATTACCCGGAATATAAGCATTCTTAATATTTTTTCCGAGATTGCAGTCTATCACATATATCCTGCCTTCATATGTCCGGCTGTATACAAATCTGTCCCTGCTGTCGTCAATCACCTGAAACTCCCCGTATACGAGCGCCTTGTCGCTTTTGCGAAGTGCAATCAGCTCTTTGTATACGTTGGTAATATCTTCATCCACTGGCTGACGCATCTTTGTTCTGAATCCTTCCGGATACTCATTCCAAGGCAGCAGAATCCTTGCGTGTTCTCTTGTTCCTGCAAGAATTGTTTTTAAGATTTCTTCTTCCGGTTTTCCTTTTTCCCGAAGCTCTGCTACTAAGCCTTTTGCCTCAACATCCGTCACTTCGTCTACCGTTTCAAACGGATAATTTACCAGTCCCATTTCATCTCCCTGGAAAATGAACGGTGTTCCTTTTAACGTCAACTGCATGACTGCAAGCAGTTTTTCAATGGCGTTTGTATACTTTGGATTGGTGCTGACCTTGCTGACCATTCTTGGGTTATCATGGTTATTATAAAACAAAGACATCCAGCAGTTATTGCCGTAATGAAGCATCCAGTCTGTGATATACTTTTTGTAATAGTTCAAATCATATTCATAATCATCCCAGCGCACATGTCCGGGTGTTTCGAGATTATCAAACGAGAACACCATATCCAGTTCTTTTCGTTCTTCTCCCGTCAGAAGCTGGCTCATCTTCATTCCAACGCCCGGTGTCTCCCCTACGGAAAACGCATCATAAAGGTCAAATGCCTTTGTACGGACTTCATGAAGATATTTATGGAGATTCGGACCATAATAATATCGTTCAATGCCAGGATACCCCATCATGGAACCAATCGTTTCATCGCCGTCCGGAAGTCCTTTTTCCTTGGAAATATAGTTGATAACATCCATGCGGAAGCCGTCGACGCCTTTTTCCAGCCACCAGTTAATCATCTCGATGAGTTTCTCTCGAACCTTAGGATTATCCCAGTTTAAATCCATCTGCTTCTTGGAAAAAAGGTGAAGCGCCCATTTATCCTGCTTTGGATAATAATTCCATGCCGGTCCTGAGAAAAAGGACACCCAGTTGTTTGGCACCTTTTTGCCTCCACGCCCCGGTCTGAAATAATAGAATTTTCCATATTCCCCATCCGGATCCTCTAGGGCCTTTTGGAACCATTCATGCTCATCAGAGGTATGGTTGATTACTAAGTCCATAATCACCTTCATATCTCTTGCATGCGCCTGCTCTAACAGTTCATCGAAGTCCTCCATTGTTCCGAATTCTTTCATAATCTTATGATAATCCCGGATATCGTAACCATTATCATCATTTGGCGAGTCATAAATTGGAGACATCCATATGGCGGTAATGCCTAAATCCTTCAAATAATCCAATTTTTCAACAATGCCGCGAAGGTCGCCGATTCCATCTCCGTTCGTGTCATAAAAACTCCTCGGATAAATCTGATAGAAAACAGCTTCTTTCCACCATTTTTCTGTAATGGGTCCCTTACCTGCTACCGGCACATCCGGCTCTGAATTAACCAAATGCAGTAAGGCATCAAATAACCCATTTCCTATTTTGCCCTGTACCATTTTTTCTAATGTTTGTAACCGGATATTAGAAACCACCGGATTTGTTACCGCAGTGGCCGGAATGCCAAGCTGCAGCATGACTTTATCAATGGTATCGCGCCCTATTGGCGTATTATATAATTCTTTAATCTTATTCTGTCTGGTCAGTTTTTTGGTATTGCTCATTTTTCCCCCACAAATTACATACTCTGTTTTTCTTTTTCGAGTCCCATACAGATACGCTCATATTCCGCTTCATCTAATTTATATTTTTTCTGGTATAGGAAATTAGAAATCAGCATAAGCACACATGGAAGAATTGTCATGAACAATAATAAGCCCCATGTCTGTGCAGAATCTACACCGCTAATAATCTCCTGAATCCCGGATAACTTTTCTGCTTCTGTAATTGCACCGCTGGCAGACGCACTTTCCAAGTCCGAAATCCGGTTCGTATAGTTTGTCACACCAAAAATCATGTAGCTGACTGTCGTTAGCACAACAATGAATGCAGAAGCCATTTTGGTCATGAACGGACGTGTTGAAGCAATGATAGCTTCATCACGCTCACCTGTCTTATACTCATTATATTCTACCGTATTGATAATCGAAATCATCATAATCAGGTAATAACAATACTGCCCGAAATTAGAACCCATATAACCAATGGTTAATACGGCAAATCCCAAAGCAGGAGTGAATCTGGAAAGAATCATGAGCGCATAGCCTGCAACCGCAATCACCGCCATCAGGTTCATCAAAGGCTTTCTGGCAATCTTACGGGAAATCATCGGATAGAAAATCATCAGAAATGCCGTCGCAGCCACGCCAACCGTTGAGAAGACAGAATATAATCCTCCCTCATAACCAAATTCCAAATATACATATGTGGAACCGATTCCGCCTAATATAAGTCCATTTCCAATCTGCTGAATGAGAAAAATAACTGCAATCCATCGAAGCTGGTCATTGTGTTTTACCGCATTGATGAGTTTTCTGAAAAAACCGCCTGATTTCTCTGGCTTTTCCGTATCTCTGCGTTCTTTTACCCCGAATAATGTAAAACAAAGAAATAATGGTGCAATTATACAGATTGCTAATGCAACAACACCGTAAGCTACGCTTGCACTTCCTCCAATTGCCAGTTCCCCGGTGGTAAACATCGGAATCACGATAGATGCCAGCGTACCACCAATACCTGCAAATAAGGTTGCACGAGAAGTAATGGAATCTCTTGCACCTGCATCCGAGCTTAAAGCCGGCACCATTCCCCAGTAAGAGATATCGTGCATCGTATAGGCAATGCTGTATGAGAAATAGAAAATACCAAATAAAACAACAAATTCCCATCCCTTTAAGTTGGTGGAGAACACCATCGTTACTACAATGGATGACAGAATAATGCCTATTACTAACCAAGGTTTAAATTTACCCCATCTTGTATGAGTATTCTCAATAATATTCCCCATAATCGGGTCATTCAGCGCGTCAAATACGCGGGCAGCCACCATAATAGCCGTAATAGCTGCAAGCTGGGCAGCATTCAGTCCTTTTGTAAAAAGAATGTATGTAAGCAGATAGTTTGTAACTAAGTTGTACATCATATCTCTTCCCACTGTTCCAAGCGGGAACATCCACAGCGTCTTTTTTAATCTTTTTTGTTCGTTCATATTTTTCCCCTTATTAAATTGTACAGTCTTAGGATATTATAGCATGATATATCATTAAGAAAAAGGACATCTGAAATTTTTAATAAAGAAAAAGTGCTGTCCCATTTAGGGACAACACCCTTTTTATTCTGCAAGTTCCTCTTCCTTTTTCTCTTAAATAGACTGCTGCATCCGCTTGCACCAGTGCAATATCATCCTGAATTGGAATATCTAAGGCTATGTCTTTTCCGTAGATGTCGCTTGTTGAAGACATCTGATTTTTATTTTTTGCTAATATAAGTCTCAAAATTTTCTCTTCCAAATACAGTAGATGCTTTCAAAATCCTCTGTCTGATTTTCCGGCGAAGTCTCCACCGTTTCCTTTTTATGCAATGCCATTAAAGCATCGATGTGTTTTTAACCACAAATAGAGAAGATAATGTCAAATCTTCCTCTATTACGGAAGAATTATTTTCTTTTTGCAGTAATCGCATTATACAAAAGTATGAGCCATCATAAACTCTTTCCTGTTTTACAATTCTTCCGTCTTAAAGGTTGTATAACCTTCGTAATAGTAACTGTGGTCGATGCCTTTCATATAGACTTCACGGCTATTGATATTATCGGTCAAAGCAGCCTTTAGAATATGTTTGATTTCAATATCCTTAATGGGGCTACGCTCCATAGCGAGAAGATAATCTTCCTTATCGACCTTGCTCCAGTCAACTACCTTGTGAAGTTCGGTTTTGAAAATGAGGTCGAGCCAAATACGGGTGCTTCTGCCGTTACCCTCACGGAAAGGGTGGGCAATATTCATTTCCACATACTTCTCAACAATCTCATCAAAAGTGGACTGTGGCATTTTATCAATGTTATCAAGAGCCGCTTCAAGGTACATCAAAGGAGCAAAGCGGAAGTTTCCCTTTGAAATATTTACGGTTCTGATTTCTCCGGCAAAGTCGTAAATTTCGTCAAAGAGATATTTATGAATTGCTTTAAGAGCAGAAAGTTTTCCTGCTTCCAATTCATCAAACATACCGCTTTCAAAAAGCTCAAGAGCTTTTTTCTTGCTGATACGTTCTTCCTCACGGGCAAGGTCGACAGAACTTGTAAGACCTAATTTATTTTCAAGTGCCATATCGCACCTCCAAAATCAAATTAAAATATTCCTGAAATTAAAACAATTACAGCTACAATAATTAAAACACCTACTAAAAACATCATACAACCGGCGGCATATGGGGATGATTTTTTACGTTTGAAAGTCGGCTGAGGATATGTGGATATATGGGATTCCGACTTATGTGCTTGTGCCGAGCGAGATTTGTTAGCTTTAGAATACAAGGACAGAGGATCTGTTTGATTCATGATACGGTTATAGAAATCGGCCAACCAGTCGGCATCTTTCGGGTGACACATATTCTGTTCCGTGTAATCAGGTTCATGTGCTATTTGGTTTCTAACCCAACGGTAATGTTTCAGTTTCTTTAAGTCATCATTCCAACCTTTTACATGATAAGTGCCATTGGGAATATTTATCATTGCATCAATATATGCAGATATGCGTCTATCGTCATTTAATACTTCGCCACATAACTTTTCAAGGTGTTTGTATGATTCAATAAAACCCATATTGATAACCTCACAACTCACTTATTAGCTGCAACGCCGGATTTCATCCAAGCATCGACTTCGCTGACTTTAAATTTCCACAGTCTGCCGTTCTTTGCGGCGGGCATATTGCAACGTTCAATCCATTTGAGAACTGTATCACGGCTAACGCCCAAATATTCCATTATCTCTTTCATTGAATAACAGCGTTCAAGATTGTTATCCATGATGAAACCTTCCGTTTTTAGAAAAATATAATTTTACATTCTATATTATAGCACAATCTATGAAATATTTCAAAGTTTAATAAAGGTTTATTCAGGGTTGTGTTGAAAAAATTCATAATTCAAAAAACAAAACCTTCTTTCGAGAGACGGCTTTGCGCTTAAAGGCAATATAACAGTTTTTTGCAATGATAATCACACAAACGACTGTACGAATCTTGGATGTGCTTTCCCATTATATTCCTTCTTATATGTTGCAAACAGCATTTTCTTCGAAATGATATGCACTTTGTCGTAGATTTTACTGAGATTCCAAAAACTGTCCGGTACACGGTTTGCGATGCAGATGCAATATTCATTTTGGTAGAACGGAGTTGATTTGGTTGTACTCGTTTCGATTTCTTTCCAACTACTTGCACTTAATCCATTGCCCATATTGAAATAAGCATAGACATTATGCCCTTTTTGATAAGCATTTCTAAACTGTAGTTTTTCTCATTCAAAAAAGATTTGGAGAGAACTACAGGATAGAACAGAAAAAGCCATTAGATTTTAAGTTTGAAAACCCTGATGAATCAAGGGTTTTATGCGGACGAAACCGTCAGACGGAAAAAGTATTTCGAGTCTTCTTTCTAACTATATGACACGAAATATGACACAAAAATAAAAACCCTTGAAAATTCAAGGGTTTTGCAGTAGCGAGAGGGGGATTCGAACCCTCGACACCACGGGTATGAACCGTGTGCTCTAGCCAACTGAGCTATCTCGCCATATGTATTAAATTAAACATGTACATTTAATTCCAAGCATTTGCTCGAAACTAAATGGGACCTACAGGGCTCGAACCTGTGACCCCCTGCTTGTAAGGCAGATGCTCTCCCAGCTGAGCTAAGATCCCATGTCCATCGCAGATTGTTTACCAGCGACTTGATTAGTATACCTTGTACCATAACAAAAGTCAACAAGTTTTTCAAAAATTTCTCTACTTTTTCAGTTGATTATTTTATAATATAAGAAACCTCTCTATTGGTCATAAACTTTCTCTTTAAAATGCACTTCTTTTCTTATATAATAACCTATGCTTAACAAAATTGTAAAAAACTTTCCAAATATATACTTATGAGGGAATACTATATGACAGATATCAAGCTGGTTGCCTTGGATTTAGACGGCACACTGTTTAACTCCAACGGTAAAATCACAGCAAAAACAAGAAATGAAATAAAGAGAATTACGCACAAGGGTGTTCATGCAGTTATTTCCACAGGCCGCCCATATAACGGGGTTCCTTTTGAACAGATAAAAGATACTGGTATTGATTATGCGATCACTACTAACGGCGCGGCGATTTATCAGATTTCTACGGGCAGATGTATCTATGAAACCGGTATGGATTTTTCCATCACAGGGCCAATTATACAGTTCTTATTGAGCAAGGATATTCACATAGATGCTTACATTGAGGGCGAGGGCTTTACTCCATTCCGATGCCGCGAAAATCTCTACAAACTTCCATTCTCGGATGCTATGAAACAATACATTCTCGCCACAAGAACGCCTGTTGAAAACCTCTATGATTATGTAAGAGACTGTGGTAAAAATGTCCAGAAAATGACTCTGAACTTCTATCCACAGCCGGATGGAACACGGCTCCATCGTGAGGAAGTGCGTATTTTTCTCAAATCCAATCCTGAAATTGAAACTGTCTGCGGCGGATTTTGCAATCTGGAATTTAGTAAAGCCGGCATAAACAAAGGAGAAGGCTTGCTTCGCTTAGCAGGACTTCTATCTATTCCGGTCAGCCAAACTATGGCAATCGGCGATTCCGGTAATGATTATGCAATCATAAATGCCGCAGGCATTGGCGTTGCCATGAATAATGCCTCCGGTGATATCAAAGCCATTGCCGATTATATTACAGCTTCCAATGATGAAGATGGGGTCGCAGCCGCTATTGCACACTTCATTCCGTAGTGCAAAAATGCGCTATGCAATACCTTTTCGCAATATCTCAACCGAATTCTTTAAAACGCTTATGGTCTTATCCACATCTTTTCGTGCAGTATCCCTGCTCATAGAAAAACGTATGGTTCCATAAGCGTATTCTTTTGGTACCCCAATTGCATCAATTACATGAGAAATACTCGTAATTCCCGAACTGCATGCAGAACCCGCTGATGCCAGAATTCCTCCCTCTTCCAAAAGCACCAGCAGAGCCGTTCCCTGCACATCTTTAAAGGAAAAGTTCAGATTTCCCGGCAGCCGCTTCTCCCTGTGTCCATTTAAAACCGTATCTGGAATTTCAGCCAATACCCGTTTCGCAAAATAATTGCGAAGACTTGTCAGTTCTCTGGACTTTCTGCCCATCTCCTTTGTCGCTATCGAAAGAGCCTTAGCCATCCCGACAATTCCGGCTACATTCTCTGTTCCGGCACGCTTTCCTTTCTCCTGTGCGCCGCCGTGAATGAAGGATGGCAGTTCTACCCCTTCCCTTACATAGAGAAATCCCATTCCTTTGGGTCCATGAAATTTGTGTGCACTGGCACTTAGCATATCAATCGGGAGGTGTCGCACAGAAATAGGAAGCTGTCCCACCGCTTGTACTGCATCTGTATGAAAAATAATTCCTTTTCTGCGCGCCAGCTTTCCGATTTCTTCCACTGGCTGTAAGGTTCCGATTTCATTATTTGCATACATAATAGAAATAAGCGTGATGCGGTCTTTTGGTTCCCGGCTGTACTCACTTGCGCGGACTATTTTTTCCAATTCATTTACATCCACGATTCCATCCCGGTTCACATCTAAATACGTCGCTTTATAATCCAGCTCCTCTAAATAGCGGCAGGAATGCAGCACCGCATGATGCTCTATCTTGGATGTAATGATGTGTCTTCCCTCATGCTTACGTTCTCCCGCAGTATTTTTAATTGCCCAATTATCCGATTCGCTGCCTCCTGAGGTGAAGAATATCTCACAGGGTTTTGCCATAATACTTGCAGCTACCTGCTCTCTTGCAAGTTCAATTGCATTTCTTGCCTCCGCTCCTAATTCATAGGTTGTGGATGCATTTCCATATTTCTTTATGAAATAGGGCTCCATAGCATAGGACACTTCCGGCAGCATTTCTGTCGTTGCAGCATTATCAAGGTAGATTTTATTATTCATATATTGCCCCTCTCCACATATATTTGTAATAAAGCCCTCCATGGAGGTATTTGTTATTCTGAATCAAATAAAAAAACACCCCTTAATTTTAGGAACCTTCCTGCTTACCGGAGCAGGTATCATAAGCAGAATACTGGGCTTCTTTTATAGAATATTCCTGTCAAGAACCATTGGTGCCAGCGGACTGGGTCTATATCAGCTTATTTTTCCGGTTTTTACTTTGTGTCTGGCAATCTCTGCCAGCGGTATACAAACCGCCATCTCCCGCTATGTTGCAGCAGAGAAAAATGGCAAAAAATATTTCTACTGCGGACTTTTCATCTCTTCTGTATTATCCGTACTGTTTACACTGGCAATCTACTTTCTCGCGCCTTGGATTGCAGAAGACATTCTTAAAGAGCCCCGTACTGAAGAGTTACTGCGCCTTATGTCGTTTGCCCTTGTTCCTGCCTGTATTCATTCCTGCTTTAATGGCTACTACTATGGCAGAAAGATTACTGTCATACCGTCGTTGTGCCAGATTACAGAACAACTGGCAAGAGTGTTCGGAACACTGCTTATTTATCAGGTATTGCTCAGTCAGGAGCTGCCTTTGGAGCCGATTCATGCAGTCTGGGGATTGGTAATCAGTGAGCTGGCCGGTCTCCTTGTGAACGTCACAGGGTATTTCGGATCTGAATATAAAGACAGGACTCCTATTGATTTTTCAAGCCTGCCACAGGATTTATCCGCGTTTTCACGCTCTATGACAAATTTCACGCAGAATGCTTTTGCCTCGCTTCTTGCTATGGCATTCCCGCTTACACTAAATCATGTATTAATGACTTTAAGCCATAGTATGGAGCATTTGCTGATCCCTCAGAAATTGGTGGCTTACGGCTATACTCCGGATGATGCATTAGGTCACTTTGGCGTCCTGTCCGGTATGGCTATGTCCGTTATTTTTTTCCCGGCAGTTATTACAAATTCTTTGTCTGTACTTTTGCTTCCGCGTATCTCAGAAGCAAAAGCAAAAGGAGACAGCAATCTGGTCTTAGATACCATAAAGGGAGCCCTCTGCTTTGGTGTTGCATTAGGCTCCCTGTGTACTTTTATTTTTCTGTTCTCATCGGAATGGATTGGCACATATATCTTTGATAATGCCCTTGCCGGATTCTATGTGCAGATACTTAGTATTTTATGCCCATTTATGTATACATCCCATCTGCTTAGCAGTATCGTAAATGGGTTAGGGTATGTCAGTCTTACATTAGCCTGCAACCTCTCTGGATGCGCGATTCGTATTGCTGCCATCTGGTTTTATATGCCGACCTATGGAATGTATGCTTATATCATCGCTATGATTATTTCCTATGTTGTGATAATGCTTGAGCTGATTGGAATCATCTGGCTCCGGTATAAAAGGAACAGCGCGTGCGCATGACGCACACGCTTTCGCCCGAGCGGTATCGCAAAACGATTTCTTCCTTTCCGCAAGATATGCATCAAAAAAAACGGTATTGCAAGTAATTTGCATACCGTTTTTTCTCTGACTATACACGTGATAAGTATTCGCCTGTGCGTGTGTCTATCTTAATCTTATTTCCGATTTCAACGAATAAAGGTACCATAACCTTTGCTCCGGTTTCAACGATTGCAGGTTTTGTTGCACCTGTTGCTGTATCACCCTTAAAGCCCGGTTCTGTATCTGTAACCTCAAGTTCAACAAACAATGGTGGTTCAACCGCAAATACGTTGCCATTGTGTGAACAGATTTTACACATTTCGTTTTCTTTTACAAATTTCAATGCATCCCCTACCGATTCCTTTGTCAAGCTAATCTGGTCATATGTTTCTACATCCATGAAATTATAGAAATCATCATCTCCGTAAAGGTACTGCATATCTTTTCTGTCGATACGAGCCTGTGGAAATTTTTCTGTTGGACGGAAACTTGTTTCTACGATACCGCCGCTTATGATGTTACGTAATCTTGTTCTAACGAATGCTGCACCTTTTCCAGGTTTCACATGCTGAAATTCAATAACCTGACAGATATTTCCATCGTATTCGATAGTCATACCATTTCTGAAATCTCCTGCTGTAATCATTCGATCTTCCTCCTTAATTTGCCGAGTAAACTCTCTCGTCCATAAATTCTACTATAAATCAGTACATATTTCAACTACTATTTTGAAAACGGTCTAGCCTTCCAGTTCATGAATCATATCAATGCGTGTCTGGTGTCTTCCGCCCATAAATTCTGCCTCTAAGTACGCCTTCACAATGTCCTTTGCTAATTCACTTCCGACAATGCGCGCACCGAACGCAATTATATTAGCGTTGTTGTGCTGCTTAACAAGACGCGCGGTTGTCACATCCGAACAGACTGCTGCACGAACGCCCTTAATCTTATTCGCAGCAATTGAGATACCTACGCCTGTTCCGCAAATCAGAATACCGCAGTCATAATCCTCTTCTACAACTGCGTGTCCTACACGAGCCCCGATTTGAGGATAATTGCAGCTTGCATTTGTGTCTACGCCAAAGTTTACAACCTCATGACCTAATTCCTTTACATATGCCATAATCTCATTTTTTAATTCTACTGCTGCGTGGTCATTGCCAATTACAATTTTCATAACAGTTCTCCTTGTCTATCATTTTTCAGTTCTGTTCTTTACGAACAGATGATTCGTATTTTGCTCCGAATAATTTTCTTGCTATTCTATAAAAAAATAAAATCAGTTTTTCGGGAATACGCTTCAGAACAATCTGAATTTCTTCCTTTGGATGAATTGGTTTTACCAAAATGGTACGGATACCTGCAATATTTGCGCCCATCACATCTGTGAAAATCTGGTCTCCTACAAACAGCGTATTGTCTGTTGTCGTTCCCATTATCTCCATTGCCTTTCTGTAGTTTGCAGGCATAGGCTTATTTGCTTTAAAGATATAATTCACCTGTACCGCATCATTAAACATTTTTACACGCGGTTCCTTATTATTCGATAAAAGCATACAGGAATATCCCAGCTCCTTCAAGTGTGCAAACAGCGCAATCGCCCGCTCGTCCGCAGGCTCCCCATGCCCAACCAGAGTATTATCTACATCAAAGATTATGCCCCTGTATCCTGCATGATATAACTTATCAAAATCAATCACATATGTGGAGTCTAAATATTCTCCCGGAAAAAATATTGCCATTTATATCTCCCACTTTTCATTCATCTTGTCCGCCTTATACAAAAAAGAAGAACCTCTTTTCGAGATTCTCCCCATGCATCTCTTACAAAATAAACTACTGTAGCATTTTCTTTAATTCATTCATAAATGTATTCACATCTTTAAATTCACGATAAACAGATGCGAAACGAACATAAGCAACCGAATCCAGTTCTTTGAGCTTATCCATAAGAATCTCACCAATCACGGAACTCGGAATCTCCTTATCTTCACGGTTGAAGATTTCCACTTCGACTTCATCTACCAGTTTGCTGATCTGGTCAACCGAAATTGGGCGTTTGTGGCACGCACGAAGAACACCGGCTTCGATTTTAGTCCGGTCATATTGTTCACGAATATTGTCTTTTTTTATAACAATAAGCGGGATTGTCTCAACCTTTTCGTATGTAGTAAAACGTTTACCACAGTCGTCACAAAGCCTGCGTCTTCTGATGGAATTATTGTCATCAGCCGGACGGGAATCGATTACCCTCGTATTTTCACTGCTACAAAATGGACACTTCATAGTATACCTCCGCTTATGCGCAAAAATAATTACTATAAGTATAACTTTCCGTGAAAACATTGTCAACCAAGATACCCTAAATTTTGTGCCTCATTTCTTCTTTTAAGTTGACAAGCACAATATCTGGTCCGATACGGACAATATCGCACCAAGGAATGCAGAATTCAAATTCACGGCAAAAGCATCCCAGATATCTTCCGGGTCCCGGAACAATGATGGCACAAATCTTTCCGCATTTTTCATCAAATTCCAAATCTCTGACGTGACCCAAAAAACAACAGTCATTAATATTGATTACTTCTTTATCGCACAAATCCAAAAAACGCATAGAACAGACCTCCTTTTGTCTATTCTATGCGTAACTTTTACATCTGCTACATATGGATTTATACGTTAAATCTAAAGAGCATAACATCTCCGTCTTTTACAACGTATTCTTTTCCTTCTGTTCCTACAAGACCTTTTTCCTTTGCGGCAGAAAGACTCTTATATTCTAAAAGGTCCTTGTAATTGACAACCTCTGCTTTGATAAAGCCTCTCTCAAAGTCACTGTGGATTTTGCCGGCCGCCTGCGGTGCTTTTGTACCCTTCTTTATGGTCCATGCTCTTGTTTCATCCTCACCGGCTGTTAAGTAGCTGATAAGACCAAGCAGACTGTAGCTTGCTTTAATCAGTTTTTCAAGACCGGATTCCTTTAATCCAAGATCTTCTAAGAACATTGCTTTTTCATCCTCATTCAGTTCTGCAATTTCCTGTTCAATCTGTGCGCAGATAACAAACACTTCACTGTTTTCTGCTGCTGCAAGTTCCCGAACGGCTGCTACGTTTGCATTATCCGCGCCATCATTTGCAAGGTCTTCTTCCGCTACGTTTGCCGCATAGATGGTCGGCTTTGCAGTAAGAAGATTGTAAGACGCAAACCATGCTTCTTTATCTTCATCCTCCGGCACTTCATATGTACGAGCCATTTTACCGCTTTCCAGATGTGCCTTTACGTCTTCTAAAAGTTCTAATTCTTTTGCAAGCGTCTTGTCCATACGCGCCTGTTTTGCAACCTTTGCGATACGGCGGTCTAAGATTTCAATATCAGAGAATATAAGCTCAAAATTAATCGTTTCAATATCTCTTGCCGGGTTAATGCTTCCGTCTACATGTACGATGTTGCTGTCCTCAAAACAGCGTACTACATGAACAATCGCGTCTACTTCACGGATATTCGCAAGGAACTGGTTTCCGAGGCCTTCTCCCTTGCTTGCGCCTTTTACAAGGCCTGCAATATCTACAAATTCAATGACAGCCGGAGTTACCTTCTTCGACTGATACATATCTCCGAGTAATTTCAATCTTTCGTCCGGTACTGCTACAATCCCCACATTCGGGTCGATGGTACAGAACGGGTAGTTTGCGGATTCCGCACCCGCCTTTGTTAATGAATTAAAAAGTGTACTTTTACCTACGTTAGGTAAACCTACGATACCTAATTTCATATTTCTATCTCCTTTGCTTGAAAACCTTGATTTTAAAGGCTTTGTGGGCTTTTGCTTTTTTCTACTGTGCCATTTACTGTGCCATTTTTATGTACTGTGCCAGTTAAATGACATTTAAAGCATCCGCCACCATATTAATTTCTTTTTGCTTCTCGTCCTCTGTGATGTGGACATATAAATTCATTGTAATACCAATATTGGAATGTCCCATAATCTTCTGCAGTGTCTTTGGCATCATTCCTGCTTCAATACATCTGGTAGCAAATGTGTGTCGTAATATGTGCATGGAAAATCTATCAATCCCTGCCTTATCACATATCTTAAACAAATTGCTATCATAGGTACTGTTCTTTACAGGAGTCCCTTTTCTACAAAGGAACACTATGTCTGCCCATTCCATTGATATTATATCGATGTTGCTATTCTTTCTTTTTTGCTCTTTGAGTATGCGAATCGCTTCTTCGGTTAATGGAATTGTTCGAAAACCAGATTTACTTTTCGGTTCTCCCACTCTCCATTCTCCAACCTTATATCGATACTCCATTGACCGTTCTACTTTTAAGGTACGCTTTTTGAAATCAATATCTGACCATTTCAGTCCAATCAGTTCTCCGGTTCGTAGTCCTGTCTGTAACACAAACCGATATTGATTTTCGTAGCTACTACCTTTGACATGCTCTAAAAATTTTCTTTGCACATCAATCGTCAGCGCTTCTTTCTTATCCGAAGGTTTCCCAATATCACTTTTCACAGATTTCTTACAGGGATTGGATAAAAGCACATCATTTTCCTTGGCAAATTCAAGCATATTAAATAAGGCGATACGAGTTTGATAGATAGTAGAGGTCTTATATCCCTTATCTGCCATCTCGCTCATAATCCTTTGACAATGAAGTGGCTTAATCTCGTTTAAGAGCTTATTGCCAATCACCGGCTGAATATTAGCATAATACCTTTCCGAGTAATTACGCACAGTGTTATATCTCACTGTTTGTTTCTTAATCTCAATCCAATACTCAAACCATGCATCCACTGTCATCTCTGCAGTTTGTTCAAGGTCGCTATGTTCATCTATGTAGGTTGCTTCTGCAATCCATTGTCTGCATTCCTGTAATTTCTTGAAACGCTTTGCTTTGCGTTTACCAAATCTGTTCACATATCGTGCGCAATAATATCCATCCTTCTGTTGATAGATTCCAACGCCTAAATCTTTTCCTTTTAGGTCTTTTCCCATCTCTTCGGCTCCTTCCTAGAAGAAGCCCCAAAATAGCACAGTAACTATACCACAAAAGTGGAGTTTCTTCAATGAAATCTTTTTATATTTCAACACTTTCTGCTATGAACCTTTCAAATTCTCGTCGCTTCACAAGTTTCTTATTTCCTACGTACAGCACAAATGGACATCGAGGCATTTTCAGCAGTTCTGATAACCTATTCTGTCCAATATTGCTATATTCCGCTGCTTCCTCTATGGTGAGTGTAGTTTTCTCCCAAATAGGAACTTCTTTTACAGCCACTATGCATCATCCTCCTCTCCACCTGTCTTTGTAAAAATCTCTCTATCCATTTTTAAAAACTCTCCTTTTCCTCGTAATCGTAAACTCTTAAAGGGTTACTTATCTTTTTACTTATATATTTACTAGTGGTCGGTTTTCCGCCATAGTTTAGGACGGTTTTCTGACCTAGTGGGGGGCGATTTTCGACGTCAGTTTTCTGACCTACTTCTTCATCTGGAAACAACAGATACAAATGGTTTGGTCGCCCTCTTCCTTGTGGTATTTTCTCTAATAGCTGCGATGCAACCAACTCTCTTGGCGCATCCTTAGTTGTTGTAATGCTCTTATCCATATCCACTGCCATCTGATGGATAGGATAGATAAAATAAACTCTGCCCTGGCTATCTAGCCATTCATTCTTCTGGGATAGTTGTGCTTTACTACCTTTTGCTTTTTCACTTAGTACTTAGGGTTCGAAATCGTCAGTTGCAAAAAATCATGCAAATGTTCACAAAATGTTTACAATTTGCATTGCGGATTTTGCCACCAATCTAGGTTGACTTTCATCCAATTGCACTGAAAATGAGGTCAGACTACTCTGGCTCCTCATCCAATCACACTGGATAAACTTGCAAACAAAAAACGCCTCAAGCCTTGTAAACTCAAGACTTGCGACGTTTTTTACATTGTTCAAACTACTTTGTTCAATTGGATTGAAATCTGTCCAAACTACTTTGACATTTTGTCAAACCACTTTGGACACTTCCAATACTGTTGGATGCCAGAAACCCAGTAAAATCAAGAGTTCTAGCACTTTGTGCAAAAGTCAGACCACTCTGATTTGTCATACGCATACAACTTGCGACTGGTTAACGGGATACACCTAGAGTTGCATGAACAACCTAGGCTGATTTTTCCAAATTCCTATGTCATTTGCTCTAGGGTATCCCCTATCTACCCCAATTTGGTGTTTTTCTATATTTTTGAGAACTTTAATAATTATTTTTCTTAAATCTGTACTCTTTTACAGAATAAATTCATTTATTTTATACGCACTTTTTACGTTTAGAACGACTT
>CALWLL010000003.1 GCA_944381555.1 uncultured Agathobacter sp. | reverse complement strand
AGATAGGGCAGAGGTGGAAGTGTAGTAATACATGGAGCTGACTGTTACTAATAGGTCGAGGGCTTGACCAGGGAACAGGGTTTGGAAACGGAAACTGTATGAAGTTTTGAAGGAATAGCCTTCAGATTGGCCTCATGGCTCAGTTGGTTAGAGCGCCGCCCTGTCACGGCGGAGGTCGCGGGTTCGAGTCCCGCTGGGGTCGTTGCAAGAACTAAATTTATGGGATCTTAGCTCAGCTGGGAGAGCATCTGCCTTACAAGCAGGGGGTCACAGGTTCGAGCCCTGTAGGTCCTATTTTTATTTACTTTTGCAAAATGTCTAATGTGCCGATGTGGCTCAATTCTTGACAATTGAGGAGAGAAGCGAGTCAATTGTAGGCAGAGCAGCTGATTACAAATCAGCGGATATAATGTGCCGATGTGGCTCAATTGGCAGAGCAGCTGATTTGTAATCAGCAGGTTATCGGTTCGAGTCCGATCATCGGCTTTCCAACTGAATATTGAACGCAATATTGGTTGTGAAACTGTATTTGCTTTGCAAATCATGGGCAGATTCCCGAGTGGCCAAAGGGGACAGACTGTAAATCTGCTGCAAATTGCTTCGGTGGTTCGAATCCACCTCTGCCCATTAAACTTTCCAATATAGGTTGGCAAGTTTAAAAGAGTTTTTAAAAACTCTTAAGATGCGAATTAGTTAAAATAATTCTGCATATAATAATACTATATTGTCGCGGGATGGAGCAGTCTGGAAGCTCGTCGGGCTCATAACCCGAAGGTCGTAGGTTCAAATCCTACTCCCGCAACTCAATGCCCAGATAGCTCAGTTGGTAGAGCAGAGGACTGAAAATCCTCGTGTCGCTGGTTCGATTCCGGCTCTGGGCATTTTAAAAATAATTATTATGGAGCATTAGCTCAGTCGGTAGAGCACTTGACTTTTAATCAAGTTGTCCGGGGTTCGAATCCCCGATGCTTCATTAGAAAGAAGAACCACTCGTAAGAGAGGTTCTTCTTTTTAGTATAAAAAGGATTCGAACCCCGTGGGTTCAGAATCCCCGATGCTTCATTAGAAAGAAGAACCACTCGTAAGAGAGGTTCTTCTTTTTAGTATAAAAAGGATTCGAACCCCGTGGGTTCAGAATCCCCGATGCTTCACTAGAAGAATCACTCATAAGAGTGGTTCTTCTTTTTTTGTGCCGGCATAAGGTATTATAAGCAAAAATACAGGTGTAATATGAAAAGCCGGAATGTAATAAAGGTAATGTTGTTTATACTAATTATTTTAATTGTGCATATTGCTTATCAGGAAGTAAACTTAAAAAAACAAGATGCAGATTGGTTAGATGAGTTAGATGTATCTGCAAATACAGACCAACTGATTATTGTTGCTGTGACAGAAACAGAAGCCGTTTTATCCTTTTATGAAAAAGACGGGAGGAGGGAATGGACAGAAATTTTATCTGTTCCTGCGGTAATAGGGAAGAACGGGCTTGGAAAAACAAAAGAAGGCGACATGAAAACACCGATAGGAAGATTCTATTTTACCAAAGCATTTGGGATACTTGAAAATCCGGGAGCAAAAATAGATTATATTCAGGTAGACGAAAATCATTTCTGGGTTGATGATATTCATTCAAACTATTATAATCAATTTGTAACCACCAAGGAAGTAGAGCCTGATTGGAATACTGCCGAACATATTTGTGAATATGAGGAACTTTATGATTATGTTCTGGCAACCAGCTACAATAAAGAAGGAATTCCGGGACTTGGGTCTGCGGTGTTTTTGCATTGTACATCCGAAGAGACAGAATATACGGCGGGGTGTGTTGCGATTCCGAAGGATTGTATGCATGAGATTATGAAAAAGGTGGAAGAAGACTGCGTGTTAATTATTGATACAGCAGAACGGCTGAATATTTATGAAGCGGATTATTGCAGATGAGGAGAAAAGAAAAATGGAAAAAGAGAAAAAAGAGAGATTTGAAAAGACATACGAACAGGGTGTATTAAATGTTATGGAAATTTGGGTGGATAAAGAGACAGGAGTTAATTATTTGTTTCACTATGGCGGAGGGGCGGCAGGCCTGACGCCGCTTCTTGAGAGAGACGGAAAGCCTGTCATTACACCGATTTACAATTACTAGTTAAGAGGAAATGATATGGATATTAGGAATGCGGCAGATATTCCTCTGTTTAAAAACATGACGGATGGGGATATTCAAGCGGCACTGGAATGTGTAGGAGCATTTGTAAAAGAATATAAAAAGGATGAGTTTATATTTCTTGAAAAGGATAAAATGAATTGTGCTGGCTGCGTACTCAAAGGCTGTGTTCAGATGATTCGTGAGGATATTTGGGGAAATAGGGCACTGATTTTCAATTTTAAAGAAACAGAACTGTTCGGAGAAAGTTTTGCATGCGGAACTTCGGGAACAACCGCAGTATCTTTTATGGCAAAAGAGGATACGAAAGTATTGTTTTTACCCTTCTGCCGGGTGGTACACGCGTGTTCAAATGCCTGTGCGCATCATCAGAAACTACTCCAAAATCTTGTAACGGTCATGGCGGAGAAAAATGCGCTGCTGATTTCACGAATTGACATATTGAGCAAAAAAACATTGCGTGAAAAGATAGTCGAATATCTTTTAGCAGAGGCGGCAAATCACAATTCCAAGTATTTTACCATCTCTATGGGAAGAGTACAGATGGCAGAGTACTTAAATGCAGACAGAAGCGCGCTTACCAGAGAATTAAACCAGATGAAAGAAGAGGGATGTATTGATTTTGAAAGAAATACATTCCGTATATTAAAGAAATTCGAATAGAAAGAGGTAAACTGTACCCGAATAGTAAGACACAGAAAAAGAGGCTGTGTAGAGCGATCAGGGTGCAGTTTACTTTTTTATATTATGGGAAAAGCCGTGCGCGAAGGTGTGCGTTGGGCGAACACTTTATTTTGTTGCACATGCAACATTAGGTTAAATAAATGATGTATATAATAACGCTGTAAATCAGAAATTTAGTAGAAATGGAGGATAACCATGATTCGAAAAATTATCAAAATAGACGAAGAGAAATGCAGCGGCTGCGGCGCTTGTGCAGCAGCATGCCACGAAGGAGCTATCGATATGATAGACGGCAAGGCAAAATTGATGAGAGAACATTATTGTGACGGACTAGGAGACTGCCTTCCGGCATGTCCGACAGGAGCAATTACGTTTGAGGAAAGAGAAGCGCCTGCATATGATGAAGCGGCTGTAATGGCCCAAAAGAAAATAGCAGAGAATAAGAAGGCGCAGTCCTCCCCGAGCAGATTAATGCAGTGGCCGGTACAGATAAAATTACTGCCGACGTCTGCTCCGGTTTATGAGAATGCGAATCTTCTGGTGGCAGCGGATTGTACGGCATTTGCATACGGCAATTTCCATGAGGACTTTATGAAAGATAAGGTTGCGATGATTGGATGCCCAAAACTGGATGCAGTGGACTATTATGAGAAACTGGTTGAGATTATCAGAAGCAATACTATCAAGAGTATAACCGTAATCCGCATGGTAGTTCCATGCTGCGGCGGCATTGAAAATGCAGTAAAACGCGCACTCGGGGATAGCGGAAAACTTCTTTCATGCCAGGTGGTGGTGGTTTCAACAAATGGAGAGATTTTAAAATAGAATTTTTTGTTGCCAACTTTGTCCGTTTTGCAAGCCTACTTTTATAGATATAATGTAATATAAGGGTAAAAAAAAGGAGTACTTATGATAACACTTGCAATATGTGATGATAAAGCAGCTTTTAGAAAAAACATAACGGCAATCTGTCGCACATACTTTGAAACAAAAGGAATTGAGTACCGAATTTGTGAATATGTTTCGGGGGAAGAGTTCCTTATGCAAGAATATCCGGATATCCTGATATCAGATGTCAGAATGAAGCGTGTAAGTGGAATAATGGTTAAGGATATTCTGGCACGGATGCAGGCGGATACAAAGATTATTTTTGTGGCTGAAAATAAGAATGATATAACAGAGGCATTTGGAAGAAATGTGTATGGTTATCTCATCAAACCATTAAAGTACGACTTATTTTGCAGGAAAATGGATGAAATACTAGAAGATATTTACGCACAGGAGAGGTATGTTTTTTGCAAAAGAGACGACAGATTTGAGAAAGTCTTTTATAAAAATATTCTGTATATTGAATCATCAGGGAAAGCAACCAGGCTATATGTGCAGGGTGCAGGGGAGAGTAAAATCTCAAATCTGACGATTGGAAAATGGGAAAAAATATTAGATAAATATGAGTTTGCCCGATGCAGTAAAAAGCATATAGTAAATGTATTATATGTTACCGACATAAATCACGGGATTAAGCTGGTAAACTGGATTACAATTCCATTAGGTGAGTCTTACAGAAAAGATTTTATGGAGAAATATTATGCAGATAAATCAAAGCGGGCAGTTATATGTAGAAATGATGAAAGAACAGTTGGCGGAGCAGATTAGATATGTAGACGAAATCAGAAGCGTAAAGCATGATATGCAGGCGCATATGATAGTGTTGTATCATTATCTGGAAAAAGGTGAATTTGAAAAAGCCAAGGAATACCTTTCTAAAGTTATGAATATTCCGTTATTCTGCAGCTCCTATTCGGTGGATGTGGGGCATGATGTAATCAATATGATTCTATTTTCCGCATTACGGCGCAGCGCGGTTCCGATAGAATTACAAACAACGGGACTTATTCCCAAAGAGATTAAAATAGATGAAATGGACTTATGTATAATATTTTCGAATCTCATTTCTAACAGTGTGGAGGCTTGTGAGAAACTGGTACATACAGATAGAGTAATCACGCTTGATATACTGCGGGATAAGAGGAGTCTGGTTATTGTTATGAAAAATCCGGTTGAGTGGGAAGTAAATCCGGATATTCTGGGTAAAAGCACTATAAAAGAGGATAAAAATTCTCACGGATATGGTTTGCGCAACGTACAGGCTGCGGTAGAAAAGTATGGCGGCAAATTGCAGTATGAGATAAGAAACGGTTTATTCTTGGTTAGGATTTGGTTTTCAGAGGTTGTAAAAGACAGCTCTATTTGTTAGAATACAACAGAGGTGTTTTGCAATGTTAAAAATGAATGAAAAACTTATATGCTGCATCATTGCAGCCATATTGCTTTTCATGGGAATGTGTCAGGACATAGCCGAGACAGATTCCTCTTTTTTATGTACGGATTTAGAATATGCGAACACAGCAATAAGCTCTGTAGATTGTATTACGGAAAGTGCAGACTCATGTACCAGTGAGATGATTGGTAAAAATAACAGTATGTGGTCCCTTCATGGTGAATTTGTAAGAAATGTTATCAGATGGGACAAATCAGTTCTGCTATCTATGATTGCGGGAGCTCTCCTGCAATATCTTCTATATTTTTACAGCATCATAAATGGCCAATGCTATGAGATTCTTCATAGCGGTACGGTTGCCGTCAATTACATACATCACAAGGATGGCGAAAAATAAATCCTGCTCTAACGGGAAGTCCTATACATTCGTATAGGTTTATTTGTGTTGCAGTTCTGACAATACAAATATGAAAATTGAATAAACGTTTAGAGATTAAGGAGAAAAATAAAATGTTTGAATTAGCAGTTGTTATTTTCGGTATTGTTTTAGGCGGTTTGCCTACATTATACCTAATCTTAGAAACCATCGTAACTTTGAGCCAAAAAGTATATCGCAAAGTGAAATTCGGCATCTCAATGTTTGATTAAACGCATTCTTGACAGTGTAATATGAAAAGAGTATAGTATTAAATAATCGTTGGCAGAAGCCAATTCGTAAAACCAAGAAGGTTATTAAGCCCCCAGAAGGGGCTTATTAGCCTTCTTTTCTTATATCATAGGAAAGACCGTGATACATTAACGTGTGAAAGAAATTTACTTTCCTATGATATGAAAAACACTCCGCGAAGGATGCGCACCTCGCGGAAAGGAAATAATCGCTTTGCGATAACGCTCGGGCGCGAAAGTGTGCGTCAAGCGCACACTTTGTTCTATTTATAAGAAAAGAAGGTAAAACTTTACGAAAAAGGAGTATTTGCAAATGAAAAACACAAAGAAATTAACACTGTCTGCACTATTTTTGGCGCTGGGGCTTGTTATGCCGTTTTTAACAATGCAGATTCCAGAGATAGGGTCAATGCTGCTGCCTATGCATATTCCGGTCATTGTCTGTGGATTTGTGTGTGGCTGGAAATATGGGATTATAGTGGGATTTATTACACCGCTTTTAAGAAGCGTGATGTTTGGAATGCCTCTAATGATGCCTACGGCATTTTGTATGGCATTTGAACTGGCCGCCTATGGCGCTGTGGCAGGAATCTTATATGCAGCACTTAAGAAAACGGTAGTGAATACATATATAAGCCTTCTGGGGGCTATGTTAGCCGGGCGTGTTGTATGGGCAATCGTATCCTTTGCTGTATATGCGGCTATGGGAAGTGCATTTACTATCCAGATATTTCTTGCAGGCGCTTTCTTAAATGCAATTCCGGGAATTGTGATACAGATAGTAGTTATTCCTGTTTTGATAGTTGTACTTCGTAAAGCACATCTTTTGGATGAAGAATAGGATAGAAAAGTTTGAAGAAGTGGAGTTCACAGCATGGACTCCACTTTTTCACATGCAAGACGTATATAATTACTCATGTTATCATTTTCGCATCCGCATATATAGTGATTGCAGCGGTTGGTAGGAATTAAAATCTTATAGGCAGGGCTGGAACCGATTGCAGCGGCGATTGCGGGAGTGATTTCACCGAGTAATGCATCTGCAAAGACAATTCCGACAGGTCCGATAATAATGTCGGAATTTTTGGCATTGACAATACATGGATTCTCACCGGTTGCACCGTAATCCGCACCGGCTTTTAACATGGCCGAGGTGGCGATGCTGTTTGTTCCGATTGCATAAACTTCCTGCTCCGGGTGCGCTTTTTTCAACTGTTCAATAACAGTTTTTCCGATTTTTCCACCCTGTCCGTCTATAATTGTTATTTTCATAGATTCTCCAATTTCTTAATTTTTTCTGTATTATACTTTAACATAAGACAAAGGACGTTGCAAGTTTGCCGGAATGAAGATAAAATAGAAGCGACCATGTTTGACAAAACAATATGTCTGTAAGAATAAATGATTGAGGGCGATACAAACGGTTATTTGTTTTCGCTCAGAAATGGAGATTTTTATGGGGGAAAACGATATCCGGTATCTGAAATGTCTTGCAAAGCGTTACCCAACGATTGCAGAGACAGCGACAGAAATTATAAATTTGCAGTCTATTCTTAGTCTTCCGAAGGGGACGGAGCATTTTATTACCGATATTCACGGAGAATATGAGCAGTTCCAGCATATTATCAAAAATGCATCAGGCGCCATTAAGCGTAAGATAGAAGATGCATTTGGGAAAACGATTAGCGAGAAAGAAAAACGTACTTTGGCCACTTTGATTTATTATCCGAAGGAGAAGCTGGCGCAGATAGTCCAAACGGAAAAATATATTGACGATTGGTATGCAGTAACCCTGTATCGATTGGTATGCGTATGTAAGAAAACCTCTTCAAAATACAGCCGTTCCAAGGTGCGTAAGGCGCTGCCAAAAGAGTTTGCCTATATTATAGAAGAACTTCTCGCAGGTCGTCAGGAAGTTACAGATCAGGAGGATTATTACTTTGAAATCATTCATTCTGCAATCCGAACGGGCAGGGCGCCGGAGCTGATTGTGGCGTTATGCGATTTAATCCGTCATCTGGTTGTGGACCACCTTCATGTAGTCGGAGATATTTTTGACAGAGGCCCATATCCGCATCTTGTTATGGATGATTTGATGACACACCATTCTGTGGATATACAGTGGGGAAACCATGATGTGTGCTGGATGGGTGCGGCTGCGGGAAATCCGGCGCTTATCTGTACGGTTATCCGGGTTTCTGCCCGATATGGAAACTTAAGCACTTTAGAAGAAGGATATGGAATCAATCTGGTTCCGTTAGCAAGATTTGCCTTGGAACATTATCAAAACGACCCATGTGAACGGTTTCATATCAATTACAGGGAGGATGCTTACGATATTCGTGATAAAGCTATAGATGAGAGGATTCACAAGGCTGTCACCGTTATGCAGTTAAAGCTTGAGGGACAGATAATTATGCGCAATCCTGATTTTAAGATGGATGACCGCATGCTTCTGGATAAGATTGATATAGAAAAAGGGGTTGTTTTGATTGAGGGCATAGAACATCCGCTTTTAGACAAGGATTTTCCAACCATTGACTGGAATCATCCTTATGCACTCAGTAAAGAAGAAGAAGAGGTTATGGAACGTCTGACGTATGCGTTTTGTAATAACGAGAAATTGCAAAAGCATGCAAAGTTTCTTTATACTAAGGGAAGTATGTATACGGTGCATAATGGGAATCTTTTATATCATGGGTGTGTGCCGCTGAACGAGGATGGTACATTCAAGAAAGTAATGGTTTTCGGCGAAGAATATGCAGGAAAAGAGCTTTATGATGTGTTGGAAAGCTATGCACGCAAGGGATACTATGCGACAGACCCAGAAGAAAAGCAGCAAGGCTTGGATATTTTGTGGTTTTTGTGGCTGAATAAGAACTCGCCGGTATACGGCAAAGAACGAATGACAACCTTTGAGCGGTATTTTGTGGCAGACAAGAATACCTATAAAGAGCCAAAGAATCCATATTACAAATTGATTGAGAATGAAGAGGTGGCAGACAGGATTCTAAAAGAGTTCGGTCTGGCGGGAAAGGAAGCGCATATTATCAATGGCCACATTCCGGTATTGGTAAAAGACGGCCAATCCCCGATACATTGTAATGGAAAAGTCTTAATTATCGACGGTGGCTTTTCTAAGGCATATCAGGAGAAAACAGGTATTGCGGGCTATACGCTTATTTATAATTCCTTTGGACTTGTACTGGCCGAGCATGAACCGTTTGAATCGGTAGAAAAGGCAATTTTAGAAGGAAATGATGTTGTTTCGCACAAGATACTGGTACAGCGCGTGATAAAACGTAAGACAATAGCAGATACTGATCTTGGAAAGGGAATGAAAGAAGAGATAGCAGATTTGGAAGCGCTGCTTCGTGCTTACCGTGAAGGTGTGATTGAAGAAGAGTTTTGATAGAAGAAATATGTAAAAGGAGTATCGGATGAGCGAGCGGTTTGACAGAACAAAACGACTGCTGGGGCAAGAGGCAATGAAGAAATTAAATAATGCACATGTGGCAGTATTTGGGATTGGCGGCGTGGGCGGACACGCAGCGGATGCGCTGGCTCGCAGTGGAATCGGGACAATCACCATTGTAGATAGTGATGAAGTGGCGGTAAGCAATATCAACAGACAGTTGATTGCAACAACAAAAACTGTCGGACGAAAAAAAGTAGAGGTTATGAAGGAGCATCTGTGGGAGATTAATCCCGATATCAAGGTGGAAGCACAGGATTGCTTCTTTCTGCCGGAGACAAAAGAGCGGTTTGACTTCTGCAAATATGATTATGTAATTGATGCAGTAGATACGGTTACTGCCAAAATAGCGTTGGCAGAAGCGTGCCAGAAAGCAAATACACCGATTATCAGCAGCATGGGTGCGGGAAACAAGTTAGACCCTGCGGCATTTGAGGTTGCAGATATCTATAAAACCTCAGTATGTCCGCTTGCAAAGGTGATGAGGAGAGAACTTAAGAAGCGAAATATTAAACATCTTAAAGTGGTATACTCTAAAGAGACGCCAAAAGCGCCAATAGAAGATGAATCATTTGTGAGTGATGAAAAACGTCTAAGAAGGGCCATTCCCGGTTCGGTCGCGTTTGTGCCTTCGGTCGCAGGACTCATCATAGCAGGTGAAGTAGTCAAGGATTTAACGAAGGAGGTATAGTTTTGAAAGACGGAAGAAAGTCTTTGGTGCAGTTATTTGTGCCAATCAGTCTGGAATTATTATGTTTTATGCTGGCGGGTATGGCGGATACCATGATGCTGTCGGCAGTAAATGATGATGCAGTAGGTGCGGTCGGAACTGCAAATACGTATATCGGAATGTTTATTATTATGTTCTCGGTCATCACATCAGGAATGACCGCAGTTATGACCCAGTATATCGGTGCAGGCCGTCCGGGAGTTGCTTATCAGGCAAGGCAGATAGGTCTGGCATTCAATCTGACAATCGGGGTTCTGCTCTCAGCAGTCCTGTTTTTCGGTGCAGACTGGATTTTGGATACTATGGGAATCGCACCATTATTAAAAGAGTATGCAAAGACATATTTACAGATTGTAGGAGGAGCATGTATCTTAAATGCTTCCATTCCTATATTTTCAAATTATTTGAGAGCATTCGGACATACCAGGCAGCCAATGACTGCGACCATTATAGCTAATATAGTTAATCTGGTATTAAATGCATTTTTCCTGTTTGTCATGGATTGGGGAGTGGCGGGCGTAGCTTTGGCAACTGTTATTTCCAAAGTAGTAAATCTTACGATGGTCGTCGTTGCTTCTAACAGATTGGTACAGGTAAAAAATATAAAAGATTCGGTTTCAAAGAGAGAGATTTTACAGCAGATTGTAAGAATCGGATTTCCGTCTGCAATGGAATCCGTGTTTTATAATATTGCAATGACGGTTATTATCAGCCTGCTCAATCAAATGGATGCGGAAGGCTTAAATGTAACAGCCCGTTCCTATGCCATGCAGATAGTCAACTTTGCGTACTGCGTCAGTGCAGGTATGGCAAGTGCCAATGCCATCCTGACAGGCTGGAGGATTGGGGCAAAGGAATATGAGGAATGTGACAAGGGAACCAAAAAAGCAGCGGTAATCGGTGTGATAGCAGGCGCGGGGCTTGCGAGTATTTTTGCACTCTTCTCAGATTACATTATGATGCTGTTTACGGATGATCCGGTAATGATTGATTTGGTAGGTAAACTTCTGGTAGTAGATATTTTCTTAGAAGTTGGGCGTGCTACAAATCTGGTTTTTGTGCAGGCGTTAAAAACAAGCGGCGATGCACTTTTTACGACGGTTATGGGGGCAGTTTTCATGCTTCTGTGCGCCGCCGGAGGAACCTACTTTTTTGGAATCCACTTGGGAATGATGGCAGTAGGAGCTTTTATCGGCATGGCACTGGATGAGGGAGTTCGTGCGGTATGCATGGTTGCGCGCTGGCAGACCGGAAAATGGAGAACCATGAAACTCATAAGTGAATGATATTGACGAACAAAAGTGTCGGGGGTATAATCTACTGTGATAATTGGGGGCTTATGCCCGGAAAGTTGAAAGTAAGATGAGGGAATCAACGGATAGATATATAGAAAAAAGAAGAATAAATGCAAGAAAGAGAAGGGCAAGAGAGCGCAAGGTCCGTATATTGATGATTTCGGCAGCCGTGTTACTAATACTATTGATTGCGTTACTGCTTGGTTTTCTTTTATGGAATCCGGTTGAAGATGAAGTGGTTATGGAGGCCGGTAATGAGATTACTTTAGATATGTTTGTGGAAGAGGAAGGCGCAGAGTTTGTAACAGATGTATCTTCTATTGATACCCAAAAGGTTGGAGCCCACAATATTATTATAAAGGTAGGGAACAGAGAGTTTGATTCCATGCTTATCATCCGTGATACGGCTGCGCCAAAAGCAGATGTGGTTGAGGTAACAACAAAAGCCGGAGAGTTGCCAAAGGCAGAAGAATTTGTAACGAATATTACCGATTGTTCAGATGTGACGGTTTCTTATAAAGAAGTACCGGATGTAACAAGTAAAGGTGATATTGAAGTTGTAGTAGTATTAACGGATGAGAGAGGCAATTCTACAGAAGTTAAGTCAGTTATGCATGTGCTTACAGACAGTGAGCCTCCGGTGATTACGGGAGCGAAAGACAGTTCGATTATCGTAGGAGAATCGGTAAGTTACCGCTTAGGCATTACGGTTACAGATAACGAGGATGAAAACCCAACGCTTACGATTGATAACAGTAAGGTAAACCTAGATGAACCGGGCGAATATGAGGTGGTTTATACGGCAACAGATGCAGCAGGAAACAGCTCATCGGTTACGGTTACATTAACGGTAAAGGAGAAACCGTCTAATTATGTGGACGAAGAAACGGTAATGCAAATTGCAAGGGAGATTCTGTCGGTTATTACCAATGAATCCATGTCTCAAATGGAGGTTGCCTTTGCAATCTACCGGTGGACCAATCTTAATATCGGATATGTAAATGATTCAGACAAATCTAGTTGGGTACAAGGCGCTTATCAGGCATTTACAGAGAGATCCGGTGACTGTTATAATTATTTTGCGGCAGCAAAAGCATTGTTTACTGCGGCAGGGATTGAGAATATTGATGTTGTAAAGAGTGATACTTCTCACTCGAGCCACTACTGGAGTCTGATAAATCTGGGAGACGGCTGGTATCATGTGGACGCTACTCCGCGAAAAGGGACAGGAGATTTGTTCTTTATGGTAACGGACGCAGAGTTAGAGGAATATTCGATCAGTCATAACAACAGTCATATTTTTGATACAAATGCTTATCCGGAAAGAGCAATCGTGTCTGTTCAGAGCAAGGTGGATTATTCTGCCGGAAAGATTAAAAATTAGTTAAGGGGAAAATTATTTGTATGAGGCTGGGAGTTATTGGAGGACTTGGACCACTGGCTACAGCATACTTCATGGAACTGGTCATTAAAATGACGAAGGCAGAGTGCGATCAGGAGCATCTTGATATGATCATATATAACTGCCCGCGAATACCCGACCGTACGAAATACATTTTAGGTCAGAGTGACGAGAATCCATTGCCAAAGATGCTGGAGGTTGGACAAGCGCTTGAAAAACAAGGTGCAGATGTGATTGCAATTCCTTGCATGACAGCACATTACTTTCATGATGAAATAAAAGAAAATATTGAAGTTCCTGTCATACATGGGATTCGGGAGACTGCACTGCACTTAAGGGACGCAGGGGCGCAAACAGTTGGAATCATGGCTACGGACGGAACCATAATCAGCGGTATTTTCCAAAAAGAAATAGAAAGCTTAGGCATGACAGCAGTTACTCCGGAGGCGGAATATCAGAAGCTGGTCATGAAGATGATTTATGATGAAATTAAGGCAGGCAAAATGCCGCCGTTAGCAGAATTTATGAAAGTAAAATCACATCTTGTGACAGAAAAGCGTGCGCAGGCAATCGTGCTTGGCTGCACAGAATTATCTTTACTTAAGAATGCTTACGAATTAGGAGATGGTGTGATTGATACCCTAGAGGTATTAGCGCGCACCTCTCTGCTTGCGTGTGGGAAGGAAATTCTTTTGGACTATCAGAATTTGGTGGTTCTGCTTAAATAAAGGTCACAGGATGGAAGAGGAGAATAGATATGCAGCAGACGAATGTCTTAGAATATCTGGAAGGTACAGTAAACAGACTTCCGGATAAGATTGCTTTTGCAAATGAGAATATGGGGCTTACCTTTGGAGAGGTATACCATGACAGCAGGGCAATCGGTTCTTATCTGAATAAGCAGGGATATTACAATGAGCCGGTTGTAGTATTTATGGAAAAACATCCAAAGATGATTGCGGCATTTTTCGGATGTGTATACGGCGGCGATTTCTATGTACCAATTGATGCAGAAATGCCGGCTTTTCGTATTGAACTTATTTTTGACAATTTGCAGCCAAAGGTAATGATCTGTGATGAAACGACGCAGGAAACCGCAAAAACATTTATAAAAGAAGGACAAAATATAGAAGTTCTTCTCTATGATGAAGTAGTAAAAAACGAAATTGATGAGGATGCGTTGGCAAAGATCCGTGACAGACAACTGGATACAGATCCTATCTATATTGTATTTACTTCGGGTTCTACAGGAATACCAAAGGGTGTTGTGGCCTGCCACCGTTCGGTTATTGATTATATTGAAAACTTATCCGAGGTATTGGAATTTAATGAGGATACCATATTCGGAAACCAGACTCCGTTGTATTTTGATGCATGTTTAAAGGAACTGTATCCAACCTTAAAATTCGGTGCGACAACTTATCTTGTGCCAAAGAGTCTGTTTATGTTTCCGATTAAATTAGTAGAATTCTTAAATGAACATAAAATCAATACTGTGTGCTGGGTGGTATCGGCACTTACCATGATTTCAGCCTTTAAGGCCTTTGATAAGGTTGTTCCAAAGTATCTGCATGCGGTTGCGTTTGGCAGTGAAGTATTTCCGATTAAGCAGTTTCATATCTGGAAAGAGACGCTTCCAAATGCGAAGTTTACCAATTTGTATGGACCGACAGAGTGTACCGGTATGTGCTGTTACTATAAGGTAAACCGGGACTTTGCGTTAGATGAAGTGATGCCGGTCGGACGTCCGTTCCACAACACGGAGATTTTGCTTTTAAATAATGATAACCAACTCGCAAAAGAAGGCGAGGTTGGGGAAATCTGTGTAAGAGGAACCTCTCTTACATTAGGCTATTACCACAACTTTGAGAAAACAAACGAAGCGTTTGTTCAAAATCCGCTTAATGACCGTTATCCGGAGCTGATTTACCGCACGGGAGATTTGGGAAAGTGGAACGAAAGAGGAGAACTGGTATTTGTGTCCCGTAAGGATTATCAGATTAAGCATATGGGACATAGAATCGAGCTTGGTGAAATTGAAGTGAATGTCAACCTGTTAGAAGGGATTACTTCTTCGTGTTGTATATACGATAAAGAAAAAGAGAAAATTGTACTGTATTTTGCAGGAGAGATAGAGAGCAAAGAGCTGGTCGCAATCCTAAAAGAAAAGCTACCGCGCTATATGATTCCGAATAAGGTAGAGAAACTTGATAAGATGCCATTGACTGCGAATGGAAAATTAGATAGAGTGTACCTTGCAAAACTTTATGAAGAAAAGAAAAAGGAGAAATAAGAATGGATGAATTATTAGAAATTTTAACTGATTTACACCCGGATGTAGACTTTGAAACGTGTGATACACTTATTGACGACAAAATATTAGATTCTTTTGATATCGTATCTATTATCGCGGAAATCAATGATGTATTTGATGTTGTGATTCCGGCAGAAGAAATCATACCGGAGAACTTTAACTCCGCAGAGGCGTTGTATGATTTAATTGAGCGCCTTGGTGACGAATAGGAGATACTATGCTTTTTACTTCATATGAATTTATAGCATTTCTGGTGCTGGTGCTGGTGGGCTATTATATAGTTCCCAAGAAATTCCAGTGGCCGCTGCTATTAGTATTTAGCTATGTGTTCTACTTTCTTGCAGATCCAATGTATCTTCTGTTTATTCTGGTAACGACAATATCTGCTTATCTTGTCAGTATCAAGATGGAAAATATCAATGCAGAGATGTCTGCATATATTGCAGAACACAAGGCAGAACTTTCCAAAGATGAAAAGAAAGCATATAAAGCAAAAATGAAGGCCGGAAAGTGGAGATGGCTTTTGCTTTGTTTGTTTTTAAATATCGGAATCCTGTCTGTAACGAAGTATACGAACTTCGTAATTACCAATATCAATAATCTGTTTGCAGGCGGAGGGCCTTTGCAGTTAGTAGATATGATAGTCCCAATGGGCATCTCATTCTACACTTTCCAGACAATGGGATATGTCATTGATGTATATCGCGGAAAGCAGGAGGCACAGAAAAATCCGTTTAAACTTGCACTGTTTGTGTCCTTTTTCCCGCAGTTGGTACAAGGACCTATCAGTCGGTATGGAGATTTGGCTCCAACGCTGTTTGCAGAGCATAAGTTTGACGGTAAGACGGTAAGTTTTGGTCTTGGCAGAATCCTGTGGGGCTATTTCAAGAAGCTGGTAATTGCAGACAGAATGCTGCCGGCAGTAACGGAACTGGTACAAAACCCGGATGAATATTCCGGTGCGTTTGTATTTGTTGCAATGCTTTTTTATGCCTTTGAGTTATACTGCGATTTTACCGGCGGTATCGATATTACAATCGGTATAGCAGAAACGATGGGAATCCGTCTGGCAGAGAACTTTAACCTGCCGTATTTTTCAAAAAATATAAAAGAATATTGGAATCGCTGGCATATTACAATGGGAACCTGGTTTACAGACTACATATTCTATCCGATTTCCGTATGTGGTCCAATGTTAAAGCTTTCCAAATGGTCGAGAGCGCACCTTGGAGAAGTTATCGGTAAACGCGTACCCGTATATTTATCCAGTTTTGCAGTGTGGCTAACGACAGGTATCTGGCATGGAGCGGCATGGAACTTTATTGTATGGGGTCTTATGAACTTTGTGGTTATTATGATATCGCAGGAATTAGAGCCTCTCTATGCGAGATTCCATGAGCGCTTCAAAGTAAGAGGAAAAATGCCATATGAGGTGTTCCAGATTATTCGAACGGTTTTACTGATGAGTGCAATTCGTATGTTTGACTGCTACCGTGATGTTCCATTGACTTTTAAAATGGTGGGCAGTATGTTTACCCAGTGGGATTTTTCAGCATTTACGAGTGGGGCACTGATGGATATCGGGTTAAGCGGTGCAGATTATCTCGTCCTTCTTGCCGGACTTATCATTGTGCTGGGAACCAGTATATATAAGGCTCGTGCCGGAAGCCTGCGAGAGGCACTGTACCAGAAACCACCTTTCGTATATTACGGCATGATGGCAGCACTGTTTCTTGTAATTATCGTATTTGGCGCATACGGCGTCGGTTACGATTCATCACAGTTTATCTATAATCAATTCTAGGAGGTGCTATGAAAAGGAAAAGATTTATCGCGGGCCTCTTAGTCGTTGCATTGACGATAGGATGTCTGTGGTTATTACAGAGGTTGCTTGTTCCAAAATATCAGACAGGAATCGTAGAAGGTTCTATGATTGAGGAATATTATAAAGATGAGTCAGACCATGAAGTGTTGTTCATTGGCGACTGCGAGGTCTATGAGAACTTTTCTACAATCACATTGTGGGAAAACTACGGAATCACAAGCTATATCCGGGGCAGCGCCCAGCAGCTTGTCTGGAATTCCTATTATCTGTTAGAGGATGCACTTCGTTATGAGACGCCAAAGGTTGTCGTATTTAATGTATTGGCTTTAAAATACGATGAACCGCAGAGTGAAGCCTATAACCGCATGTCCATTGATGGTATGAGATGGTCACAGTCAAAGGTTGATAATATCCGTGCATCTATGATGGAGGATGAGAATTTCATTGATTATGTGTTCCCATTGCTTCGCTATCACTCCAGATGGTCAGAACTGACGGAGGATGATTTCCGGCATATTTTCTCTAAGGATTTGGTAACGCACAATGGTTACTATATGCGCGTGGACGTAAAGCCACAGGGAGAATTTCCGGATCCGACGCCGCTTGCGGATTACACACTTGGGGAAAAAGCCATGAGCTATATGCAAAAGATGGTGGATTTGTGCAAGGAAAAGGGAATTGAGCTTGTGCTTATAAAAGCGCCGACCGAATTTCCGCACTGGTACGATGAATGGGATATTCAGGTGGCAGAGTTTGCAAAAAAGAACGATGTGGAGTATATTAATTATATTCCGCTTCAGGATGAAATAGGTCTTGATATGTCCAAGGATACCTATGATGCCGGTCTTCATTTAAACACCAGCGGGGCAGAGAAGATGGCGGACTATTTCGGTGCGTGGTTAACAGAAAATTATGATTTGACGGATTACCGCAGCAACGAAAAATATGCTGCAATCTGGCAGGAGAAAGTGGACTTCTATAATGCCATGAAGGAGCAGCAGTATTATGAACTGGAAACTTATGGTGAACTAAAGAGTTTTGGCGCAAATGCCATTCAGTAGATTTAATGATGAAAAATGAGAGAAGGAGAGCAATTGATATGAGAAGAATAGCGTTTTTATTATGTGCAGCAGTTTTGACAGCGGCTTTATGTGTAGGCTGTGGAAACTCAGGCAACACAAATGAAACAGGTGAAGGAAAAAGCACCCAGCAGGGGTCTGCAAACAATGTAAAAGCCGATGGTTTTGTATTTACCTATAACGGAACAGACATTGTTCCAAATGCAAAGATGGAACCGATTACAACGGCATTAGGTGAACCAACGAAGTATTTTGAATCGGAATCCTGTGCATTTCAGGGAAAAGATAAGGTATACACATATGGAAGTGTTGTCATTAACACATATCCTGACAGTGATGTGGATTATGTATACACCATTGAATTAAAAGATGATACCGTACAGACAAAGGAAGGTATCTATATTGGTTCTTCTGTTGACGACGTAAAAGCAAAATACGGAGAACCGGCAGAGGATACAGGAACAGCACTTGTATATGAAAAAGGTACAAGCACCCTAAACTTCGGGTATGCAGACAAAGTTGTAACAAGTATTGTATATAATGCAGTTGTAGAGTAACAGGTATTGTGTTTCGAGGGAGTAGAGATTTCTGCTCCCCCGTGTCATTTTCAGGATTTAAGAGATAACTCTTATTAGATTCTATTATTAGTGGGAGATAGAATATGAATTGGTTAAGAGATTTGGCTGGAAACAATCTGCTGCTTATAGCGGTATCCTCATGGGCGGTGGCGCAGGTGTTAAAGGTATTTATTCATTGGTGGGTATATAAACAATTTGATATTATGCGTCTGTTTGGAGATGGCGGTATGCCAAGCGGCCATTCGGCGACGGTCAGTTCTATGGCAGCGCTGTCAGCGCTTGTATATGGTCCAGGCAGTTTTCAGTTTGCAGTGACAGCAATACTTGCGGTCATCGTATGCCATGATGCAATGGGAGTTCGCAGAGAAGCAGGAAAACAGGCGGTTGTGCTAAATGAAATAATAAGAAGTCTGGATATTATTTTTACAGATGATGTGGCAGAGGTGAAGTTAAAAGAATTTGTAGGACATACACCGTATCAGGTGGGAGCAGGGATTATTATCGGCGTACTGAATGCTGCGGTTATGTACTTTCTTTTATTTGTGTAGGTATGGAGTGAATTTGAATGAGTGTCAAAGCAGTTTTATTCGATTTAGACGGAACCTTGCTTCCAATGGAGCAGGAAATATTTATAAAGGCATATTTTAAAGGTCTTGCGGCAAAGATGGCACCTTTGGGTTATAATTCGGAAATGTTGATGAAAGGCGTCTGGATGGGTACGGAATCCATGATTCAAAATGATGGAAGCGCCACCAATGAAGAAGTTTTTTGGAAAGCATTTACAGATATATTTGGGGAACAGGTGCGCAAAGACGAGCCTCACTTTGAAGCGTTCTACCGCACAGATTTTCAGAAGGTAAAAGAAGTATGCGGATTTGCACCACAGGCAGCAGATGTGGTTCATGCTTTGCAGAAAGCAAAAACGAGAGTGGCATTGGCAACCAATCCGTTATTCCCTTCCATTGCAACCGAAAGCCGTATTCGGTGGGCAGGGCTTTTGCCGAGTGACTTTGAACTGTATACGACTTATGAAAACAGCCGTTTTTGCAAACCAAACCTTGCGTATTATAAGGCAATTACAGACCGTCTTGGTGTTACAGCGGAGGAATGTCTTATGGTAGGCAATGACGTTAGTGAAGATATGGTTACAAAAGAACTGGGGATGAAGGTATTTTTGCTTACAGATTGCCTTATCAATAAAAACGATACAGATATTTCGGTTTATCCGAATGGCGGATTTGATGAATTAACAAACTATCTGTCCGGGTTAAATCTCATATAGGTATAAGATTATGAAGAATTCCAGCCGATTTTTTGAAAACAGAGAATGTGAGTATTTTCCTTGTCATAAGGGATTAAAGGATTTTAACTGTTTATTCTGCTATTGTCCCTTAAATAACATGGAGCATTGTCCGGGAAATCCGGAGTATATAGAAGTAAACGGAAAAAAGATTAAGGACTGCTCAAACTGCACGTTCCCGCATCAGCCGGAGAATTATGATATAATTCTAAAATTTCTCGTGCAGTAGGAGCTAGTTTACAGATTTAAGATTCTTTTATGGTTTCTTCTTCTTTATTAAATTTTTTATATAAAAAGGTTCCAAGAAAATACAATATAATAATAAATACAAAAACAGCAATAAAGATACCGTAATTTTTTTTGCTAAAAGCATTTCCGCCCAATGCGGACAGAAGAATTGCCGGCAAGCGTCCGACTAAGTTGATAAAAATCCATGTGCTAAGTTTAATGTCAGAAAGACCAACGACATAGCACATCAAATCCTTCGGAGTTCCGGGCAGAAGGAAAAACAAAAACAAAAGAGAAGTGGATTTCCGGTTCGCTTTTAAAAACTTAACGGATTGGATTTTTTCTCTGGTAGTAAACAATTCGACGAATCTGATTCCGAATTTTCTCACAAATAAAAACGTAATCACACCGCCTGTGCTCATGGCGATGTCACATATGAGGGTTCCCCATACAGGGCCCCAAAGCGCTCCGGCAGCTACTTCAAAAGGGCCGCCGGGGATAAATGCCAGAAGTACCTGAACGATATTAAGAAGCATGAAAACGACAGGTCCCCATACGCCTAGGTTTTGCAGACGCAAGGTAACTGCGGCAGGGTCGCTCATATACTCTAAAATAGGTCTTCCCAATAAAACTGTAAGCCCTATCATGAATAATATAGAAAATGCCAAGATAAGATAGCGGTATTTTTTCATAAGTTTCTCCTGTTATATTTTTTAGTTATGTAATCATGCTTATAGAAAAAGTCTACCACATAATGGAAGGAAATACAGCTTAAGATTTATTAAAGATAGATGAAAGAATTCTGAAGAATTATTATATTTTGAAATATATTTAAGAACTTGGTATTGAAAGGGCAAAAATGGAAACAATAAAACTTTATGATATAGATGCATATGAAACCGAATTTGAGGCAAAGGTAGTATCCTGTGTGAAACAGGAGTCTGTAAATGCAAGCGGCCAGACAGGGATGGTTTATGAAGTGGTCTTAAACCAGACGCTTTTCTTCCCGGAAGAAGGTGGTCAGACGCCTGACAGAGGAACATTAGGAGGCATACCTGTCTTTGATGTACAGATTAGAAATGGCATAATTTCGCATTTTCTGCCAGAACCGCTGGAAGAAGGCAGGCTGGTAAAAGGAGAAATCGACTGGCGGCATCGTTTTTATAATATGCAGCAGCATAGCGGCGAGCATCTGTTTTCCGGTCTTGCTTACAAGCGGTTTGGCTACCGCAACGTGGGATTTCATCTGAGTGATCAGATTGTAACGATGGATTTTGACGGAGTTTTTATGAAAGAGCAGCTAGAAGAGATGGAATGGGCGATTAACGAAGCAATTGCTGCCAATGTAGAAATTAAGACAGGGTACCCGTCAAAAGAAGAACTTAAAAGGCTTGAATATCGAAGCAAGATAGAGATTGATGGGCCTGTCCGTATTGTAGGGATAGAGGGGTATGATGTGTGTGCCTGCTGCGCTCCCCATGTGCATCGCACCGGAGAAATCGGGATTTTTAAGATACAAAGCGTTCAGAATTACAAAGGCGGTGTTCGCATAAGTTTTCTTTGCGGATTCCGTGCGTTGGAAGAATATCGCAAAAAAGCAGAAATCATTTCGGAATTGTCGGGTATTCTTACAACAAATCAGGAATTACTGGCAGAGAACGTATCAAAGCTGAAGGCAGAAAAGCAGTCACTTAAGAGCCGGCTTATGAATGCAAACAGGATTATTATGGAAAGCAAAATAGAAAATATTCCGAAAGACCAGACGAATGTCCTGCTGTTTGAAACCGACCTTGACACGCAGGTTATGAGGAATGCAGTGAATATGCTGATGGAAAAGCACAGCGGTATATGCGGAGTATTTGCAGGAAATGATGAGGAAGGATACAACTACATCATCGGAAGCAAAAACGCAGACTGCCGTGACGTCGCCGCCAAGATGCGGACAGAACTTGGCGCAAAAGGCGGTGGAAGTGCGCAGATGGTACAGGGAACTGTTCATGCAGACAAAGAGCAGTTGATGAAGTTATTGAAAGCGATGAAATAAAAAAAGAACGTGTATTTCGAAAATGGAAGTACACGTTTCTTTTTTACAGCATAATATTTAATCTTCCTCCACATCCGGTCATCATGGTGTAGACTTCGTCATAGGCATTGTTATTCATACGTTTTGAAATTTTACGAATGCCTTCTATATATTCGGAATCCTCCGAAAATACCTTCCTTACATCCTCAAAGGAGGAGGACTTTAGAATATTCTCACTAATCTTTAAGGCTCCGTCTTTTTCAATAGTAATGCCAATATCCTCTAAGTCGTCTTCGTATTTTTCGGTAAGCGCTTTTAACTGCTTGTGCTGCCGGAAGGTAAGGGAATCCTCACGAGAGCTTGATTCCAAAGCGTAGTTATAGGCTTCTGCAAATGCAGTAATGGTGTTTACGATATTATCCCCGTTTTCTTCTTCCGTGTAGTCATAGGAAGCAAGCTTTGCCACAGCGCGTTTTAAGGCACGGGAATCTTCATAGGATAATTCGGTAGAAGAGTATTCTTCACGTCCCGATACCTTTATCACATTACGGTTATATCTATAGAAATTTTTCATAAAAAAGTCAGAGGTCAGATTTACTGCACTTGACTCGGCACGAATAATTGAACTGGAAGTTGCCATTGCTTGCTCCTTGTATTAAAACTTGAAGTATATATATTAAACGATATTCTTATACTATTTACTTCGGCAGGATATAGTGTTTTCTTAACCCTCCGCCGGCCATTTTCAAAGTGAAATTATGCTATGGAATATTGAATTATGAAATTAAAAGAAGTACAATAAACAATAAGTAAAAATTTTCTTTTGAAAAGAGTAAATTTAAGGAGGAATATATGGACAAACAGCATTTTGGCGCAACAGAAAAGGGGATGGAAGTAAGTAAGTACACAATTGAAAATACAAAGGGAATGCAGGCTGTAGTAACAGATTTCGGTGCAGCAGTTGTAGATCTTCTTGTACCGGACCGTGATGGAAATATGGTAGACGTATCCTTAGGATATGACAATGTGGAATCTTACAATAAGGAAACTACATATTTCGGAGCAACGGTAGGACCATATGCAAACCGTATTTCCGATGCAAAAATCGAGATTGACGGTACGGTATATAAACTGGATGAAAATGATAATGAAAATAATCTCCATAGTGGATTTTCCACATGGGCAAAACAGGTCTGGAAAGTAAAAGAGCATACGGCAAATAAGATTGTGTTTACTTATCAGGCAGGACATTTGGAGCAGGGATTCCCTGGGAACATAACCTGTGATGTAACATACGAAATCACAGAAAACAATGAACTGGCAATTTCTTACTATGCAGTAAGCGACCAAAAGACAACGCTTAATATGACAAATCATACCTATTTTAATTTGAACGGCTGCGTATCCGGCGATGTTTTAGGTCAGGAGCTTATGATTAAGGCCTCTAACTATACACCGGTCAAAAGCTCAAAAGCAATCCCAACCGGTGAAAAAGCGCCGGTTGAAGGCACACCATTTGACTTTAGGGTGGCAAAACCAATTGGACGTGATATTCATGCAGACAATAAGCAGCTTATTTACGGAAACGGATATGACCATAATTTCGTGATAGATAAAGAAACAGACGGTATGGAAAAAGTGGCAGAAGCATACGCGCCGGAAAGCGGTATTGTCATGGACGTATGGACGGATTGTATCGGAATTCAGCTCTACACAGGCAATTTTATTGAGGGACAGATTGGGAAAAACGGGCATAAGCATGTAAAGCATGAAGGCTTCTGTTTAGAAACACAGTATTTCCCAAATTCTATCAATGAACCAAACTTTGTACGTCCAATTACAGAAGCGAATGTGCCATACGAAACAAAGACTGTTTACGCATTTGGAACAAAATAGAATTCAGACAGGAATCAGTGATATGAAAATTGTTTTTTTAGATGCAAAAACCATCGGTGATGATATTGATATGTCGAAGTTTGATGCTTTGGGTGATGTGGTAAAATATAATTTTTCCACGCGGGAGGAAGCCCTAGAAAGAACAAAGGATGCAGATGTTGTCATCATCAACAAAGTGGAAATTAATGAAAAGTCTATCGGTAACGCAGAACATCTGAAACTGGTTTGCGTTACTGCGACAGGCACAAATAATCTGGACAAAGAATATTTGGAAAAGCGTGGGATTGAATGGCGTAATGTGGCAGGCTATTCTACAGAAACCGTAGCACAGCATACCTTTGCGCTGTTGTTTTATCTGATGGAAAAACTAAGCTATTATGATGAATATGTAAAATCCGGGAAATACGTTGAAGATGTGATGTTTACGCATTTTTCTAATGTATTTCATGAATTATATGGGAAGACATGGGGTATTGTAGGATTAGGAAACATTGGAAGACGCGTAGCAGAGATTGCAAAGTTGTTCGGGTGCAGGGTAATCTATTATTCTACCTCAGGGAAGAACAGCAATCCAGACTATGAGAGGGTGACATTTGACGAGCTTCTGGCACAATCGGATGTGGTGTCCGTACATGCGCCATTGGACGAAAATACCCGGGGACTGATGGACTATGATGCGTTCTCTAAGATGAAGAAGTCGGCTATTTTCTTAAATCTTGGAAGAGGACCAATCGTAATCGAGCAGGATTTGGCAGATGCCTTAAATGAAGGTCTAATTGCTGCCGCAGGTCTGGATGTATTATGTGTGGAACCAATGAGTGCAGACAATCCGCTTCTTTCGATTAAAGACAGCGAAAAACTGATTATCACGCCTCATATTGCGTGGGCAAGCGTGGAAGCAAGAAACAGACTAATGGATACAATTTATAGTCAGATTAAAGAATATATGGAAAAGTAATTAAGGAGAAAATGTGAGACTAGCAGAGTTATTGGATTACAACAACATTGTTATTCAGTGCCATGATAACCCGGATGCAGATGCGATTGCCAGCGGTTACGCATTATATATCTATTTGCAGGCGCAGGGGAAGAATGTATCCCTAATCTATGGGGGATATAATATAATCCGTAAAAGTAATCTGGTAATGATGGTAAAGGAATTAGAGATTCCAATTGAATATGTGCGGAATATGAGTGAGGCAGAGCCTGCGGAGCTCCTTGTAACGGTAGACTGCCAGTATGGAGAAGGAAATGTTACATTGTATCCGGCAAAAAAAGCGGCTGTGATTGACCATCATCGTGTCAGTCAGAAACTTCCCGTTCTCAGCGAAGTTCGCAGTAACTTAGGCTCCTGTTCAACTCTGCTATGGGAAATGCTTAAGGAAGAAAAGTATGCAGTAAACGACAATAGCAATCTTGCGACAGCATTATATTATGGCTTGTACACAGATACGGGCGGCTTTGAGGAAATTTTTCATCCGAAGGATATGCAGCTGCGGGATGAGGCCAATATTGATACGGGACTTATTACTAAACTCCGCAATTCCAATATTTCTATTGAAGAACTAGAAACGGCGGGGGCAGCGCTTCTCCGCTGTGACTATAACGAGAAATATCGTTTTGCAATAGTGAAAACAGGTCCTTGCGACCCAAATGTTCTGGGCATTATCAGTGATTTGGTATTAGAGGTAGATGCGGTAGATGTGTGTCTGGTCTTCTCGGTATTGCCAAATGGCGTAAAGATATCTGTACGAAGCTGTATAGAGACGATTAAAGCGAATGAACTGGCTGCAAAAATCTGTATGGGTATCGGTTCCGGAGGAGGACATGATGTCAAAGCAGGCGGCTTTTTACAAATGGAACTGCTTTCAAAGGCCTACGAAGCGTATTGCCGCGTGATTGGTACAGAACCAAGAATGGAAACAGGAGAGAACGGAAGAACAGAACGTCCTTCCATATCTGCCATCAAATCGCTTCTGGAGGATAAAATGGTAGATTATTTTGAAGGGCGCGAAACAATAGATGCGGTTATTTTTGACTTGGACGGAACTCTGTTAGATACTCTGGAGGATTTGAAGGATGCCGTAAATGCGGCATTGGAAAAATACAAGATGCCGGTAAGAACGTTAGAAGAGGTTCGTACCTTTGTAGGAAACGGTGTGCGCAAACTTATGATTCGCGCCGTACCTGACGGAGAAGCAGACCCACAGTTTGAAGAAGTATTTGCTTATTTTAGAAGTTACTACAAAGAGCATTGTAACGAAAAAACGACTCCATATGAAGGAATTATGGAATTGATGCATGAACTGCGTGGACGTGGTATTAAAATGGCGATTTTGTCCAACAAGTTTGATGCAGGCGTAAAAGCGCTCAATGAGAAGTATTTTGCAGAATATACAGACGTAGCTATGGGAGAAATTCCCGGAAGTAAGAGAAAACCGGACCCGGAAATGCTGAATATGGTATTACAGCTTTTGGGAGTGGAAAAGGAGCATGCATTATATGTGGGAGATTCGGATGTGGACATTCTAACAGCGCGTAATGCAGGAGTCCGCTGTATTTCCGTGACTTGGGGATTTCGTGATGAGGAATTTCTCATAGACCATGAGGCGGGAATCCTTATAAACAGACCATTGGAATTATTGGAGTATGTATAGCGAAGCTGTATCTGGCATGATTTTTACTTAAAGGAAGGAATACGATTATGGAAAAAAGAATTTCAGGACACACCGGATTATTAGCGCTGATTGGCTCTCCCGTAGAGCATTCCGCATCGCCGCTGATGTACAATTATAGTTTCGAGAGATTGGGATTGGACTATGCATATGTGGCATTTGATGTAAAGGAACAGGATGTAAAGGCGGCACTTGACGCCATGAAGCTCTTTCATATGCGGGGAATGAATGTGACTATGCCGGATAAGGTAGAGGCGGCCCGTCATATGGACGAACTATCCCCTGCGGCCCGCATTATCGGGGCGGTCAATACCATTGTAAATGAAGATGGAAAACTGATAGGTCATATTACGGATGGAGAAGGTTTTGTAAACAATTTAAAAGATCATGGCATAGATATTAAGGACAAAAAGATTATTGTGGCTGGCGGAGGCGGTGCGGCAACTGCGATTCAGGTGCAGTGCGCATTGGACGGCGCAAGAGAAATTGTAATCTTCAACAAAAAGGATGCTTTTTTCGAAAGAACCTTACAGACGGCGGAGAAAATTAGAGCGGCCGTCCCGGAATGTAAGGTAAATGTATACGATATTGATGATGTAGATAAGATGACGGCTGAAATGCAATCCGGGGATATTTTCGTCAACGCTACAATTGTCGGAATGAAGCCGATGGATGACCAGAGTGTGGTAAAGGATTTGTCTGCGCTTCGTCCGGGGCTTGTTGTTGTGGATATTGTATACAATCCAGAGGAAACGCTGTTGTTAAAGGATGCAAGAGCAGCCGGATGCACCTGCGTAGGCGGAAAGGGTATGCTCCTGTGGCAGGGGGTGTCTGCATTCAAATTGTTTACAGGGAAGGATATGCCGGTAGAAGAAGTAAAGGAACGCTTTTATGGAAAATAGAAATATATTTTTAATTGGGTTTATGGGTGTTGGGAAAAGTACCATTGCCAAGATTCTTGCAGAGGAATTGAATGCAGAACTGATTGAAATGGACGAGACGATTGAACAGGAAGCAGGTCTGACCATTAACGAGATTTTTGATAAGTATGGAGAAACGTATTTCCGTGATCTGGAAAGTGCGTTGATAGGACGTATTACAAAGAAGGGCGGCGCTGTTGTTTCCTGTGGAGGAGGAGCCGTTCTTCGGGAGGAGAATGTAGCAAAAATGAAGGCAAACGGAACAGTTGTTTTTTTAACCGCAACACCGGAAACCATTTTTGAACGTGTGCGTTACAGCACGAACAGACCGCTACTAAACGGAAATATGAATGTGGAGTACATAGCGCAGTTAATGAAGCGGCGCCAAGACATTTATGAACAGGCCGCCGATAATGTCATTTCAACCGATGGAAAAGACAAAAGTCAGATAGCAGAAGAAATTATTGGGAAAGACAGGTAAGAGAAATATATATTTTTCAAGGTATAAAATGCCTCTGCTTACAGATACTAGACATAAATCTAGTAAATGTAAGCAGAGGCATTTTTGCCAACGAAAGGAGAAAATATGAAAGCTACAGGAATTGTACGAAGAATAGATGATTTGGGCAGAATTGTAATCCCAAAAGAAATCCGAAGAACAATGCGAATCCGCGAAGGGGACCCGATGGAGATATTTACAAGCAGAGAGGGAGAGATTTTATTAAAAAAATACTCGCCGGTAGGAGAGTTAAGTGAATTTGCGGTAAGCCTTGCAGAAAGTCTTGCCCAGGTCTTAGGAGAATTAGTATGCATTACGGACCGCGATTATATTATTTCCGCAGCAGGAACAGGAAAAAAGGAATTTGATGGAAAAGCGTTAGATGCCCAGATGCAGTCTGCAATTGATAAAAGAAGTAATCTGGTTGCAGCAGGGGAGAAAAACGATATGGTAAAAGTAACCGTAAGCGATGAAAAAAATTATGAAAGACAAGTAGTCGCAACCATTTTATCAAATGGAGACAGTATCGGCGCAATCGTAATTCTAAGCAAGGATACCGCACGAAATAAAGACGAATTGATTCTCCAAATCGCAAAAACTGCGGCAACATTTTTAGGCCGCCATTTAGAGCAGTAAGTATTGTTTTTTGACCTTGCGTATAATCAGAAAAGCGACTAAAATATTCTATAGTAATATTTGCAGGAGAGGTATATGACAAAAGAGAAAAAACAGAAGAAGAAGAAAAAACATCGTCTTTTCTGGTTTCTTGTTAAAATACAAATACTGCTCATAGTAGTTGTTGTGGGCATCGTTTTTTATTATAACTATGGAGGATATGCGGAAAAGATTCAAGAGCTTCGTAAGGAGGCCATTGAACTGGTCCGCTCTTCAGATGAGAAATATTTTGTTCCGTCTCAAACCGGTACAATATATGATGCCAATGGAGAAGTGATTTCTTATATCAAAGGGCAGAAGGAAGCTGACTATGTAGATTATGAAGATATTCCGCCGGATTTTGTAACGGCTATGGTCAGTGTGGAGGATAAAAGATTTTATGAGCACAATGGTGTTGATGTGGTGGCGATTATTCGTTCAGCCAAAGCAATTTTGGAGAGCGGAGAGTTGTCGCAGGGGGGAAGCACCATTACCATGCAGCTTGCCAGAAATATTTATCTGGATAACGGGAAGAGATGGGAGCGAAAAATCAAGGAGATGTTTATCGCTGCCGAATTGGAAAAGATATACAGTAAGAATAAAATAATGGAATTTTATCTGAATAATATTTATTTTGCCAATGGATATTATGGGATTCAGGCTGCCTGTACGGGCTATTTCAGTTGTGAACTTGATGAACTAAGCCTGTCGCAGATCGCATTTTTATGCGCCATTCCCAACAGTCCGACCTACTATGACCCGATTGTAAATATTGAGAATACACTCAGCAGACGCGACCGTATTTTAAAAAGTATGTATGAAGACGGGAAGATAGATGAAGCGGAATATTCGGCGGCAGTAGCGGAAGAAATTGTGTTAAATCCTGCGCCAAGCGAAAAGCCGCAGCGGAATAATTATGTTGATACATATGTATATTATTGTGCAACCAGAGCGTTGATGGAAATGCAGGGCTTTGAGTTTCGGGAATATTTTTCTTCGGAGGAGGAAAAGCAACAATATGATGAGGAGTATGATGAGTTATACTCTGTCTGCCAGAAACAGATTTACGCAGAAGGCTATAAGATTTATACCAGTATTGAACTGGATAAGCAGGAGGCTCTTCAGACGGCGGTAGATGACGTCTTAGCGGGTTTTGCAGAGCTTAATGAGGAGGGCGTGTTCCAGATGCAGGGTGCGGCGGTATCGATTGACAATGAAACAGGATATGTCGTAGCAATTGTAGGCGGCCGCGACCAGAATTTGGGATTTTACACCCTAAACCGTGCATATCAGTCTTATCGTCAGCCCGGAAGTGCGATTAAGCCGCTTAGCGTGTATACCCCGTATTTTCAGACTGGGAAAAATCCAGATACACTGGTTGTAGACCGGGAGATTGAGAATGGTCCGGCAGCAGAGCGTTATTACGGAGAAGTTACCATACGCAAGGCAGTGGCAAAATCTTTAAACTCTGTTGCATGGCAGGTATACAGCGAGATTACACCGGAGGTGGGCTTACAGTATTTAAAGAATATGCATTTCGCTAACATTAAGGATTCGGATTATGTGCCTTCTACATCCATAGGAGGCTTTACAAAAGGTGTATCTCCTATAGAGATGGCCGCAGCTTATGCCACCTTAGAGAATGATGGAGTGTACCGTACTCCGACATGTATCAGGAAGATTGTGGATGCAGATGGAAATGTGGTGTATGAGTCTTCTTTGCAGGGCGAGAGAATCTACGGTGAAACAGAAGCACGGATGATGACAAGCGTACTGCAATCTGTTATGGAAGAAGGCACCGGTCAGGAGGCAAAACTAGAAGGTATGCCATGCGCAGGCAAAACCGGAACAACGAACAGTAATAAGGATGGATGGTTTGTAGGTTATACAAGATACTATACAACCAGTGTATGGGTAGGCTGTGATATACCTAGGAAAGTGGATGATTTGAAGGGCTCTACCTATCCGTCGTGGATATGGAGGCAGTATATGACCTATGCAAACGAAGGTCTTACGCCGCTTAATTTTCTTCCGTATGCAGAACTTTCCGATGGCTTTACAGAAGAGTATTATCCGCCGGAAACAGAGACAGAGACGGAAACAGAGACGGAAACAGAAACGGAAACAGGGTCAGAAAGAAAGAGTCTGCAAGAGACGGAAGCTTCGTCTGAAAATGAAGGGGTAAATGAACCAAATATAGACAATAATTAAGGAGAAAAAGTATGAAAAAGTATGGATTTGGTGTTGATATTGGTGGAACGACGATTAAAGTGGGATTTTTTGAAATAAGTGGAAAACTTCTTGATAAGTGGGAGATTAAGACCCAGACAACAAACGGAGGAAGCAATATTTTATCAGACATTGCGAAAGCCATTGACAACAAATTGGCGCAGGAAGCTATCCGTAAAGAGGATGTTTTGGGGATTGGCATTGGTGTGCCGGGACCGGTATTAGGCAATGGCGTCGTAAACCGCTGTGTAAATCTAGGCTGGGGTGTTCTTAATGTAGCGGAAGAACTTGGAGCGCTTACCGGTTTAAGCGTAAAGGTTGGAAATGATGCCAATGTTGCCGCATTAGGGGAAATGTGGCAGGGCGGCGCAAAAGGATGTAAGGATGTTATTATGGTAACGCTTGGAACCGGGGTTGGCGGTGGAATTATCGTTGATGGAAAAGTAGTGGCCGGATTTAACGGCGCAGGCGGCGAAATTGGTCATATTACAGTAAACCCGGATGAAATTGAAGCCTGCAACTGTGGACAGTATGGCTGTTTGGAACAGTATACTTCTGCTACAGGTATCGTAAGAATGGCAAAGAGAAAGCTTGCAAAGTCTTCAGATGACACAACACTCCGCCGGTTTGAGGCGCTGTCAGCGAAAGATATTTTTGACGAGGCAAAAGCCGGAGATGAAATTGCCAAAGAGTTAGTGGATGAAGTAGGCGAAATCTTAGGTTCTGCACTCTCAAATATGGTGTGTGTTGTAAATCCGGAGATTATTGTTATTGGCGGTGGCGTATCAAAAGCAGGTGCTATTCTGGTAGATACGATTCGGGAACATTTTCAGGGAAATTCCTTCCATGCATGCCGCGATACGCGTTTTGCGTTGGCAAGTCTGGGAAATGACGCCGGAATTTACGGCTGTATGCAAATGATTCTGAATTAAAGTTGACACTTCCTCATAAAAGTATTAAATTAATAATATGTTAAAATATATACATAAAAAGGGGATTAAAGGAGGAGTTAGTTATGGTATGTTCAAAATGTGGAGCACAATTAAATGAAGGAGTTGCATTCTGTCCGAGTTGCGGAACCCCAACATCCGGAGGACCGCAGCCACAGGTTTATGTAGATCCGACGGATCACACAGCAGAATTTTCTGCAAATGATATTTCGGATAACAAAATATTTGCAATGCTCCCATATATCATGAGCGTTATAGGTGTCATTATTGCGCTTCTTGCATCCGGTGAATCACCATATGCAAAATTTCATGTGCGTCAATCTTTGAAAATTGATGTTGTTATGATGTTAGCTGCAGCTGTAACAGTATTGCTGTCATGGACTTGTATCGTACTGATCGTAGGTGTAGTTGCAATTGTTGCATTGACTGTCATCCGAATCATCTGCTTTGTTCAGGTTTGTCAGGGTAAAGCAAAAGAACCGGCGATTATTAAAGATTTGAAATTCTTAAAATAATTACTTATAAGACTACATAAAAACAAACGGGGCTGTAAAAAAACTCCCCTAAAATTAAGAAGCTCCTGCCGCGCATTGCACGGCAGGAGTTTCTTTGGTATATCCAAGGTATTTCTTTCATTTTTGGAAACACTTTAATAGACCTATCTTAAAATAGGAATCAGTAATTATCTATAACTTCCTGGTGGAAACTGGTTAGCTCTTGGTTCAGCCGCACAGTCCGGTTTCCTTCTGTTTTCTTCATACATTCCTGGCGGTATGGGCAACCGGTACAATCCTCACACTCATATATT
>CALWLL010000002.1 GCA_944381555.1 uncultured Agathobacter sp. | reverse complement strand
AGGTCCCAAGGGTTGGGCTGTTCGCCCATTAAAGCGGTACGCGAGCTGGGTTCAGAACGTCGTGAGACAGTTCGGTCCCTATCCGGCGTGGGCGGAGGATATTTGAGAGGAGCTGTCCTTAGTACGAGAGGACCGGGATGGACGAACCACTGGTGTATCTGTTGTCGACCAACGGCATGGCAGAGTAGCCAAGTTCGGACGGGATAAACGCTGGAGGCATCTAAGCGTGAAGCCCCCCTCAAGATGAGATATCCCTTCCTTCGGGAAGTAAGACCCCTTGAAGACTACAAGGTAGATAGGGCAGAGGTGGAAGTGTAGTAATACATGGAGCTGACTGTTACTAATAGGTCGAGGGCTTGACCAGGGAACAGGGTTTGGAAACGGAAACTGTATGAAGTTTTGAAGGAATAAACTTTAACAAAAGACGTAATTTGCTATTGCGTCTTTTTTATTTTTAAGTTATAATACCTTTGTTGTTTTGCAAAGTATAAATCAAAACAGAAATATGATATAGGGGTGTAGTTCATCGGTAGAATAAGAGTCTCCAAAACTCCAGAGGTGGGTTCGATTCCTACCACCCCTGCTCAAAGGAAGAACTTCTAAAACCTTGTAAAAGAAAGGTTTTGAAGTTCTTTTTTATATCATAGGAAGAACGTAAGTGCTTGGCAGTTTCATTATAAAACTATAAAAATTTTTAATATAAAGGAGAAAATATGAGCGAATTATTTGAAAAATTACAACCACATTTAGATAAGGCATATGCATATCGGGTGGCCATGACCATGCTAAACTGGGACAACAGCACGGCTGCTCCCAAAGAAGCAATTGACTTTACTTCCAAAGCGATGGCTATCTTATCAGGAGAAAACTATAAAGCGCTGATTAATGATGTAGTAAAAGGATTATTACAACAGCTTTCTACAGACGAGGAAAACGCAAAACTTACGCCTTATGAAAAAGCGATTGTAAAAAATATGAAGAAAGAATTTCGTAATATGGAGCTTATCCCACCGGAAGAATTACAGGCATTTGAGATTGTTTTGGCGAAGGCTTATCCGGTATGGGAAGAAGCGAAAAATACCAACAACTATAGTATTTATGCGCCGGTGTTGGAGGAAATCATATCCTACACCAAACGATTTGCAGGCTATAAGCAAAAACCGGGACAGAAACTGTATGATGTTCTGCTGGATGAATATGAAGAAGGCTTTACAATGGAAATTTTGGATGAATTTTTCTGTCAGTTACGAGAAGCCTTAATCCCATTAGTGGCACAGATTCGTAAAAAGCCAGACTGGATTTCCATTGACTGTCTTCGTAAAAACTACGACATTGAGACACAGAAAAAGTTAAGCCATTTTTTGGCAGAATACATTGGATTTGATTTTAATCGTGGTGTGATGGCAGAGAGTGCGCATCCGTTTACGACAAATCTGCACAATCATGATGTGCGTATTACCAATCATTATCTGGAAAATAAACTGGAAGATGCGATTTTCTCCATTATCCATGAGGGCGGACACGCGTTATATGAAATGGACATTGATGATGCAATCACAACCTCGCCGATTGGTGGCGGAACTTCTATGGGAATGCACGAGTCCCAATCCCGCTTTTATGAGAATAATCTAGGCAGAAGCATGGAGTTCTGGAAACCATTATTTGGCAAGGTTTGTGAGTTTTTCCCAGAAGAATTAAAAGATGTGACATTGGAAGAATTTTACAAAGCCATTAACTATGCAAAACCGAGCCTGATCCGTACACAGGCGGATGAACTGACGTATTCTTTTCATATAATGATTCGCTACGAAATCGAAAAGATGATTTTTGATGGAGATGTGGATGTAAAAGAACTTCCAAGAATCTGGAATGAAAAATATGAAGAATATTTGGGAATGACACCGGAGAATGATGCCGAGGGCATTTTACAGGATATGCACTGGGCAGGCGGCAGCTTTGGCTATTTCCCTTCTTATGCGTTAGGAAGTGCGATTGCCGCACAGTTATTCCATTATATGGAAGGTGTTATGCCGGTTAAAAAGTATCTGGAAGAAGGAAATTTAGTGCCGGTTCGGGAATTTCTGTGTGAGCATATTCATAAATACGGCGGCTCGAAGAATACGCAGGAATTGCTTTTGGATACAGTAGGCGAAGCCTTTAATCCGAAATATTATATCGAGTATCTGACAGAGAAATATACAAAACTGTACGAATTATAAACATAAGAGGAAGGAAAAAAGCAAGGTTCAAAAGACCTTGCTTTTTTCATGAGACTTAGTTGTAACGGTTTTTCAGATATTTTTGCAGTTCGTCCAGATAGATTTCTCCGATTGCACTGAGTTTAGCTCCTTTATGTTTAATGTAACCGATATGCATAGGCTCGGATTCTGCCAGAGGAATTGCTACGTAGTCAAAACCGTTTAATTCTTCGCAGATGATGCCGGAGCAGAGCGTATAGGCATTTAAGCCGACCATGAGATTTAATACCGTAGCGCGGTCGCATATTTTGATAAGTTTCTTGTAATCATAGGTACTTTTCATCTCTTCTGCAAAGTGGAAGGAGTTGCTTCGTCCCTGGTCAAAAGCAATACACGGATATTCCTCCAAATCCTTCATGGAGACAGAAGACCATGAGGCAAGCGGATGTCCCTTCCAAAGATACACATAGGTATCACAGGTGCAGAGGGGTTCAAAAATAAGTCCATGTTCTTTTAAAAGCTTGGTAAGTACTGCCTGATTAAAATCGCTAAGGTAGAGAATCCCAAGCTCACTTTTTAGGTTTTTGACATTGTCAATGACCTGAGAGGTCTGTGTTTCGTATATGGCAAATTCATATTCGTCCATACCGACCTGTTTTGCCAGTTCTACGAATGCCTTAACGGCGAAAGAGTAGTGAAGCATGGAAACAGAGAATTTTTTCTTGGATTCGGCGGTTAAGTACCGGCGCTCTAATAATTGATATTGTTCTACAATCTGCCTTGCATAGCCGATAAACTCTTCCCCCTCCGGAGTAACAAGGATTCCCCGGTTGGAGCGGATAAAAATCGAAATGCCGGCTTCTGCCTCTAATTCCTTTACCACAGAGGAAAGATTGGGCTGCGATACATACAGTTTTTTGGCGGCTTCGTTCATGGATTTCGAGTCTGCAATTGTGATTACCTGTTGTAATTGCTGAAGGGTCATGTTTTATTCCTTTCTTACGATACATATCCTTTAGGACAAATAAGTCTGTCCTAAGTATAATAAGTTTTCATTTGAAAATCAATATCAGTTATAAATAATATTTATAACCAGACATAAAAAGAATATATTAGCCAATAGCAGATGGAATAGGTATAATACGTTTTGTGAGTGACACACGGGACAGGATTCTGCTGTGTGAAGAGATTAGAAGAAGGGAGACGACCTATGAAATATCGGGCTTATGATTTTGTACAGAACATGACAATGATGATGGACATGTGCATGCGTGCTATGATGCAGATGTTTATTTTTGTGCGCCGATGTTCGATTAGGTCAGTTTCTGATTAGAAATGATGTGAGATTTAGAGCGGGCGCAGATGCGTCCGTTTTTTGTGTCATAGGAAAGACATTATTGTTTTTGACATAATAGCGGAAGGAGAGTATATGATTCGATTGGAAAATGTTAGCAGGACATTTGAGACGGCAGAAGGTATGATTCATGCGCTGTCAGAGATTGACCTGCATATAGAAAAGGGCTGCATTTTTGGTGTGATTGGTTCATCAGGGGCGGGGAAATCTACCTTGGTAAGATGCATGAATTTGTTGGAAAGACCGACGTCGGGAAACGTATATTTTGAGGATGTGAATCTGATGAATCTACCCGAAGCAAAACTTCGAAAAATGCGCCGGAAAATAGGAATGATTTTTCAGCAGTTCAATCTCTTAGAACAAAGAGATGCAATAGGAAATGTACGTTATCCATTGGAGATATCAGGTGTTCCAAAACGGGAAGCCACAGCGAAAGCAAAGGAGTTATTAAAGCTGGTTGGTTTAGAAGAGCGAATGCACAGCTTCCCGTCACAGCTATCCGGCGGACAGAAACAAAGGGTGGCGATTGCAAGAGCATTAGCAACAAGCCCGGATGTGCTGCTTTGCGATGAAGCGACCAGCGCCTTAGATCCGGGGACGACGCGGGCAATTCTTGATTTGCTCAAAAACATTAATGAGAGAATGGGGGTTACCATCGTAGTAATCACACATGAGATGAAGGTGGTAGAGCAGATTTGTGATAAGGTTGCGGTCATTCACGAGGGGGAACTCGTAGAAGCAGGAAATGTAATGGATATTTTCCGAAACCCACAATCGGATGTTACCAGACATCTTCTGTTTCCGCAGAAAGAAGGTTTTGAGCCAGCCGGTCATCAGAGGCTCACTATGATTGCGGAAGATGAGATGAGGGCGCCAAAAGTAAAGAAGGATTTAGATGAAACGGGATTATATGTGACGGAGGAAGCAGTATGGGAATAAATCAGTGGATTAGTATTATGGCAGAGGGGCTTGCAGAAACGCTTTATATGACAGTGGTTTCTACCATGCTTGCATATATATTCGGCATCCCATTAGGAGTTGTGCTTTTTATAACCGACAAGGACGGGTTTGCAGAATGCAAAGTGATAAATAAAGGATTGGGGATGGTTGTTAATCTGATCCGTTCCGTGCCTTTTATTATTTTACTGGTGGCAATTTTACCGCTTACCAGATTTATGGTGGGAACAACCATTGGAGCAACTGCAACGATTGTGCCGCTTGTAGCCGCAGCAACACCGTTTGTAAGCAGAATGGTGGAATCGTCCCTTAAAGAGGTAAAAAGCGGTGTGATAGAGGCGGCTGTTTCAATGGGCTCTAATACGTTTCAGATTATTACTAAGGTGCTTTTGCCGGAAGCAAAACCATCCCTTATTGTAGGCAGTACAATCGCCATTACAACGATTCTGGGATATTCTGCAATGGCGGGATTTGTCGGCGGCGGTGGTCTTGGTGCAATCGCAATCAATTACGGCTACTACAGATATCAGGAAGATATTATGCTTGTTACCGTTATTTTACTGGTCGCAGTAGTACAGTTTTTTCAGGAAACCGGTATGAAGATTGCGGGCGGTACGGACAAACGCCGACGTTAGGAAGTAAAGAAATAAATGTAGTTAAAATAAAAAAGAGAGGAAAAAGATATGAAAAAGATTTTTTTAAAAGCAATCAGTTTAGGACTTGCAGCAATACTAAGCTGTGCATTTCTTTCAGGCTGCGGTGGAAACGGAACCAATGAAAAAACCATAAGAATCGGCGCATCCCCGTCTCCTCATGCCGAGATACTAAAACAGATAGAGGCAGAGGTGGAAGCAAAGGGCTATAAACTGGAAATTGTGGAATATAACGATTATGTTCTTCCAAACACAGCGGTAAATGATGGAGAACTGGATGCAAATTTTTTTCAGCATCAGCCATATCTGGACAACTTCAATGCAGAAAATAAGACAGAGCTTGTACCGGTGGCAGCAATACATTTTGAACCGCTTGGAATCTATTCGGCAAAAGCAGATAACATATCCGAAATCAAAGATGGTGCAGTCGTTGGCGTCCCGAATGATGCAACGAATGAAGCAAGGGCATTACTGTTACTCGAAGCCAATGGCCTTATCACCTTAAAAGAAGGCGCCGGAATAAATGCTACCATAAATGATGTTGTAGAAAATCCAAAGAATCTGGATATTAAAGAGATGGAAGCAGCACAGCTTCCGCGTTCGTTACAGGATCTGGATGCGGCCGTTATCAATGGAAACTATGCAATTTCCGGCGGTTTAGAGGTATCCGGTGCCATTGCACTTGAAGAGAGTACATCTGTAGCGGCAGAAACCTATGCGAATATTGTTGCGGTTAAAAGCGGAAACAAAAACAGTGAGAAAATCAAGGTTTTGGTGGAGGCTTTGCAGTCAGAGGCAGTAAAGAAGTATATAGAAGAAAATTATGAAGGAGCAGTTGTTCCGGTCTTCTAATTCAAGAGTATTTATGTTATGATAGGGATGTCTTATTCAGTAAAGTAGGACATCTTTTTTCTGTCATGAGAAAGACCGTGATACATCAACGTGGGAAAGAAAGGATTTTGCGGAAATGAAGAAGCAGGGAAAGGAAAAACTGCATATTTCGGTTCGTGATCTTGTGGAATTTATTTTCCGTGAAGGAGATATTGATAACCGCAGGGGGCGTCTGCCAAATGCAGATGCCATGCTGGAAGGAAGCCGGCTTCACCGTAAGATTCAAAAGTCTCAGGGAAGCGGTTATCAGGCAGAAGTGCCGCTGAAATATGTGGCAGAGGGCGAATTTTATGAACTTACCATCGATGGACGGGCAGACGGCATTTTTACGAATGAAAGCGGAATGGCGGTCATTGATGAAATCAAAGGGGTTTATAAGAATTTAGACCACCTGCGGCAGCCGGTATATGTGCATCAGGCGCAGGCAATGTGCTATGCGTATATTTTTGCTTTGCAGAATGAATTAGAGCAGATTGCAATACAGATGACCTATGTCAATTTAGATATTGAAACCACAAAATACTTCCAGCAGGAGTTTACCTTTGCAGAATTAGAGGAATGGTTTACAAGTCTGATTGAAAATTACCGCAAATGGGCGGATTTTCAGTTTCAGTGGAGAAAAATCCGGCAGGAATCCATTCAGAAACTGGAATTTCCGTTTCCATACCGACAGGGACAAAAGCAGTTGGTTTCGGATGTGTACCGAACCATTTACCGGAAGAAAACACTTTTTATACAGGCACCAACAGGGGTTGGGAAAACAATTTCCACGATTTTCCCGGCGGTAAAAGCCGTTGGAGAGAATCTGGCAGACCGCATTTTTTACCTGACGGCAAAGACGATTACCGCAACGGTGGCAAAGGAAGCTTTCCGGCTCTTACAAGAGAACGGCTATCAGGCGAAGACGATACAGTTGACAGCCAAGGAAAAGTTATGTCTCTGTGAGGAAATGGACTGTAATCCCATCCACTGTCCCTATGCAAAGGGGCATTTTGACAGAGTAAATGATGCGGTATATGAATTATTGCAAACGAGCGATATGTTCACCCGCGAAGAAATATTGCAGCAGGCAAAAACCCATCAGGTTTGTCCGTTTGAAATGAGCCTGGACGTGGCGACATGGGCGGACAATATTATCTGCGACTATAATTATGTATTTGACCCGAATGTGTATCTGAAACGCTTTTTCCAAGAGGGGAAAAAGGGGGAATATATTTTTCTCGTAGACGAGGCGCATAATCTCGTAGAGCGCAGCCGGGAGATGTACAGTGCAAGCCTCTACAAGGAAGATTTCCTGACTGTAAAACATATTATGAAACCTTACAGCAAAAAGATTGAGCGAATGCTGGAACGCTGCAATAAAATCCTGCTGGAATATAAGCGTGAATGTGAGACATACACACTGCATGAGCATACGGGAAACTTCAGCTTCTCGCTTATGAATCTGGCTTCAGAGTTAGATGAATTTCTGCAATCGCCAATGGAGTTTTCCGGCAGAAAAGAAGTGCTTGATTTGTACTTTCATATTCGCAGGTTCCTAAGCGTTGAAGAAACGCTGGATGAAAAATACCAGATATACAGCGAGATACAGGAGGATGGAAGATTTATGCTGAAATTATTCTGCGTGGATCCATCCCGACGGCTTCAGGCGTGTATTGATAAGGGAAATGCTACTGTTTTTTTCTCCGCTACCCTTTTACCAATCCAATATTATAAAAGTTTATTGAGTACGGAAGCGGATAATTATGCCATCTATGCAGAGAGTACGTTCAAAGAGGAGCAGCGCCTGCTCTTGTTTGGAAATGACGTAAGCACCAGATACACAAGGCGAAGGGATTCAGAATTCCAAAGAATAGCAGAATATATTGTAAAAACGATACATTGCAAAAAAGGCAATTATATGGTATTTTTTCCATCGTACCGCCTTATGCAGCAGGTCTATGAGGTGTTTTTGGAAATGGACGGGGGACGTGCTGTGTCTGTCTGTCAGGAAAGCGGGATGAAAGAAGCAAAAAGGGAGGAATTTCTGCGAGGTTTTGAGCAGGAATATGAGACTTCTTTTGCGGCGTTTTGTGTCATGGGAGGAATTTTTAGTGAAGGCATTGATTTGACAAATGACAGACTGATAGGTGCCATTGTAGTGGGAACAGGGCTGCCGCAGGTTAGCAACGAACGGGAAATATTAAAGAATTACTATGATAAGATATCAGGGAACGGATTTGATTATGCATTCCGGTTTCCGGGTATGAATAAAGTCCTCCAGGCGGCAGGAAGAGTAATCCGGACGACGGAGGACAATGGAGTCATTCTGTTATTAGATGAAAGATTTCTGCAATCCGAATATCAGACACTTTATCCAAGAGAATGGAAAACGCGCTGCATCTGCAGCGTAAATACGGTAGAACAGCAGGTGTCAGACTTCTGGAAGAAGTTTTAGGAATTCTTCAGTAGAAGCGGATACAGGGAAGGTTGAGTTGACGGATGCAACCATTTTGCGGGCCGGCATTTTCTCCTTAGTTTTTAAGATGAATAAATCCCTGGTGTCCTCTTTTAGGCTGTAGTCAGGAACAAATGCGATACCAAGTCCGATGCGGGCAAGGTCAATCAGCAAATCATTACTGCTTAACTCAATTTCAGGAACGAGTTCTAGCTGGTGCTGGATAAACAGGTTGTGCAGAAATTCGCTGGTAGTACTTTGGCGGGTTAACATCATGATTGGAAGTTTTTTGAGTTCTTCAAAGGAAACTTCCCGGTCCATCAAATCAAAGTAATTCGGATTTGCAATGAAAACATCATGAAAACATGCAATGGTTTTTTGAATATAATCATGATTTAAGTGGGTATTCGGGTAGTTTGTTACGATTAAATCAACTTTACGCTGGTCTAAAAGATTCACGCATTGGATAGAGGTTGCATTGGTAACTTTAATTGGAACATTTGGAAATTTCTGGTGAAATTGTTTCAGATATGGAACCAGAAAATAACGGCAGATGGTGTCGCTGGCACCGATATGAAGCTGTCCAAGACCTAAAGTTCCCGAATCAAGAAGCTGGCTTTCGCCGCGCGCGATCAAATTCATAGCAGGCTCGATGTGTTTTAACAAAAGACTGCCTGCCGGCGTCAGTTGTACCTTCTTGGTACTGCGGATAAAAAGAGATTGTCCCAGTTTTTTTTCTAAAGTCTTAACCGACTGGCTGACTGCTGACTGGGAGATATAAAGCTTTTTGCTGGCTTCGGAAAAGCTTAAGGAGGAAGCAACATAATAAAAAACTTTGTAAAGTTCATAATTGATATCCATAAGTCACCTCTTATATTATTAAGAAAACAATAAATGTCTGATACTATTATAAGGTTTACTTATAATAGTGTCAATCAAGAAGTAATAAATAAATGTTGGAGAGAAAATGAAAAAAGCAATAACAGGTATTTTATGCGGTGCTGTATTAGGGGCATTGCTGATTAGTTTTTTTATATTTTTATTAAATTCCCAAGTCATCGGAAGCATTGGACGCGGTAATGAATCCGAACAGACAGAGTCAGAGAGTAAAACAGATACAGGAGTATCGGAGTCGGAAACGGTCACGGAATCTGAGACAGATACAGAAACAGAACCGCCGGAAGAAACAGAAACGGAACGGCAGACGGAGACAGAAGATACAACAGAAGGGGAAACACAGACCGGAACAGATGAGCCGGATGAACCGTCTGAACCGGATGAACCGTCTGAACCGGAGAAACCAAAGGAGGTTCCATACTATATCAAAGTGAACCGTGCGGCGAACTGTGTAACGATTTATACGAAGGATGAAAATGGTAATTATACAGTCCCATACAAGAGCATGATTTGTTCGGTTGGATTGAATAATCGCACACCGTTAGGAAAATATGTGATGCCGGGTATAAGATATAAATGGCGGAAGTTATTTGGTAACGGAGTTGATGTATATGGTTATTATACAACAAGAATTATTGGACATATTCTGTTCCATTCCGTACCGTATACGGCAACTTCAAATGATGTGTTATGGGAAAATCAGTATAATATGCTGGGCTCACCCGCATCAAAGGGGTGCATACGCTTAGCCGTAAAAGATGCAAAATGGATTTATGATAACTGCGGAGCCGGTACAGTTGTAGAAATCTATGATGATGCATCAAATCCCGGACCGCTTGGCAGACCAGAGGCGATCAAGATTACAGAGGGAAGCCCTTATGCGGGCTGGGACCCAACGGACCCGGATTTGGATAATCCCTGGAACAAGGGAAATGTATTATTAAACGGCGTGCAAAATCCAGACGATATAGAACGTGGCTCGGCAGTTGATCTGAATGATTATCTGTTGGGAAATGTAACAGCAGTGGATGTGGACGGGATGCCTTTATCGGTAACTGTTACAACAGAATTGGATAAAAACAAAGTGGGAACCTATTCCATTGTGTATTCAGCAACAGGCGTTACCGGAAAAACTGCAAGCGCCACAGCTTCCGTAAAAGTGGTCGATACTACGGCACCGGTAATTAAACAGAATCAGACCATTACGGTAACGGATAACAGTACGGATATTGAGCAAATAATTCTGGACGGATTAGAACTAATGGATAACGGAGAGCGAATTGATGCATCCGCAATCCAACTGGATTTATCGAAACTGGCTGAGGCAAGAAAACAACAGTTATACGGGCTGGTAAGGTGTAAGGCGAATGCTTCGGATGCATATGGAAATACCTCAAAGAACTATGAAATACTTGTATTTTATCAGTATGAAAAGGATAAAACAGCACCGGTTATTGAAGTTACCGGAGAAAAGGTATCCGCTTACGCAGATTTGACCGGTATCACAGATGAAACAGCACGGAAGCAGGCGGTGACAGATGCGGCAATCGCTGCAGTAATTGGAGATAAGCACTATACCGTAACCGATAATGTATCCGATGCAAAAGAGATAGTATGCGCGGTAACGGGCATATACGAAGGAGAGACTGTTCCGGGAGTACATTCTGTAGATTTAACCATAACAGCGACAGACGAAGCAGGAAACAGCAGCACGGCAACAATCGTTGCAGAAGTTACAATTGCTGAGAATATTACGACAGAACAAAATTAATGTATCTTATAATATAGATTAAATATATTAATTATGCTTATTAGAATAAAGATGTTATACTAAGTTATATTCAAGTACAATTATGACCATTCACAAAAAAGCCGGAGGGGAAAAACATGAGTAATGTACGTCGCGTTTATGTGGAAAAGAAACCTGATTTTGCGGTAAAGGCAAAAGAATTGAGCGAAGAGATAAAGAATTATCTCGGTATTAAAACGGTAACAAGGGTACGGGTACTAATCCGCTACGATATTGAAAACATTTCAGAAGAAACGTATAAGAAAGCATTGATGACGGTGTTTTCCGAGCCGCCGGTAGATGACATCTATGAGGAAACGTTTGCATACAAAGATGCGTATGTGTTCTCGGTAGAATATTTACCGGGACAGTTTGACCAGAGAGCAGATTCCGCAGAGCAGTGTGTAAAACTTTTGAATGAAACGGAAGAACCGGTTATCCGCAGTGCAACCACTTATGTTTTAGAAGGTAAGCTTACAGAGGAAGAATTTGCAGCAGTTAAGAAACACTGCATTAACCCTGTGGATTCCCGTGAGACCGGAATGGATAAACCAGAAACTTTGGTCCAGAATTTTGAAGAGCCGGCAGATGTAATAATTTTCGAGAAATTTATTGATATGCCGGAGGAGGAATTAAAGGCATTATACAGCTCCTTAAACCTTGCTATGACATTTAAGGATTTTCTTCATATCCAGAACTATTTCAAGAGTGAAGAACACAGAAATCCGTCTATGACAGAAATCCGTGTGCTGGATACTTACTGGTCTGACCATTGCCGCCATACAACATTTTCTACAGAACTTACAGAGGTTAAGTTTGAAGACGGATTTTATCGCGCTCCAATTGAAGCTGCTTATATAGATTATTTGCATACACATAAAGAGATCTATAAAGGACGTGACGACAAATTTGTATGTCTTATGGACCTTGCGCTTCTTGCAATGAAACGTCTGAAAGCAGAAGGAAAGTTAAACGATCAGGAAGAATCAGATGAAATCAACGCCTGCTCCATTGTTGTACCGGTAGAGGTAGACGGTGTGACAGAAGAATGGCTTGTAAACTTTAAAAATGAAACACATAACCACCCGACAGAAATTGAACCATTTGGCGGGGCGGCAACCTGTCTGGGCGGTGCCATCCGTGACCCATTGTCAGGACGTACCTATGTATATCAGGCAATGCGTGTAACAGGTGCGGCAGACCCAACCGTATCGGTAAAGGACACAATGCCGGGCAAACTTCCGCAGAAGAAGCTGGTTCGCCAGGCGGCTCATGGCTACAGCTCTTATGGAAATCAGATTGGTCTTGCTACCGGTTATGTCAAGGAGGTATATCATCCAAACTACGTTGCAAAACGTATGGAAATCGGAGCTGTTATGGGTGCGGCGCCACGTCGTGCGGTACAAAGACTTACCTCAGATCCGGGAGATAAGATTATCCTTCTTGGCGGAAGAACAGGCCGTGATGGTATTGGTGGAGCGACAGGCTCTTCAAAGGCGCACAATACCGAATCAACAGCGGTATGCGGAGCAGAGGTTCAGAAAGGTAATGCACCTACGGAACGTAAATTGCAGAGATTATTCCGCCGCGAAGAAGTATCTCATATCATAAAAAAATGTAATGACTTCGGCGCAGGCGGTGTATCCGTTGCCATCGGTGAGCTTGCGGCAGGTCTGCGCGTGCAGTTAGACAAGGTTCCGAAAAAATATGCAGGGCTCGATGGAACAGAACTTGCTATTTCAGAATCACAGGAACGTATGGCATGTGTGATTGCTCCACAGGATGTAGAACAGTTCCTTGCATATGCAAAGGAAGAAAACTTAGAAGCGGTTGAGGTGGCTGTTGTAACCGAAGAGCCAAGACTTGTTTTAGAGTGGAGAGGAAAAGAAATTGTAAATATATCCCGTGCATTTTTAGATACCAATGGCGCACATCAGGAAGCAGCCGTTGCAGTAGATATGCCGGTAGAAGAAGAGAACTATTTCCACAAAATAAATACCCCGGAAGTTGCAGAAGCAGCAGACGGTGATATGAAATCCGCATGGCTTGCAGAGCTAAAAGACCTTAACGTATGTTCGCAGAAAGGGCTTGTAGAAATGTTCGACGGCTCTATCGGTGCAGGCAGCGTATATATGCCTTACGGCGGAAAATACCAGCTTACGGAGACACAGAGCATGGTAGCAAAACTTCCGGTATTAAAAGGGAAATGCGATACCGTAACCATGATGTCGTATGGTTTTGATCCATACCTTTCTTCATGGAGTCCATATCACGGAGCAGTTTATGCCGTACTTGAATCACTTTCGAGAATCGTAACAGCCGGAGGAGATTATAAGAAGGTTCGTTTCACATTTCAGGAATACTTCCGCAGAATGAGCGAGGATCCAAAACGCTGGAGCCAGCCGGTTGCGGCACTTCTTGGCGCTTATAGTGCGCAGATAGGGCTTGGTCTGCCATCAATTGGCGGGAAGGATTCTATGTCCGGAACATTCAACGAGATTGACGTTCCGCCAACACTGGTATCGTTTGCGGTAGATGTGGCAAAAGAATCCGATATTATCACACCGGAACTGAAAACAGTTGGAAATAAGCTTATACTGCTTCGTATTGAAAAGGATGAATATGACCTGCCGGTTTATGCGCAGGTAATGAAATTATATGATGCCGTTCACAAGATGATTCAAAAGGGTGCGGTTGTTTCCGCATATGCGCTGGATGGAAAAGGGCTTGCCGCTGCCGTATCCAAGATGGCATTTGGAAATAAACTTGGCGTGACAATAGAATCTTCTGTTTCTGTCAATACGTTATTTGCTCCGGGCTTTGGCAATATTGTAGCAGAAGTTCCTGCCGCTTTGGTTTCTGTAGCAGAGGAAGTAATCAATGAAGCAGGATTACATGACTTCTATGAAGTTGCTGGTGAAGTAAACAATGCGTCTGCATTTGTTTATGGCGATATGACGCTTGGTATGGAAGAAGCAATCACAGCATGGACGAATACCTTAGAAAAAGTATTCCCGACGCGTGCCACAGATTTGGTTTCAGAAGTACAGACAGGTCTTTTTAATACAAAGCATATTTATGTATGTAAGAATAAGGTTGCAAAACCTACCGTATTTATTCCGGTATTTCCGGGTACGAACTGTGAATATGACAGTGCAAGAGCATTTGAACGTGCGGGTGCGGATACAATTGTAAAAGTATTTAAGAATTTAAGTGCGGAAGATATCAGAGATTCCGTTGATGAATTTGTAAAAGCAATCGACAAGGCGCAGATTATTATGTTTCCGGGCGGATTCTCCGCAGGAGATGAACCGGAGGGCTCTGCGAAGTTTTTTGCAACAGCATTCCGCAATGCGAAGATGACAGAGGCGGTCAACCGTCTGCTGCATGAAAGGGATGGACTTGCACTTGGTATCTGTAATGGATTCCAGGCGTTAATTAAGCTTGGATTAGTACCATATGGGGAAATCCGTATGCAGACACCGGATTCCCCAACGCTGACTTACAACACGATTAACCGCCATATCAGCAAGATGGTTTATACCAAGGTTGTAACCAACAAATCCCCGTGGCTGCAGGGTGCCGAACTTGGTAAAGTATACTGCAATCCGGCATCTCATGGCGAAGGACGTTTTGTTGCGCCAAAAGAATGGTTAGACAAACTCTTTGAAAATGGCCAGGTTGCCACCCAGTATGTAAATGAGGCGGGCGTACCTACGATGGACGAAGAATGGAATATCAACGGTTCTTATATGGCAATCGAAGGTATTACAAGTCCGGATGGACGCATCCTCGGCAAGATGGCACATTCAGAACGTCGTGGAAACAGCGTAGCGGTAAATATTTATGGCGAGCAGGATTTGAAACTGTTTGAGTCAGGTGTAAATTATTTCAAATAAAACTAATGGGCATGAAATATGAAATGAGAAAACCCCGTGAAGCCGGATATTCGGTTTCACGGGGGATTTTGTTTGCTCTTACAATTATGTAATTATAGTCGTATAAACTCCGGCTTACGCTGTCTGAATACGGTATAATACTTAAATCCGGCGTTTTTTAATAAATCCGGAACCTTGTGATAATTCCACGCAATCTGCTCCGGTTTATGGGCATCAGAACCAATCGTAAGGATTTCGCCGCCAAGATGGCAATATCTTTTTAAGATGTCTTCTGTCGGATTCGGATGTCCAAGACCATATTTAAATCCTGCCATGTTCATCTCAATGCCTTTTCCCTTTTTTATGAGAGTCCGGAGAATTTCATCTATCAGATCAGCATATTTTTCGTAGGAAAAGGATTGATTCTTATTTGGGCCGTAGCGTACCACATAATCCAAATGTCCGTATACATCAAAATCCACATCTGTGGCGAGGTTCTCAAGGATAGATTCAAAATATCTGCGGTAAGCGGTTCGCTCAGTGCGTCCTTCATAAAAGGATGGATAGTAAATGTCCATATGGTCAACAAGATGTGAGGAGCCGATGACAAAGTCAAAAGGATAGGAGGCCGTTATCCTGTTATTTTCTGGTGCAGTATGAGGCTGTAGGCCAAGCTCAATTCCCCAAAGCACAGGAAAACAACCGGCATATTCTTTTTTTAAAGCGAAAATTTCTTTCCGGTAACCTTCAAAGTTTAAATCAAAGTAGCCGGGAGTCTCTCTGTAATCCAAATCTAAATGGTCGGTAAAGCAGATGCCGGACAATCCTTTTTTGATTGCGCTTTCAATCATATCACGCGGAGAAGCCTCGCTGTCCCCCGAAAAATAACTGTGCATATGTGTATCCCAAAGCATAACATTCCCCTTTTCAAATTCCGTACTAGGTTGATTGTACTATATATATCTGTGGTTTTCTATTTTTTATTGGAAAATTTGTTAAAATTTACAAAAATTGTATTCAAATAAAAACATTTAGTCAAAAAATTAACAAAGATAGAAAAGCTGTATAAAAACACTTGAACTTTACCTTCTTTTTGGTTACAATTAAGAAAGCGTGGGGATTGACCTACAATAATATTTATTTACAATTCTAGGAGGAATTAAAAATGGCAGTAAGAGTAGCAATTAATGGTTTCGGCCGTATCGGACGTCTTGCTTTCAGACAGATGTTTGGTGCAGAAGGATATGAAGTAGTAGCAATCAACGATTTAACAAGTCCTGATATGCTTGCTCATTTATTGAAATACGATACAGCTCAGGGTCCATACGCAGGACATACAGTAGAAGCTGGTGAAGGTTCTATCACAGTCGATGGAAAGGAAATCACAATCTACAAAGAAGCTGATGCCAGCAAACTTCCATGGGGAGAATTAAAAGTAGATGTAGTACTTGAATGTACAGGTTTCTACTGCTCAAAAGAAAAATCTATGGCACACATCAATGCAGGTGCTAAGAAAGTTGTTATTTCTGCTCCGGCAGGAAACGACCTTCCAACAATTGTTTACAATGTAAATCACAAGACATTAACAAAAGAAGATACCATTATTTCCGCAGCTTCTTGTACAACAAACTGCTTAGCTCCAATGGCCAAAGCATTAAATGACTTCGCTCCGATTCAGTCTGGTATCATGACAACTGTTCATGCTTACACAGGCGATCAGATGATTCTTGACGGACCACACAGAAAAGGCGATAAGAGACGTGCCCGTGCAGGTGCTGCAAATATCGTTCCAAACAGCACAGGTGCTGCAAAAGCGATCGGTTTGGTTATTCCTGAATTAAACGGAAAACTTATCGGCTCTGCTCAGCGTGTGCCGACTCCTACAGGTTCTACAACAATCTTAGTAGCAGTTGTTAAAGGACATGTTACAAAGGACGAAATCAACGCAGCTATGAAAGCAGCAGCTACAGATTCTTACGGATACAACACAGATGAAATCGTATCTTCTGACGTTATCGGTATGACATATGGTTCATTATTCGATGCTACACAGACAATGGTAGCTCCAATGGAAGATGGAAATACACAGGTACAGGTTGTATCTTGGTATGACAACGAAAACAGCTACACATCTCAGATGGTTAAAACAATCAAATACTTTGCTGAATTAGCATAACCGAAAGACTAACGAGCCCTGCCCAGATTGGGCAGGGTCTTTTTAAACGGTCAGGATGCACAGGAAGTATCAATCATAATACAAGGAGGTCCTAAGTATGGGATTAAACAAAAAGACAATTGATGATATCAATGTAAAAGGAAAAAGAGTTCTTGTCAGATGTGACTTTAACGTACCTTTAAAAGAAGGTGTTATCACAGATGAAACACGTATCAATGCAGCCCTTCCAACAATTCAGAAATTATTAAAGGATGGTGGAAAGGTTATCCTTTGTTCACATCTTGGTAAAGTGAAAGAAGGACCAAATGAGAAAGAATCTTTAGCTCCGGTTGCAAAAAAACTTTCTGAAAAATTAGGAAAAGAAGTTGTTTTTGTTGCAGATTACAACGTAACAGGAGAAGCAGCAACAAACGCTGTAGCAGCTATGAAAGAGGGAGATGTTGTATTGCTTCAGAATACACGTTTCCGTGGCAAAGAAGAAACCAAAAACGGTGAAGAATTTTCAAAAGAATTAGCGGATCTGGCAGACGTATATGTTTGTGACGCTTTCGGTTCTTCACACAGAGCACACGCTTCCGTAGCAGGCGTTACCAAATTCATCACAGAAAAGGGCGGAGAAAACGCAGTAGGTTACTTAATGCAGAAAGAAATTGATTTCTTAGGAAATGCAGTAGAAAATCCTGTTCGTCCATTTGTAGCAATCCTTGGAGGCGCTAAGGTTGCCGACAAACTTAACGTAATCAATAATCTTCTTGAGAAATGCGATACTCTTATCATCGGCGGCGGTATGGCATATACATTCTTAAAAGCACAGGGATACGAGATTGGTACATCATTAGTTGATAATGATAAATTGGACTATTGTAAAGAGATGATAGAAAAGGCAGAAAAACTTGGTAAGAAATTATTACTTCCGGTTGATACTGTAACAATCAAAGAATTTCCAAACCCAATTGATGCTCCGGTAGAAGTTGAAGTGTATGATGCAACCGATATGCCGGCAGACCGCGAGGGCTGCGATATTGGACCGAAGACAGCAGCTCTTTTTGCAGAAGCAGTAGCATCTGCCAAGACAGTTGTATGGAACGGACCAATGGGAGTATTTGAAAATCCTACACTTGCAGCAGGTACTCTTGCAGTAGCAAAAGCGCTTGCTGATACAGATGCAATCACAATCATCGGCGGCGGTGATTCAGCAGCAGCAGTAAACCAGATGGGCTACGGCGATAAGATGAGCCATATCTCTACAGGCGGCGGCGCTTCCCTTGAATTCTTAGAAGGAAAAGAACTGCCGGGTGTAGTTGCAGCGGATGATAAATAAAATCACTGCTTTGGCAGATGACATACGAAAGTATGCAGATAGATAGTGAGGAGTAAAAAATGGCAAGAAGAAAAATCGTAGCCGGCAACTGGAAAATGAACATGACTCCAAGTCAGGCCGTAGAATTAGTAGAAGAACTGAAACCATTAGTAAAATCCGATTCTGTAGATGTTGTTTACTGTGTACCTGCAATCGATATTACAACCGTAGTAGAAGCAGTAAAAGGCACAAACGTACAGGTTGGCGCACAGAATATGTACTTTGAAGAAAAAGGTGCATATACAGGAGAAATTTCCGCGGAAATGTTAGTGGATGCCGGAGTTAAATATGTTGTGCTCGGACATTCCGAAAGAAGGGATTACTTCAAGGAAGATGATGTGCTTCTGAATAAGAAAGTGAAAAAAGCGTTTGAGGCAGGTCTTACACCGATTCTTTGCTGTGGAGAGTCTTTAGAGCAGCGCGAAATGGGCGTAACACTTGACTGGATCCGTCTTCAGATTAAATCTGATTTAGATGGTGTAACAGCAGAACAGGTTGCATCTATGGTTATCGCATATGAACCAATCTGGGCAATCGGAACAGGCAAAACAGCTACTTCTGATCAGGCACAGGAAGTCTGCGCAGCAATTCGTGCATGTATTAAGGAAATGTATGATGAAGCAACGGCAGAAGCGGTTCGTATTCAGTACGGCGGTTCTGTAAACGCAGGAAACGCAGCGGAATTATTTGCAAAATCTGACATTGACGGTGGTCTTGTTGGCGGTGCATCTTTGAAAGCTGAATTTGGAAAAATTGTAAATTACTAATTTTTAATTCCCAGAATATAAAAATGAGCTGGTGCAGTTTTGCATCAGCTCATTTTGCTCTATTAAGTGTAGATATTTGCATATTCTTCCAATATATACTATAATATATGTTGGTTTTTTATCGTTAGGACTAGAGAATAGGAGTACCAAAGAGGAGCGTGTATGAATAAGAAACGCATATTGCGTGGGAGTGTAGCGTTTATATTGATTATGTGTTTGTGCGTGGGATGCCAGTGGATCACAGGAGTCCCTTCCGGTGGAATGGCAGGAGAAAACGCGGGCCAAAGCACAAAGGAGAGTGAATCAGGTCAGGAATACATGGAGCCGGATGAATTAGAGCCGGTTAAGGATGAAACTAAGAATGCTATCAATGATATGTCCAAGGCATTTGAGATTATGCTTGAACGCGGTACCAAATATTTTTATGAGGGATATCCGGTGGACTATTCCTTTTTGCATTGGATAAACAGTAATTATGGGGATGATGTGATTTTAGATTTGGCCTATCGTTTATATGAGGGCTATGACAACATTGCCTTATGGTACAGTAAGACCGGAAATACAATGCATGTATTGTGGCTTAAATACTGTAAGGACTTACAGTTTGCTACCTACTATTTAGAAAACGTGCAGTGGTTAGAATGTGCAGATGATGTGGTAACCATTGATTTTACAGGGGATATCAATCTTGCGGATGACTGGTATACGATGAAAGCGGCAGAAACAAAGACGAATGGGATTTACGACTGTATTGCGCCGGAAATTGTAAGTGAACTACAGGGAGCAGATTTATCCGTAATCAGCAATGAGTTTGTCATAAGTGACAGAGGAGAGCCTCTGGAGGGCAAGGCATATACCTTCCGTACGAAAACGGCAAATGTATCACTATTGGAGGCATTTGGTGCGGATGTGGCAAATCTTGCAAATAACCATGTGTATGATTTTGGCGCGGATGCGCTGTTAGACACCATATCCACGTTGGAAAATGCCGGGATAACCACAATGGGAGCTGGCGCAAATATAGATGAAGCAAGCGAAATCCAGTATTTTGTAGCAAATGGAAAGAAGATAGCGCTGGTATCTGCAACACAGATTGAACGCTATTCCCATTATACAAAGGAAGCAACCGAAACAAGTCCGGGTGTGTTAAAGACCAAAGAGCCTGCCCGGTATGAAGCTGTCATTCGGGAAGCGGCGGCTAATAGCGATTATGTTATTGCGAATGTGCATTGGGGCATAGAGGGAAGATATACTTATGCAGATGAGCAGTATCAGCTCGCCAAGGGCTTTGCAGAAGCGGGGGCGGACGTTATTATTGGCGGACACCCGCACAGAGTGCAGGGAGTAGAGTATATTGAAGATGTCCCGGTTTTATTTAGTCTGGGTAATTTCTGGTTCTCTACCGGAACCCTGTATACGATGATAGCGCAGGTACAGATTGATAAACAGGGAGAGATAGCAGTTCGTGCTATTCCGTGTATCCAGCGTGACTTGACGACATCGATGCTGCCAAAAGAGCAGTGCGATGCGTTTTATAAATTCATGGCAGACATTTCCACGAATGTGGTAATTGATAAGGAAGGATTTTTTTACAATACCGCAAATGGGCAGAATGAGAATATGAAAAGCCAGGAAAATTACCAGTCGGGGTTGAAATATAATGTTTATAACAGTAATGTGGATTTAGAGGGAAGAGCAATTGATATTGTGGGAAATCTTCGCTAGAAATTTTGAAAGAAATGTTGTGGATTTTGTAATAATCTCTACTTGAAAATAATGCAGAATCATGTATTATGTACTTTGTGAGTAATTTTACCAAAAGGCGCGAAAGCGTGTCGAAGAATAAAATAGAAAAGGGCGTGAAAAACGCTTGGAAAGAGGAGATAAAAAATGAGCAAAAAACCAGTTGTATTAATGGTGCTTGATGGTTACGGATTAAATGATAATCCTGAAGGAAATGCTATTGCAATGGCAGATACACCAGTAATGGACAGGCTTATGGCAGAATGTCCGTTTGTAAAGGGTAATGCCTCTGGTCTTGCAGTAGGTCTGCCGGATGGACAGATGGGTAACTCAGAAGTAGGACATATGAATATTGGCGCAGGACGTATTATTTATCAGGACCTTACAAGAATTACCAAAGAAATCAATGATGGTACATTTTTCGAAAATAAAGCATTGCTTGCAGCGATGGAGAACTGTAAGAAAAACAACTCAGACCTTCACCTTTGGGGACTTCTTTCGGATGGCGGCGTTCACAGCCACAACACCCATGTATATGGCATTTTAGAGATGGCTAAGAAGAATGGCCTTACAAATGTATATGTTCATGCATTTTTAGACGGACGCGATACTCCGCCTGCATCAGCAAAAGGCTTTGTAGAAGAATTAGAGGCTAAAATGGCCCAAATCGGTGTAGGTAAAGTGGCTTCCCTTTGTGGACGTTACTATGCAATGGACCGTGACAATAACTGGGACCGTGTAGAAAAAGCGTATAATGCACTTGTTGCAGGAGAAGGGGTGCAGGAAACAGATGCTGTTGCAGCGATGCAGCATTCTTATGATAACGGTGTAACAGACGAATTTGTTCTTCCTACCGTTATTATGGAAAACGGTGCGCCGCGTGCAATTGTGAAACCAAACGATTCGGTTGTATTTTTTAACTTCCGTCCGGACCGTGCGCGTGAAATGACAAGAGCCTTCTGTGACGATGCATTTACAGGCTTTGAAAGAAAAACAGGCTTTCTTCCGCTTACATTTGTATGCTTTAAGGATTATGATGAAACCATTCCAAATAAAATCATTGCTTTTGAAAAGGAATCCATTACCAATACGTTAGGAGAATACCTTGCAAAATGCGGGAAGAAACAACTGCGTCTTGCAGAAACAGAAAAGTACGCTCATGTAACATTCTTCTTTAACGGCGGTGTGGAAGAACCAAACGTAGATGAAGCCCGTTTGCTGGTTAATTCTCCAAAAGAAGTTGCGACCTATGATTTAAAGCCGGAAATGAGCGCACCAGAGGTTGGAATGGACCTTGTAGAAGCAATCAAATCAGATAAATATGATGTTATCGTTATCAACTTTGCAAATCCGGACATGGTAGGCCACACAGGTGTAATCCCTGCGGCAGTAGCGGCAGTAGAGCGCGTGGACAGCCTTGTAGGTGATGCAGTAGAGGCAGTAAAAGAGGCTGGTGGTGTTATGTTTATCTGCGCGGATCATGGCAATGCAGAAAAGATGATTGACTACGAAACCGGCAAACCGCATACGGCCCACACAACCAATCCGGTTCCGTTTATCCTTGTAAACGGAGAACCAGACTGGAAGCTTCGGGAAGGCGGATGTCTTGCGGATATTGCCCCGACACTTCTTGAGATTATGGGCTTAGAACAGCCTGTAGAGATGACAGGAAAATCACTTCTCGTGAAATAACCGGAAAATCATATGCGGTGAAAAGGCTGAACGTGCAAATATTTCAGAACAGTATAACTCTGATGAAAATGGACATGATAAGGAAAAGAGCAGAGAAGTATAAATAAAAATGGTTGAAAATGTAAATGGTGTATGGTATACTAACGAAAGTTACGAGTTTTGAGCATAGGAGGTGCAAAACGTGGAAATTTTAAAAGTGATTTTAACAATCTTGTTTATTATAATCAGTCTTATTATTACAGTAGTTATCCTGTTGCAGGAAGGCAAACAGGCAGGGCTTGGAGCAATTGCCGGAGCAGCAGATACTTACTGGGGTAAAAACAAAGGCCGTTCGATGGAAGGTGTGTTAGTTAAGATTACAAGAATTTGTGTAATCCTCTTCATCTTACTGGCTATGGTACTTAACTTAGGAATTTGGTAAAATGCGAAAGACTGTCTCAGATAGACAGTCTTTTTTCATATCATAGGAAAGACCGTGATACATTAACGTGTGAAAGAAATTTACTTTCCTATGATATGAAAAACAACAGCTAAAGCGTAAGGAAGGTATCAAAGAGTGGGAGATTTGCAGCATGGAGGAGATGAATGAATCCGGATTTATTTAAAAGAAGAAAACAGACCGTATATGATTTAATCTGTGATGATATGTATGTTCCGATGAAAATCAAGGAACTGGCTATTGTCTTAAACGTAAAGAAGGAAGAGCGTCCGCAACTGGAACAGATTCTAAACGAGCTTATGGAAGAAGGCAAAATCAGTCTGTCAAAGCGTGGGAAGTATACCAAGTCAGAAGAAAAGCTGCTGACAGGTACGTTTACCGCACACGCAAAAGGTTTTGGCTTTGTTACGATAGAAGGTGTGGAGGAAGATATTTTCATTCCGGAATCAAAAACAGGGGATGCGCTGCATATGGATAAAGTGCAGGTTCTGGTATCTCCTCTTGCAACAGGACGCCGCAGGGAAGGCGCAATAGTCAAGGTCTTAGAACGGGGGATGAAGCAGATAGTCTGCACCTATGAGCAGAGCAAAAATTTTGGATTTGCCGTACCGGATAATCCGAAATTCGGACAAGATATATTTATTCCGCTGGAAAAGTCTAAGGGAGCCGTAAAAGGGCATAAGGTAGTAGTAGAAATTACAAAGTATGGAAAACCGGGGAAATCCCCGGAGGGTAAGGTTGTGGAAATTCTAGGACATATCAATGACCCTGGGGTAGACATTTTATCCATTGTCCGTGCGTATGATCTGCCTGTAGAATTTTCCGAGAAGATTATGCGTCAGGTAGAAAATGTTGCCAAAGAGGTGTCAGAGGCGGATATGCAGGGGCGTATGGACCTCCGTGATACCATGATGGTAACCATTGATGGGGAGGATGCCAAAGACTTAGATGATGCGGTATCCTTATCTATGGACGGGGATAACTATATCTTAGGCGTCCACATTGCAGACGTGACCAATTATGTACAGGAAAAGAGCGCCCTAGACACAGAGGCATTAAAACGCGGGACTTCGGTATATTTGGTTGACCGTGTGATACCGATGCTTCCGCATGCGCTGTCCAATGGAATCTGTTCTTTAAATGCGGGAGAAAATCGCCTTGCGTTAAGCTGTATTATGACCATAAATCCAAAGGGAGAAGTCATTGACCATAAGATTGCAGAGACAGTGATTAAAGTTCATACCCGTATGAGTTATACCAGTGTGAAGAAGATATTAGAAGATAAGGATGAAGAGGAGATTGCAAAATACCGGGAACTTGTTCCAATGTTTGAACGTATGCAGAAACTCGCCTCAATTCTCCGCAAAAAGCGTATGGGCAGAGGGTCAATTGATTTTGATTTTCCGGAAACCAAGGTGATTCTGGATGCGCAGGGGAAACCAGTAGAAATAAAGCCGTACGAGAGAAATGTTGCAACCAGAATGATTGAGGATTTTATGCTGATTGCAAATGAAACCGTTGCTTCTGACTATTTCTGGCAGGAGCTTCCGTTTGTATATCGAACGCATGATAAACCGGATAGTGAGAAAATCCACAAGCTTTCTACCTTTATCAATAACTTTGGCTATATGATTCACATTGGTTCTGATGAGGTTCATCCAAAGGAACTCCAGAAACTGCTTATGAAGATTGAAGGAAGCCCGGAGGAGGCGCTGATTAGCAGATTAACGCTTCGTTCCATGAAGCAGGCGAGATATACGACCATAAACAGTGGGCATTTTGGATTGGCAGCAAATTATTACTGCCACTTTACCTCACCCATTCGACGTTATCCGGACCTTCAGATTCATAGAATTATCAAAGAGAATCTTCGCGGCAAAATGAATGAAAGACGTATCAGGCACTATGAAGAAATTTTAGGTGATGTGGCAAAGCAGTCATGTGAAACCGAGCGTCGTGCGGAAGAAGCAGAACGTGAAACCATCAAGCTGAAGAAGGTGGAATATATGCAGGAGCATATTGGAGAAATCTTTGACGGTGTTATTTCCGGCGTTATGGAATGGGGTGTGTTTGTAGAACTGCCGAATACGGTAGAAGGCCTTGTCCGTGTGGCAGATATGGAGGACGATTTTTATCATTTTGTGGAAGAATCTTATGAGATGATTGGAGAAAGAACAGGTAAGAGCTATAAGCTCGGACAGAAGGTTAAGGTGTGTGTACAAGGCACCGACCGCATGACAAGAACCATTGATTTTTCATTGGTTGCAGAAGAAGAATCATATTGAAAAAATAAGCCTGTAGTCTATTGATTTTTGGATGTAAATAAGATATTATGAAACATGTGCACAGAATTGGCATATGTATAAAAGCTGTACGAATATAGGAAGGAGGATGCCTCATGGAAAAAGGCGCTAAGAAATTAGTCGCTAATAACAAAAAAGTATACCATGAATATTTTTTGGAAGAAATATACGAAGCAGGCATCAGCCTTCACGGAACAGAAGTGAAGTCCATCCGGATGGGTAAATGCAGCATCAAAGAAGCGTTTATTCATATCGAAAACGGAGAAGTGATTCTATATGGTATGCATATCAGTCCATATGAAAAAGGAAACATCTTTAATAAAGATCCGCTTCGCCCGAAGAAGCTGCTTCTTCATAAGAAGGAAATTCAAAAGCTTCTTGGAAAGACAACACAAAAGGGCTATACAATTGTTCCGGTTGAGGTATACTTAAGCAGAGGACTTGTAAAAGTCCAAATCGCACTTGCGAAAGGTAAGAAGCTTTACGATAAGCGCGAGGATATCGCAAAAAAGGATATGCGCCGTGAAGCGGAACGCGATTTTAAAATTAGAAATCTGGGCTAGTAATGGTTTCGACGGGGATCATGAAGCTGGAGAAGCGAGTCGTATGCAATGCGTCAAATGGCAAACTTAAAATTAAACGCTGAAGATAATTTAGCATACGCTGCTTAATTGCAGCAGTCCGGCCTAGTGCACCTACACATTAGGAACCGGGCTTCGACTATGTAGGAAACGACGCCGGCAAAGCTTTGAGCCGGCGGGCGTAAAATGAAGCTACTAAAACCGTCAGGGCGTTTACTCCCGGGCGGCAGAGGGAATGTCAAACAGTAAACTACACTCGTAGAAGGACAGGGGATTGGTTTTCGGACACGGGTTCGACTCCCGTCTAGTCCACTCTAAAAAAGTAATATAAGGCTTTTGTATGAGCTTTTATAGAATTAAGACAGAAGAAAGTATGAAAGGTGGTACATAATATGACGTTTGGAAATGTTGTCATGTACGCGATCGGAATTTTATTTATTGTTCTTGCTATTTGGAAAAAATACGAACCGGCATTGCTTTTGCCTATCGGTTTTGGAACAATATTGGTAAATCTTCCGGAAACAGGTGTGTTAAATCAGCAGATGGAAGGAATCGGAGAGGTTCAGGGAATCATACAATGGTTGTATCGTATTGGTATCGAAAGCTCAGAAGCGCTTCCGATTCTGCTATTTATCGGTATTGGCGCAATGATAGATTTTGAGCCTCTATTACAGAAACCGATACTGGTATTGTTTGGATTCGCGGCACAGCTTGGAATCTTTGTGGCTATGGGACTTGCATTATTAATTGGTTTTCCGTTAAATGATGCGGTTTCTATCGGAATTATCGGTGCGGCAGACGGCCCGACTTCTATTTTAGTTTCACAGATTTTGAAATCTGATTATGTAGGACCGATTGCTGTGGCGGCTTATTCTTATATGGCGTTAGTGCCAATTATTCAGCCAGCAACAATTAAGCTGATTACAACGAAAAAAGAACGTCAGATTGGTATGACTCCAAAAAGTAAAAAAGTACCGAAGGTTGTGAAAATCGCTTTCCCGATTATCGTGACCATGATTGCAGGGTTTGTAGCACCAATGTCTATTTCTTTGGTAGGATTTTTAATGTTCGGTAACCTCATAAGAGAGTGTGGCGTATTAGAGAGTTTATCAAAAACAGCACAGGATGTGTTATCAAATCTTATCACACTTCTCCTTGGAATTACGATTTCTTACAGCATGACAGCAGAGAAATTCCTTCAGAAGGAGACATTGTTTATAATGTTAATCGGTCTTATCGCATTCATCTTTGATACGGTTGGCGGAGTTCTGTTAGCAAAAGTTATGAACCTGTTCCTGAAAGAGAAAATTAACCCGATGGTTGGTGCGGCAGGAATCTCTGCGTTCCCGATGTCATCCCGTGTGGTACAGACAATGGCAGGAGAAGAAAGACCTGGAAATATTATTATTATGCAGGCTGTCGGAGCCAATGTATCTGGACAGATTGCATCCGCAATGGTCGGCGGTATGCTGCTTGGATTGTTCTAAAATATTGGATCATTAAGAAAGCCCGATTATATATTGAAACAGTTCTGTCTGTTCAATATATAATCGGGCTTGTTTTGTTCTGGCGTTTAGAGATAATGTCCGCTCAAAAAGATTTAACAGCCAAGGACGCAACGGACAGCGTCTGCAATCTGCTCATCTGTACAGTTTGCAAAGAAGAGCTCTTTGAAGTTTTTGCCGGAAAGAGCGCCTTTTGCCAATTCAGGGTCTAAGTCCTTTAGAATAGAAACCATATCGCGGTGCGTTACTTTTTTAACTTCATCTAAAATGCGTTTGTTTCTCTGTTCCGGAACCACGCGTTCTTTTGGGTAACCGCCGCCGCCCGGTGTGCAGAATAATTTCTCAAAGATATACTGGAGATTTAATTCTCCGCCCCAGCCGAAGTTTTCGGCAAATGGAAGAGCAATTGCATTTCCGTCATTTACCTGGGAAAAGAGATATGCATCCAGTGGAGATTCGATATGTCCGCAAAGAACTTTTGGGAAGGAATTGCAGGCAAGCATTGCTCCTTCGCCGGTGCCACAGCCGGTGATTACGAAATCCGCAGCGCCTGAATTGATGAGTACAGCGGTAAGAATGCCAATCTGTACATAGGTAAGCTGGTTTTCATCATCCGCAGAATACATACCATAGTTATGTACCTCATGTCCCATAGGTTCTACAACAGATTTTAAGGTATTATATATTAATTCGTTTTTTGCTGCCTGACTATTTTCGTTAATTAATGCGATTTTCATTATGTCATTTTTCCTTTCTTTATTATTGAGAAGTGCATTACGGCTCCTGTGCGTACCATATTCCTGCGCGGTTACAATAAGTCTTTATTTGCGCAGTGGTCCATATCATCAAAATCCTGATTCTCTCCAACCATTCCCCAGATGAAGGTATAAGCCTGAGAGCCGCAGCCGGAGTGGATAGACCAGCTTGGGGAGATAACAGCCTGCTCGTTGCGCATCACAATGTGGCGGGTTTCTGTCGGTTCTCCCATATAGTGCATTACAAATGCATCTTCCGGTATGTCAAAATACAGGTATACCTCCATACGTCTGTCATGTGTGTGGCACGGCATGGTGTTCCATACGCTGCCCGGTTCAAGTTTTGTCATACCCATGACTAACTGGCAGCTTTCTACCTGTCCAGGAAGAATATATTTGCAAATCGTTCTGTGGTTTGCTGATTCTAATGAGCCAAGTTCTACCTTATTGCAGTCTTTTACGATTACAACGCCTTCTTCTTCTGTTCCTTCCGGTTTGATTAAAACAGTAGGATAAGTTTTGTGAGCCGGCGCGCTGTTTAAATAGAATTTAGCAGGTGCAGCAGAATCATCGCTTGCAAAAGAAATATCCTGCGAACCCATACCGATATACATACCTTCTTTGTGACAGACATGATACGCTTTTCCATCAATCGTAATGGTTCCTGCGCCGCCGATGTTGATGACGCCAAGTTCGCGTCTTTCACAGAAGTATTTTGCGCGGAGTTCATCTCCGGCGGTCAGTACTAACGTCTTTTTTACAGGCACTGCGGAACCGGTAATGATACGGTCAATGTGGCTGTAAACCAGCTTGATGCAATCAGGCTGGAATAAATCGTCGATTAAGAATTCTTCTCTTAGTCGTTCTGTAGTGTAGTGTTTTACATCTCTTGGAGATGCAGCGGTTCTTAATTCCATAGCTTTCCTCTTTTCTTAAAAATTTAGTTTTTTGATATTCCAGGGAAAAACAACCCTAAGATTAGAGATATTATACAATAAAGGGGCGGATAAAGCAACGAAAGTAATAAAAATGCCCATGACTTGTATACATTAAGAAAGGCGCGACAGACTTTTCTTTTTGTGCGGTTTTGTGTAATTTGACTAAAAAATAGGACTAAAGAACTATTGCAATGGGAAGTTTAACAATGAAATATCAAAAAAACTAAGATGTTTAAAATGTATTGTCAAAAAAATTAAGGAAACAATGTTTGATATGATGTAAGATAAGTATACTGAAACAAATATTTGATGAAATCGAAAAGTAAGATGTATGAAACGAATGACTTTTAAAGAGTACCGGAGTGTCGATCTTATGATGCTGACGGTATTGGTGATTGTATTTGAAGCGATTGCTACATATGCCAGTGGGAAATGGTTCTGGGCTCAGGCAATAAACATATCAGTCACACCTTTGTTAGTATGTATATCCATGATGCGCTGGAGCGGATTTGCGGCGATACATGCAGTGGTTGGCGGCTTTGTATATTGCTTTGCAGCAGGAGCTACAAAAGAACAGTATTTTATATACTGCATTGGAAATGTCCTTTCTTTGGCGGCGCTTTTTCTTATTAAGATGTTCGGCAAAGAAAAAATCAGAAACAGTATATTAAAACTCGTTTCTTTTGCGACGGTGGCATATCTGGGAATGGCAGCGGGAAGGTGTCTGGTATCGCTTTTCTTTGGCGGAGATATACGCGCCTTTATTGTATATGTAACAACAGATATAGTTTCTCTTTTGTTCGCGGTAATTGTTTTGATATTTCTTCGTAAGTCGGACGGAATGATAGAGGATCAAAAGTCCTACTTACTTCGTCTGGAACGGGAAGAAAAAGAAAAAGAAGGCGCGTACGAAGAGAGTGACGTAATATTATAGAAATCAAGAACGGAGGATTTACTATGAAGATTAAAGCTGACGATTATCTGGTATATGATGAGAGTACAGGCAAATATAGAGAGGATGCGGAACAGAAGGTTCGGGATGATGTGGAAAAACATTACTGGCTGAATGTTGGACGTACTGTTTTAAAAGACTGGCGTCTGTATCTGATGATTATACCAATGTTTCTGGTATTTCTGTTCTGGAGATACTTTCCGATGTATGAACTGCTGGGATGTTTTAAGGTAGACGATGACACCTTGGAAGTGGCAGACCAGTTATATGCAGGCTTTACATATTTCCAGACACTGTTTTCCGGCGAGGGTTCGCTTTCGGTAGAATTCTGGGCTGCATTCCGTAATACATTCCTTCTTAGCTTTTACGGGCTTTGCTTTGGATTCCCGATGCCGATTATTATCGCGCTGTTTTTCAATGAGATTCGTTCTAATATAGCAAGAAGTATTTATCAGGTTATTACATATCTGCCAAAATTCATGTCGACCGTAGTTATGACATCCCTTGTAACGATGCTCGTTCGTCAGTCTTCACCGATTGCAGGCATGGAGATGGGTGTTATCTCAAGGTTTTTGGTGGAGTTTGGATTTATAAGCGAAGAAGTTGGTAATGCGGGTCTTTTGAACGCTCCTGAATTTTTCCGCGCGATTTATCAGATCAGCGGCATATGGGAAACGGCGGGATATGACAGTATTATCTTCTTCTCAGCAATCATAGCAATTTCGCTTACGAGTTACGAGGCGGCACAGATTGATGGTGCAGGCAAGATTGCACAGATGAGATATGTTGTTCTTCCTTCTATTCTGTCAACAATTGTAATTATGCTGATTACGCGTATTGGTTCTCTTCTGAATGTCGGCTATGAAAAAGTACTGTTGCTTTATAATCCGAATACTTATGTTACTGCGGATGTTGTTTCGACTTTCGCCCAGCGCTATGGTATCATGGGACAAAATGCGGGTATTGCCACATCAGCGGAAATGCTCAATAACATCGTTGGTATGCTGCTTGTAATCTGTGCTAACACGATTGCTCGTAAAGCATCTGATGTTTCATTATATTAAGGAGGAACTTCTAAATGAAAAGAAAACTTGAAGTATCCGAGCTTATATTTAAGATTATAAGTTACGTATTTTTGACAATATTTGCAATCTGCTGTTTATATCCTTTCCTGTATGCGATTTCAGCCGCAATTTCGGGAAGGGAAGCGGTAGAGTATGGACAAATCGTTTTGCTTCCGAAAGATATTCAGTTCGAAGCATTTGCAGAAATGTTTAATAACAACAAATTCTGGAACTCATACACAAACACATTGTTCCTGACGTTCTATGGAACCTTATGGGCAATGGGTGTTGCAATCCTCGGCGGATATGCACTTTCCAAGAAGCGGCTTTTGTTCCGTAAAGGTTTTAACTTCTTTCTTGTATTTACCATGTGGTTCTCAGCGGGTATTGTGCCACAGTATTTGAATTACTTGGATACGCAGGAAATATTTTATAAACTTGGTATTACGGATGATAAATGGCTGGTGGTTATTGCTATGGGTATGGCGGCCATGAATATTATTCTTCTTCGTAACGCGTTTGAAGGTGTTCCTTCTGAAATTGAAGAGGCAGCAGTAGTGGATGGCGCTACTGAGTTACAGGTTTTAACCCGTGTGTATATCCCAATGAGTAAGTCAACGATTGCAACGGTTGCATTATTCTTTGCAATTTCAAGATGGAATGGTTACTTTTGGGCAAGACAGATGATTACCAATCTGAGTGAACATCCGCTGCAGGTATTCATTCGTCTGAAACTGGAAGAAATGCAGGATCCGGATATCATGACTGGCTGGGATGAAGCTTACGCGGCTGACTCCGTCATCTTCGCACTGATTGTATGTTCCATTATTCCGGTGCTTATCATCTACCCGTTTATCCAGAAGTATTTTGCAAAAGGTGTAAATATGGGTGGCGTTAAAGAATAAACTTATGGGTTTCGTTTATTCGGTTTATAATGAAAATGGTTATTATGCGTGACGAGGCGCTTAATAATATATTATTATTTATATGGAGGGTAATAAAAAATGAAAAAGAAAATTCTTTCTTCAATGCTCGCACTTATGCTTGTGATGTGCTGTTTTCTTACAGCATGCGGGCCGGCGCAGGCTGATCCGACCGATTCGGGAGACACAGGCAATGAAACACAGTCGTCTAGCGATACTGCACTTAAGCTTGAATATGCTGATGGTACAGTCCTTCGCATGGCTACAGGTTACAACAATTCCAAGACAGGTTTATTCTTTGATCCTGAAGTAGCAGGTGAAGGAATTACACTTGCCGATGGTAATACTTACAAGTCTGGCGACTTAAAACCAACCTGGGTTGAGGTTCAGAATGTACTGAATATTACATTTGAAAACAAATATCAGGGTAACAGTGCTTCTAACGAATTTAAGTATTGGGTAGAGCAGCTTGATCAGGTTGACATGGTATCCGGTACAGCTTCCCAGCTTTCTGAAAACGGTGTTGCAGGCAAACTTGTAAACATCGCGGAATACCTTGATTATATGCCAAACTTCAAGGCTTATCTTGATGAGAACCCAATTGTACGTCTTTCTATCACAGGCGACACAACTACAGGCGCTATCTACTTCTCACCATACTTTGATGGTGTAAACGATATCGAACGTATGCCGCTTATGAGAACTGACTGGGTAGAAAAATTATTAAATGGCGAAGGTGAATTTACGGCTGAAAAATCAGCTAATCTCAAATCAGCAGTTTATGAGCCATATATGCCAACATCCGGCAAGGTAGAAATCGAAGTTGTTAAGGCTGATGGTTCTGCTGTAGAGACAATCAACAAAGATTATGATGCGGCTGGAAACATTGTTCAAACTATGAATGATGCTTTGGCAGCAGGCACAGTAACCGGCGTGCAGGCTGTTAATATGCTTCGTACATATATTGATGAAGCATATGACGGATATTACGGAACAGACAGAGCTGACCTCTTTATCGGTCAGAACGCAGCTTGGGATGCAGATGAATTAGTAGCGCTCCTTCGTTGTGTAGTTGCTAATGCACAGACACTTAATGGAACAGATACTGTTCAGGGTCTTTTCTCTCGTGAAGATGATAACAACCAGAGACGTGTTGATATGTTCCGTTTTACTGGAACATTATTTGGAGTTCGTGGTCTTGAATCAAGACAGGATTACCTCTATGTAGGTACAGATGGAAAGCTTCATGATGCTCGTCAGGAAGAAGAGACATATGTTGCACTTGAAAGAATGAACGCTATGGCAGAGGAAGGTCTTATCTCTTCTTCATTTATCAAGACAGAAGATACAGATACAAAGACAATGCTTGCTAATGATGCTGGTTTCATGCACTATGACTACAACCAGACACAGACAGTATACAACGAAACAGAACTTAATCAGGATGGCGATACAGGCGAAAAGTATATGGCAGTTATGGTTCCTGTAGCTCGTTGGAACGATGGCACAGAAAAATATATGAGATTTACTGAATCATGGAGATCTGTTAAGACAGATGGATGGGGAATCTCATTAGCAGGTGTAGGTGATGATACAAACAAATTAAATGCTGCACTTGCGTTAATCGATTACGCTTACAGCCCGGAAGGACAGATTCTTATGTCTTATGGTCCGGATGCATTCATTAAAACAAATGCTGATGGTTCTTATGTAACATTCAACTTCAACGGAACTGAAATGCCGGTTATCGCTGATGCAACATATGAAGAGCTTTGGGAAAAAGCTTCTGGTAACTATACAAACTATGCTCGTCAGTATCTTGGATCTACATTATCATTTGTTAAGAGTCAGGCTTTCGAGTATCAGTGTACACATGAAGTAGGTAAAGAAGGCGCTGGATATATTTCAACAGCTATCGGTCTTGGAACGATTAAACATCCGGAATTAGCTGTTACAGAAAATTCATGGTATACATCAGTACCTACAGTTCTTCCAAATACAAAGGAAGAGAACAACATGCTTGCAAGTTATCCGGAACTTCAGTCTTCTGGTAAGTTCTCACAGTCTAAGGACGGAGAAAACCTCTTTGTAAACATCATTACTGGTGGATACTCAGGAGACGGCACATCAAACAGAAGTGAAACAGTTAATACTGTAAGCTCAACATGGAACGGCTCTGCATACCTTTCATTAAAGCAGGATGCATGGGACAGACTTCTTGATTATTATGAAGAGCTTTCTAAATAATTAAGAGTTAAGTATTTTATCATTAACTTTACAACCGGCGGAGGACATCGTTTCTCCGCCGGAAAATAAAAATCATTATAAAAAATAAAATCATATAGTCGCGCGATGGCAACGACTAAAATACTTTGCCAGCAGGGGCGAAGAAATGGAGACAGATATGTATAAGAAACAAATGATTCTCCAGCGTATTGTATGCTACGCAGTGTTAATAGCAGCAGCGCTTGTATTTGTATATTCATTAGGAATTATGACAGACATGTATAATAGCAAATTTGCTTATTATGCAGAAGATATTGAAAATCCAAAGGTTGCAGGAACACAGATTTATTATTATATGCAGGGATTTAACAGAAATCTTACAACGGTAGGGATTGTACTGATCCTTCTTGCGGTATCACAATTCTTGTTCCAGAACCATACTCGTAGAAAATATTACATCGCAAATTACATTACTGTTGGGGTAAATACCGTTGCGGCGATAGTTGCATCCGTATGGGCGCTCAGCAATATATTTACATATAGAGCACAGTATTTATTAGTAGATTTTGAAGCTATGAAAGAAAGAGCGGAAATGATGAAATTTGCATGGACGGACTCTACTTTCTGGTTTGATATTAGTGTAGTTGTATTTGGATTCTTGCTAATAGTGACTGTGGTTAACGTAGTTAATCTTATTTTAAAGATTATGTTGATGAAGGCTGAAAGACAGCTTATCGAAGAAGGCAAGGGGGTATAAAGGCATGACACGTGATGTGAAAGAAATTAAAAAAGACCGGTTGCTTTATACCAAGAATAAACTTTCAGCCAATTTAAGTTACTTGGGAATTCTTTTTGGGGTGCTGTATTTTGTAAACATCTATCAGTCTGATGTGAACAATTACTATTACACAATTACAATCGGACTTTCTGTTGTTTACAATCTGATGTTCCTTTTAGTAACCTTCTTATCATCAGAGGGACTTAAGAATTATAAAATCAGTTATGCATATGCAATTATTGTAGTTGGCATATTGCAGATTGCGCGTATTTGGGGTATTCCGACAATGGCGCATAAGGCGACTACAATTATTGATGGTGTTGAAACAATGGTTATGGATGACAGCCAGTTTAGATATTGTACGGTTATGCTTTTGCTCTCGGCAGCAGCGTGTATCCTTGCAGGGGTGATTGGTATTTATAAATCTGTAACTCTCAACAATTATAAGAAAGAAAAAGGATTGGAGTAACATATGGCTTCATTAAGTTTACAAAATCTGAATAAAATATATGATAACAATGTTCAGGCGGTATTTGACTTCAATATAGATATCAATGATGGAGAGTTTATCGTGCTGGTAGGACCTTCCGGCTGTGGTAAATCAACGACGCTCCGCATGATTGCAGGTCTTGAAGATATTTCTTCGGGCAGACTTATTATTGATGGAGAAGATGTTACTCAGAAACCGCCAAAGGATAGAGATATCGCAATGGTATTCCAGAATTATGCGTTATATGGACATATGACTATTTATGAAAACATGGCGTTTTCATTAACGCTTCGTCATGAAGATCCGAATGTAATTCATGAAAAGGTATTAGCAGCGGCAGAAATCTTAGGTCTTACGGATCAGCTTAACAAAAAGCCAAAACAGCTTTCCGGCGGACAAAGACAGCGTGTTGCTATGGGACGTGCAATTGTCCGTACGCCTAAGGTATTCCTGTTTGATGAACCATTATCAAACCTTGATGCAAAACTTCGTGGTGCAACCAGACGAGAGATTCTTCTTTTACATAAACGTCTTGGCGCAACAATGATTTATGTAACGCACGATCAGACGGAAGCTCTTACATTGGCAGACAGAATTGTATGCATGTCAATGGGATATGTTCAACAGATTGGTACACCACTGGAATTGTATGATAATCCGGCAAATCTCTTTGTCGCATCTTTCATTGGACTTCCACCAATGAACTTCTTTGACTGCAAAGTAGAAGGAGATAAATTAGTTGGAGACGGTATAGAATATTCACTCAAAGATGAGGAAAAAGAAACCTTGAAAGATTATGCGGGTAAAGTGATTACACTTGGTGTTCGCCCGGAGAATATTGTTCACGGTGAGGGTATCAAGCTTAGTGTTATCAGTAACGAAAATCTTGGCCAGACCACATTGGTACATGGTACGATTGGCGGACATAAAGCAACAGCGAAGTTACGCGAATGGGCGAACTATAAGCTGGGAGACGAAGTTAGTGTAGCATTTGAACGAGTACATTTCTTTGACAAAGAAACCACTAATGTAATAAGATAAAGGATTGGAAGTTATGGCAGAGCAGAATGTAAAAACAAAATCATCAGGCATTGGGGCCTGGTTTAAAGAAAGAGTAAGAAAAATCCTTGTATCCTTAAAGAGGAATCCACAAAGTATTCCGCTTTTGGCACATACTATTTCATTTTTTGTATTTTCACTGAATTTAACAGATATTTCTGATACTACAATGGGTGTGTACGGACGTCATATGGGCTTGTGTTCATTTGTATCAATGCTACTCTCTATTCTGATATATGTATGTTTGTTTAGTGCATTTCCAAAACGTCAGAAACCAAACTGGCTTATGATTGCGCTTATGTATGTAATGTATGTGATTATACTTTTTGCAGATTATTATTATCTGGGACGTATTGACTATGCACTTACCCGACCGGAGACCCCGATCGTAGTTACAGAAGCAAACCAGTATATCTATAATGCACAGTATTTCGTTAGTATGCATATGGTAACCATTGTTATTACAATGGTATGTATTGCACTTGAACCGCTGTTTGCAAAACTTTTCAAGAAGATAAATACTTCTATTGAGATAGAGGATAATGGTGAACTTGGTACCATTGATATAGGTGATGAGGATTAATTTGTAAATATGGCGGGTAATAAAAAAGATGATGCAGTAGAAAGACTGCTGAATGCTGATAAGAAAGAATATACTGACAAGAAGAAAGATCCTGGAAAAGAATACCGTAGTGGTTTGTTAGATAAAATACCGGGCTGGGCGATTGCCCTGTTTGTGAAATTCTGGTTTAATGGCGCAGTATGCTTCTTTATCTTCTGGGGTTTGGGACTTTATGTAACCGATATGCTGGATATGATAGTTGTCCTTGCAGTTGTTTTGGGAATGGTAACCGATATTCTCGTAAACAATACATTTCGTTTCTTTGAACGCTATAAAGGGCAGAACAGTAAATGGATGATGTTTCCCAAAAAAGCCTATTGGACTTTTCTGGCAAATATTCCATATGCAGGACTTGTGCTGTATTGCGTGATTATGATTTATAACACAATCAATGTTGTTGGAAATATGCTGCAGGGAACAGAACATGAAATGATTCTTGGCGTTGAGCCGGTCCTTTTTGGTTTGTTTTATCTGGCAGTTGATATGTGCTTTATCAGCATAAAAAACTTGTTTATTAAAATTATAAATGATGCGAAACAAAAGAATGGACTGTGATTAGATTATGATTAAATTATTATTTACTTCATCTACATCGGCCTGTTTTGAATGGCAAAATGATCGAGCATATTATAAAGGTGAAGACTATACGATTTATTTAAATGGCGAATCGGTGCATACCGGTAATACGAATGTGTTTTCTTTATTTGATTTGAAACCTTCAACTACCTATGAGATAACGTCAGATGTATGGTCAGATAAATTTGAATTTACAACTAAAGACGAGACAGCATGTGTGAATGTTCGGGATTTTGGGGCTAAAGGCGACGGCATAAGTGATGACACCCGTGCTTGTCAGACGGCAATTAACTGTCTCCCAAAGGGAGGAAGATTATATTTTCCTGCTGGAACATATATGACAGCTCCATTGTGCCTGAAGAGTCATACAACTCTTGAACTTGCAGAAGATGCAACTATTCTCGGAAGTCCTAATCAGGAGGCATATCCTGTTATTCCGGGAATCGTATCGGATATGCATACAGGCGAAGATGTTCATGTCGGAACGTGGGAAGGCGTAGCAGTGCCGATGTATCAGGCTCTTCTTTTCGCTGAATATGCAGAGGATATTACTATTATAGGACGCGGCACGGTAGACGGAAACGCGCCGGCAGCAGATTGGTGGAATGATAATTGTGTGAACTACTATACTGTGGCAAGACCAAGACTGCTGTTTTTCAACCGCTGTGATGGAGTTCATGTACATGGAATTTTAGCAAAGGATTCTGCGTCATGGCAGTTGCATCCATATTTCTCCAAGAATGTGGATTTTCTGGATTTGGATATACAAGCGCCTAAGAACAGTCCGAATACAGATGCAATCGATCCGGAAGCCTGTGATGTGGTAAATATTATTGGCTGCCGCTTTAGTGTAGGTGATGACTGTATCGCAATCAAATCCGGTAAGATTGACATTGGCAGAACCTTTAAGAAACCGGCAAACCGCCATACCATTACCAATTGTCTGATGCAGTTCGGACATGGTGCAGTTACGCTTGGCAGCGAGATGGCGGGCGGTGTAACCAATCTTACTGTAAACCGTTGTATTTTCAATAAAACGGAAAGAGGTCTTAGAATTAAGACCCGTCGTGGAAGAGGAAAAGATGCGGTGATTGACGGAGTGCTTTTTGAGAATATTAAAATGGATGGTGTAATCACCCCAATCGTTATTAATATGTACTATAACTGCTGCGATCCTGACCGCCATTCTGAATATGTGTGGTCGAGAGAACCGCATCCGGTTGACGAGCGTACGCCGTATCTTGGTAAATTTACATTCCGCAATATGGAGTGTCTCAATTGTGAGGCGGCCGCCTGCTTTTGTGATGGGCTGCCGGAGCAGCAGATTCGTGAAATTAATGTTGAGAACATTCATTTCACATATGCGGAGGATGCAAGACCATTTCCATGTGCTTCTCAGGATTATTTGAAACCATATTGCAAGGTGGGAATGTATTTTAATAATGTAGAAAACCTTACTATTCGTAATGTTACGGTAGAAGGTGCAATTGGTGAAGAACTGATTGCAAATAATATTGGTAAGCTTACCCGAGAATAAGCGAAAGGATATTTATGTACCAGAAAATTGATAAATATATTGACAGACTCATTACTTTATCTAAGCCAGAGGCTCCATTTTGGAATATTGAAGCCATAAGACAAGGAAAGCCGCCGCATTGGAATTACATAGACGGCTGTATGATTACTTCACTTCTTACAATTGGTAACATTACAGGTGATGCAAAGTATTTTGATTTTGCAGAGAAATTCATTGACTATTATGTACAGGATGATGGATCTATCCTTGGATATGATAAGCGGAAATATAATCTGGATGATATAAACGAAGGGAGAGTTCTCTTTGAACTATATCAGAAAACAAATAAAGAAAAATATCGTTTGGCAATAGAGAAACAATATGATCAAATTAAAGAACAGCCGCGCACGGAAACGGGAAATTTTTGGCATAAGCAGATATATCCGCATCAGATATGGCTGGATGGTATCTATATGGCACAGGTGTTTTCGGCAATGTATGCAAAGTATTATCTAAACGGAGATTATTCTGATATTATAAATCAGATTAAGAACGTTGAGAAATACATGAAAGATGAAAAAACGGGGCTGTATTATCATGGTTTTGATGCCTCAAAATCAATCTTCTGGGCAGATAAAGAAACAGGGCTGTCTAAGAATTTCTGGCTTCGCTCTATTGGTTGGTTTGCGGTTGCTATGGCAGATATTATTGAACTTGCAGGAACGGCAGCATGTGCAGAAATTGTTCGTATCTTTGCACAGTTAATGGCAGATATATGTGCTTTCCGTGATGAAGCAAGCGGAATGTACTGGCAGGTGGTAGACCAGCCTGAAAGAGAAGGGAATTATCTTGAAACCAGCGGTTCGGCGATGATTGCATATGCTATGCTTAAGGGCGCAAGATTAGGGGTGTTAGATGCAGGCTATGCTGAGCTTGGCAAGGCAACATTTGATGGTATCTGTGAGAAATATCTGGATGTGAATGATAATGATGAATTGAATTTAGGCGGGATTTGTCTGGTAGCGGGACTTGGACCTGAAAACAATACCCGCAGGGATGGCTCTTACGAATACTACATTTCAGAACCAATTGTTGAAAATGATGCAAAGGGTGTTGCGCCTTTTGTGCTTTGTTATACAGAAATTTTACAGTTAAGGAGTTAATTATGGCATATCTCTCTTTACAAGGAATTAACAAAATTTACCCAAACGGTTTTCATGCCGTTCATGATTTTAATCTGGAAATTGAGAAAGGCGAGTTTATCATATTCGTAGGACCTTCGGGTTGTGGTAAATCAACCACGCTCCGTATGATTGCCGGTCTTGAGAACATCAGTAAAGGTGAATTCTATATTGATGGTAAACGTGCTAACGAAATCGGACCTCGTGAGCGTGAGATTGCTATGGTATTCCAGAGTTATGCACTATATCCGCATATGTCCGTATATGACAATATGGCATTCGGTCTTTCTCTTCAGGGAGTTGACGAAGATGTAATTGAAAAAAGGGTATTAGATACAGCAAGAATCCTTGGTCTTACGGATTATCTTGACAGAAAGCCAAGAGCATTGTCAGGCGGTCAGAGACAGCGTGTTGCTGTAGGACGTGCAATCATTCGTAAAGTAGGTATCTTCTTAATGGACGAACCGCTTTCTAACCTTGATGCAAAGCAGCGTGTAACCATGCGTTCTGAGATTACGGATATTCATAGAAAAGTAGGCGCTACTACAATCTATGTAACACATGACCAGACAGAAGCTATGACAATGGCGGATAGAATTGTAGTCATGAAGGATGGTTACATTCAGCAGGTTGGAACGCCTTATGAATTATATTTCAAGCCGGTAAATATGTTCGTAGCAGGCTTCATCGGCGAACCACCAATGAACTTCGTTACATCTGCTGTTGAAAATGGTTCCATTAAGGTTGGAAACACAACGCTTTCTCTTGCAGAAGTTCTTGATCCGCAGGCACTTGCTTCATATGAAGGTAAGAAAATCATATTTGGTTTCCGTCCGGAAGCAATTGAGCTTGGCAGTAAGGCAGACAGCTATGTATTGAATGCAGAAGTAGAGCTTACAGAGCTTTTAGGTGATAATACAAACGTCTATATTGATATTAGTGGAACAAAGTCTATTTTAAAGGTAGATCCGCATAAGACGCCTAAGATGGATACTACAATTGAGTTTTCAATCCCATACTGCAATGTGTATTTGTTTGATGGTGAGAGTGAAGGCGTCATTGAAACTACAAAGAAGTCATACTAAAAATAAATTATAATAAAGGAACACTCGGAAGCGGATTTACCGTTGCCGGGTGTTCTTTTTGAAAATGCAGGATTTGCATATAATCAGGACATATTATTGCGGTTTTATAGGGTCGTGTGAACGGGAAAGCTGGACATAGGAAGGTCTTGTTTGGGAGGCTCCCGGTCCGTAGGAATCCACTTCCACAAAATCCACAGTTGCATGAGATTCCGGCTTGCCCCAATCATCCCATCCTAGCGGATGAATGTGAGAGCCTAAGTAACAGTTTTCAATGCGAACCTTTCCATAGATGCGCCAAGGGCGGGCAATATAGCAGGAACCCTCAGGAACATTGTCTGAAGCAGTAAAGCGGCAGTTGACTGCTACAAAACCAACAGGGACATCTTTCGGAGTAGAAGGAGCAAATATATATCCTTCCTCCACACTGCGAAATTCACAGTCTTCAAAAAAAGCAGTTGCGCCGCCAAAGATGAAGTCCACGCCGCCTTCAATAATACAGTTCCTAAAATAAACGGTACGGTTAAAACGAGGAGTAAACTGCTTAGGCCCTAAGAAGCCGCCGGGAATGATTTCCTTTTCCGGAAGAGGGGCTAAAAACAGCGTGTCCTGATGACCGCGAAGGACACAATTCTCCAAATGGATATTATCACCGTCAATATAGAGTGCAATTGCCTGACCTGCTTTTTTTCCGGGACCGGAAGTGTTTTCAAAGGTGCAATTGCGAAAGGTGACATTATCTCCGTCTACAAGAACGGTATAGCTGCGGAAAGTCCCATATTTTCTGCCATCTTCATGTTCCTCAAGCCCATAATGTGCACCGGTATAGGTTTGATTTTCAATCGTAATATTACTGTCTGAAATGTGATATTGCATTATACGTTATCCTCCTTTATTCGAGAACCTATTCCAAGGCTTTTTTGTAGTGGCTGGTCATATTTTTTTCCTTTTATTTTGGAAGGAGAGATGCCGTAGGCTTCTTTGAATTTATAGGAAAAATAGTTACCATCATTAAATCCGCAGGCATATGCTACCTCACAGACAGCTCTGCCCGGTTCATTTCGTAACATAAATTCTGCTTTTTGAAGACGGAGGATGGTAAGATATTCATTGAAACCAAAACCAGTCTCCTTTTTAAATAATCTGGAAAGATGCTCTGCGCTTACAGAAGACATCTTAGCTACAGCGGATAATTTGACCTCGTTCATGTAATTGTGCTGAATATATTTTAATGCCTGAACAACTAAATTGCTTTCCTCATTTTCTGTTTCGTGTTCGTTTTCATTACGCAGAATGAGGAAGAACAGCTCGGCGGTATAGCATTTTAATACATCAGAGGAAAGAACATCTGCATTTTCATACTCCTTTTCAATTTTTGCGAAAATCTCATCTAATTGACGAAGCACTTTATTGTTGCGGTACAGATGGCCGATAGAACCAATGCGCTCCATAACCGATGCAGGAATGTATTCGTTAGAGCAGTTGATGACAAGCCGCGAGTGTACTATGCCGCCATAGTTTGTGCGGTGAATGATAGAAGAGGGAATCAGGATAACATCCCCCGGAAGCACCTTATAAGAGCGGTTTCCAATGAAATAATTACACTCTCCGCTTTTCATATAATAGATTTCAAAGGCATGATGGTAATGATGGGTAGATTCATGCCCTAAGATGTCAACAACCTTGCTGTAATAATAGTTTGGTATGTATTTTGCGATATTTCCTTTCATATCCTTGTCCTCTAAAGTTGTTTTTTTAAATTATAACATCTGATATCAAAAAAACCAAGATTTTTGTGGTTTGTAGTTAATTTTTTTAAGGATTTCCTTTTAATTTTGATGTAGAATTATCCTAGCAGTATATGATGAAAAATAAGAGTGGCAAAGGTCACAGAAAGGAAAGGTATATGGAAAAAGTAATTCAGTTTGGGGAAGGCGGATTTTTACGTGGATTCGTTGATTGGATGCTCCAAAAAGTAAATGAGACAACGGATTTTAACGGGAAAGTAGTAGTTGTTCAGCCAATCGAGCAGGGAATGTGCGATATGTTAAGCGCACAGGACTGTGTGTATACACATATCTGTCGCGGCAGCGAAGGGGTAGAGGTTAAGAAAATTGATGTCATTTCCCGCTGTGTAAAGCCTTATGAAGATTGGGATGCGTATATGGCGCTTGCCCAGAACCCTGATTTTCGATTTATTGTATCAAATACAACAGAATCCGGTATTGTATTTTCAGACGCGGACAAGATTACAGACTGCCCGCCGAAAACGTTTCCGGCTAAAGTTACGCTTCTGCTTAAGAAGAGATTTGAACTCGGTTTGAAAGGGTTTATTTTCTTGCCATGTGAGCTTATCAACCGCAATGGTGATAATCTCAAAAAATGCATTTTGCAGTATGCGGACCTTTGGAATTTAGGTGATGATTTTAAGGAATGGGTAGAAAAAGAGAATATCTTTACCAATACATTAGTAGACCGTATCAATACGGGTTATCCAAAAGGTGAGGACTTAGGACTTGGCTATGAAGACAAGATGGCAAATACCTCGGAATTTTTCCACCTTTGGGTTATTGAAACAGATTATGACCTTGCAAGCGAGATTAACTTTGCAGCGGCAGGCCTAAATGTGATTATTACACCGGACAAATTGGAAATGTATCGTACCAGAAAGGTTCGTATCTTAAATGGCGCGCATACATCATTAGTTCCTTATGCACTGCTTGAAGGAAAAGACACGGTTAAGAGCTGCATTGATGACCCGGTTATGTATGAGCATATCAGAAAATGTGTATTTGACGAAATCATTCCAACGCTTGACCTTCCAAAGGATGAGCTGGAAAGCTACGCAAACAGCGTATTAGAGCGTTTTGGAAATCCGTATATCAAGCATTATTTATCTGCAATTGCATTAAACTCCGTAAGTAAATTCAAGGTAAGAGTACTTCCATCCATCCTTGAGTACATCAAGAGATACAATAAGATGCCAAAGACATTACTGTTTTCTTTCAAGAAACTTATCGAATTCTATAAGACCGACATGACAAATGATGATGCTGATGTAATAGAATTTATGAAGAATCATTCAACCGTTGAGATTCTTGCCAATGCAGATTTGTGGGGCGAGGATATCTCATACCTTGCAGAGGAGATTGAAAAATGTTAATTCATCCACTTGATAATGTAGATATTAACTTAGAAGATGGTCATAAATATGCGCTGTGCGATATCGCAGAGGGAGAAAATATCATCAAATACGGAAATCCCATAGGACACGCTGTTTGTGATATAAAAAAAGGAGAACATGTACATACGCACAATATCAAGACCAATCTTTCGGGAAATCTGGAATATACTTACAAGCCGGTATTTTATGATATCCCAAAGGAGGATACAGGCAGAACGTTCAAAGGATATGTAAGAGAGAACGGTGATGTCGGTATTCGTAATGAAGTATGGATTGTAAATACCGTAGGCTGTGTTAATAAGATTGCAGAAGAAATTGCAAGAGCAACAGGCGCGAGATGTTTTACGCATCCATTTGGCTGCTCACAGCTTGGGGACGACCAGTTGACAACGCAGAAGGTACTGGCAGGCATGGTAAAGCATCCGAATGCAGCCGGAGTCTTAGTGCTTGGACTTGGCTGTGAGAATAACAATATTGATGTATTCAAAGAGGTGCTTGGAGAATACAATCCGGACCGCGTAAAATTCCTTGTATGTCAGGAATACGAAGATGAAGTGGCAGAGGGGATTAAGATTGTAAAAGAATTACAGGCTTACGCAGATACCTTTAAGCGTACGGAGGTTCCGGTATCAAAGCTTCGTATCGGATTAAAATGCGGAGGAAGCGACGGATATAGCGGAATTACAGGAAATCCGCTGGTAGGACGTCTTTCAGACAAGGTTATTGCAATGGGCGGAAGCTGCGTGCTTACTGAGGTGCCGGAAATGTTTGGCGCAGAACATCTTCTCATGCAAAGATGTGAGAACGAAGAAGTTTTCCAAAAGACCGTTGCTCTTATCAACAACTTTAAGGATTACTACACCAGACATAATCAGGTAATTTATGAAAATCCGTCACCGGGAAACAAAAAGGGCGGAATTACAACACTGGAAGAAAAATCCTTAGGATGTATTCAAAAAGGCGGTCATTCTAAGGTGGTAGATGTTCTTGATTATGGCGACAGACTAACCAAGTGCGGACTCTCTCTTTTAAACGGACCGGGAAATGACATTGTTGCGATTACAAACTTAATGGCCGCAGGTGTCCAGATGATACTTTTTACAACGGGAAGAGGCACGCCGGTCGGCAGTGCTGTTCCAACTGTTAAGATTGCAACAAACCATAATCTGGCAGTTAAGAAAGCAAACTGGATTGATTTTGATGCCAGTCCAACTTTAGATGGAAATCCATTGACCGATGAGCTGTTTGAATATATTATTAAAGTTGCAGAAGGCGAAGAGACTAAAAATGAAATTCATGGATACCATGAGATTTCAATCTTTAAGGAGGGAGTAACACTATGAGTTTTATTAAAGATGATTTTATGCTTAAAAATGAGCCTGCAAAAAAGCTCTATGAGATGGTAAAGGATCTTCCGATTATTGATTACCATTGTCATTTGAATCCACAAATGATTGCGGAAGATTATAAATTCAGAAATGCTTATGACTTATTCCTTGGCGGAGACCATTACAAATGGCGTCAGATGAGAACAAACGGCGTAGACGAAGAATATATTACAGGCGGTGCTGATGAATATGAAAAATTCAAAGCATTTGCAAAAACCATGCCATATCTGATTGGAAACCCATTATATCATTGGACGCATCTGGAATTAAAAAGATACTTTGGTATTGAAGAGCAGCTTTCCGAGGCTACCTGTGAATCTATCTGGAACAGGGTAAACGAATGCCTTGCAAAACCGGAATACAGCGCGCAGAATTTAATTAAGAGGTCTAATGTTGAAGTGGTATGTACTACAGACGACCCGGCCGATACGTTAGAATACCATGAAAAGCTCAAAGACTTTTCTACGAAAGTTCTTCCTACATTCCGCCCGGATAAGGCTGTTGAGATTGGAAAAGAAACCTTCGTTCCATACATCAGGCAGGTTGGCATTAAGACTTACGCAGAGCTTGTAAACTGGATGAAAGAAAGAATAGCATATTTTGATGCACATGGCTGTCGTCTTTCTGACCATGCGTTAGAATATGTCCCATTCTGTATCGGCGATGCAGAAGCAGCATTTAACAAGCGTATGGCAGGAGAAGAACTTACAAAAGCAGAGGTTGATGCATTCAAAACAGAAATGTTAAAAGTATGTGCGACAGAGTACACACGTCTTGGATGGGCTATGCAGCTTCATATCGGAGCGCTTCGTAACAACAACAGAAGAATGTATGATAAATTAGGCGCGGATACAGGCTTTGACTCCATCAATGACCTCTGCATAGCAGAAGATTTGGCGGCATTCTTAAATAACCTGGAATATGACAATGTTCTTCCAAAAACAATTCTTTATACCTTAAATCCAAAGGACAATTATGTACTTGGAACGATGCTTGGATGTTTCCAGGACGCTACCTGCGCAGGAAAAATCCAGTTTGGCTCCGGCTGGTGGTTTAATGACCAGCGTGATGGTATGGAGAATCAGATGATGTCTCTTGCAAACCTTGGAATGATTTCCCGTTTCGTAGGTATGCTGACAGACAGCCGCAGCTTTGTATCCTACCCACGTCATGAATACTTCAGACGCATATTCTGTAACCTTATCGGAAAATGGGTAGAAGAGAACGAATATCCGCAGGATTACGATACATTAAAAGAAATCGTACAGGGTGTTTGCTACTACAATGCCAAAAACTACTTTAAATTTTAATCAATTGCAGGAAAGGAGAATTGAAATGTCACAATATACAAATTTTTCATTAGAAGGTAAAATTGCTCTTGTAACAGGAGCTTCTTACGGAATCGGTTTTGCGATTGCATCTGCATACGCAGAAGCCGGCGCAACCGTATGTTTTAACGATATCAATCAGGAATTGGTTGATAAAGGTCTTGCAAATTATGCGGAAAAAGGAATCAAAGCGCATGGCTATGTGTGTGATGTTACCGATGAAGAGCAGGTAAACGCAATGGTAGCGCAGATTAAAGAAGAAGTCGGTGTTATTGATATCTTAGTTAATAATGCTGGTATCATCAGACGTATTCCAATGCATGAGATGAGTGCAGACGAGTTCAGAAAAGTAATTGATGTTGACTTAAATGCACCATTTATCGTTTCAAAAGCAGTTATCCCGGCAATGATTGAAAAAGGTCATGGAAAAATCATCAACATCTGCTCTATGATGTCAGAGCTTGGACGTGAAACGGTATCTGCTTATGCAGCGGCTAAGGGCGGATTAAAGATGCTGACCAAAAACATCTGCTCTGAATATGGCCAGTATAATATTCAGTGCAATGGTATTGGACCTGGATATATTGAAACACCACAGACAGCTCCGCTTCGTGAGATTCAGCCGGATGGAAGCAGACATCCATTCGACCAGTTTATCTGTGCAAAAACACCTGCGAACAGATGGTTACAGCCGGAAGAATTACAGGGACCGGCAGTATTCCTTGCATCTGAGGCTTCCAACGGCGTAAACGGACATATCCTTTACGTTGACGGTGGTATCTTAGCATACATTGGAAAACAGCCTTCATAGAACAAACATATTCCCCAAGTGCTGCCACAGCGGTGGCTCTTGGGGCTTTTTATTAGGAGAGAATTATGCAGCTTGGAATTCGTTTACACGATATAGAAAAAACAACATTAGAAAACAGACTTAAAATTGCGCATGAACAGGGATTTTTATGCGGACATCTCGCATTATCAAAGGTAATCTCCGAGTATCCGGTGGATGATAGCGCACTGACGCCCGGATTTGCCATGTATCTGAAAAAAATATTTGCACAGAATAATCTGGATATTGCCGTATTAGGATGTTACTTAAATCTTGCAAATCCAAATAAGGAGAGTCTTAAGAAAATCCAAAACCGTTACCTTGCACATATCCGTTTTGCTTCACTTTTGGGAACCGGTGTAGTAGGAACGGAGACTGGAGCGGTAAATGAGCAGTATGCTACCGAAGAGGCCAACTGGACCGAAGAAGCGCTGGATATTTTTATTGCAAATCTTCGTCCGGTTGTAGAATATGCCGAGAAAATGGGTGTAATCTTTGCGATTGAGCCGGTGGCAAGACACATCGTAAATACCCCGGAGCGGGCAAGAAAGGTGCTGGATACCATCAACTCGCCAAATCTTCAGATTATCTTCGATCCGGTAAATCTTCTCGAAACATGGAACTATGAGCAGAGAGAAGAAATTATTGAAAGAGCCATAGAACTTCTTGGAAAAGATATTGCAATGGTTCATATCAAAGATTTTGTTGTAGAGGAAGGCAAATTAGTTTCCTGTGCGGCAGGAACCGGTATGATGAACTATGCGCCGATTGTTAAGTTTATAAAAGAAAAGAAGCCATATGTGCATGTAACGTTAGAAAACACAAAGCCGGATAATGCGGTGCGGGCGCGTGAGTTTTTCCAGAACTTATGGGATAATGCCTAAGCGTTTACATAGAATATGATTTTTGTAATGTATTCGTTTTCATCGCCGGTAGAAAGATAATCATTTATGGCAAACTCATAGGAATCAGAAATAATCTGCAAATGATTCTTCTTGCAGTAATCAAGGAGCCGCTCATATGCTCTGCCAATGGAAAGATAATCGCCAATATGGTGGGTGCAGACGCATAATCCCGCAGGGAGTTTTTTGATATCGGGGCTGCGGCTGCTCTTTTCGATAGGAAGAAAGGCGAAAGAAGCTTCCGTATATCTGCCGTTTTGAATGTTTATGTAAGGGATGATGGCTCCGCTTTGGAAAAAAATGGGGAACTGTTCTTTAAAGGCGCGTACAAAACATTGTTTGGTAGCAAGGCTTACCATATCCAGAGAGTAAGGGGGCTCAACCTTTTGCAGTAAAATGTACTGGCATTTCACATTTTCTAAGGTTACAGCATTGCTGCTGTCCTTAATGGAAACAGAATATTCCATTTGCAGACAGCGGTGTTCAATGCGGTTTTGAATCATTTGCAGTTCTTCTATCTGCTGTGTAATAACGGAAAGCTGTTTTCTTAGGGCAAGGATAGAGCTGTCAATGGTATAGTGCTTCATATGTTCTTTGATTTCATCGAGTGAGAACCCGATTTTTTTCATTATCAGAATGGTATCCAAGTAATCAAGCTGAGAAAAGCTGTAATAGCGGTATCCGTTATCCGGATCTACATAAGCAGGACAGAAAAGCCCGATTTTATCATAAAAAATCAAGGTCTGACGGGATATGTTCTGGTGTTTGGACAGTTCTCCGATTGAAAAATAACTCTTCATGATAACCTCCTTGACATTATAGTTACTATATAGTTTATACTACATAAGAATCTGGTGTTTTTCAAGGAGGTTTTTCAATGAAACAACGTATTACTGCTCTTTGGAGCAGTCTGATAGATGGATTAACATTCAAAAAATTACTTCTTATCGTAACAGGTGCAATGATATGTTCATTTGGAATCCATAACATCCACCAGCGGACCAATATCACAGAAGGGGGTATTATCGGGCTGATGCTTCTGATTGAGCACTGGTTTCAAATCTCACCGGCCTATATTACCCCAATACTGGATATTTCCTGTTATCTTCTTGCCTATAAATTTCTGGGAACAGGTTTTATTAAAATGTCTGTCATTTCCACCACATGCGTATCTGCGTTTTATAAATTATGGGAGCAGTTTCCGCCTATGCTGCCCGACTTATCGGACCATCCGCTGATTGCGGCAGTCTGCGGAGGTATCTTCGTAGGAATTGGAGTTGGTCTGATTATACGGCAGGGAGGTTCAAGCGGAGGGGACGATGCATTGGCATTGACGATATCCCGTACAATGCATTGGCGCTTATCCCGTGCCTATTTGTTTACAGATTTAACAGTGCTGGTATTGTCGCTTAGTTATATTCCGTTTAACCGCATCGTGTTTTCTTTAATTACCGTAACCATTTCTTCTTTTCTGGTTGACTGGGTAAAGGAGTACCGCCGCGCTTAATTATCCGTACCAAGCCAGAGAAGGGTTATCATACACATCCAAAGAATTAAAGTGGAGCAGGTAAAAGACAGCATCCGTCTGGTCAATCCGGCCATTACCATCATTGTCATGCTACAGCAAATCATAGACGCCATTGCTGCCATTAGTGCTAAACTGCTTACGTCTGTGGTTGAGGAATCCATTACGATTCTTGTCCAGGGATAGAGGACTGCTGTCTGGACTATGCCTGGGGAGTTCTTCCTTTGCTCCGGCAGTATCTAAGTCAAAGAAGAACTTCTGGTCAGAAATGTTTGCAACATTGGTATGCAGATGAATTACCAAAGGCTCTAGGAGGCATGGCTCTTTAAAGTCAATCTGTTTGGAAGCCATAGATGTAAATGCCTGGGACATCTCAAGATGGACGTTAAAGGAGTGCTCCCGTTTGTCTGCGGTTATTACGGTTCCGGTTGTTGTAAAGCAGGTGGTTTCCCGTTCCTTGGAGTAATAAAAGCAGTGCAAGGTTTTTGCCCGAGAATTTTCCTGTTTACATAAGAGCAGATCAAGTAAATAGTGAATGGTTTCTTTTTGGATTTTTGGAATTTCTTTTCCACGTTCCTTAAGGCGCGCCGTGTAAAAAGGCCGAAAAGTATGGAAACCATCAAGAAAGGACTCTGCTTCCTGCCGGGATGCAGAGTTTTTTTCCGCCTCGCCGGTTTCATCTGCTTTCCATTCGCAGAGGATGCTCTTACAGCAGATAAATTGTGTAAAAGGATACTGCCCTCCGGCATCGGTTTGAAAAATATTGTTTTGAATAATCAAGATATCCTCCTTTCTGTGGGACATTACCGATTTTAGGTTCCACTTTCCCTTCGTGGAACCAAAAAAGGATGGCATTCTGCAAGAAAATTCCATTTCTCTATAGATGCCATCCCTGGTAAGCCATTTTTATTTCTTTGATACTATATCGGCTGATTTCAAAAAATGTTTAATTTTTTGCAAATAGGGTGCTTTTTTTTTAATCTGTGATATACTTAGCAAAGAAAATACAAGTATACGGAGAAAAATATTATGAGTCTTACGAAAGAAACGTATCAGGCATATTGTGACATTTTAAAGGAGGAGCTGCGTCCGGCGATGGGATGTACAGAACCGATTGCCATTGCATATAGTGCTTCGGTAGCACGAAGCTATATGGAGAAGGAACCGGCTTCGATTAGCATTCAATTAAGCGGAAATATCATTAAAAACACAAAGAGCGTAGTTGTTCCGGCAACTGGTGGAATGCATGGGATTCCTGCGGCAGTGATTGCCGGAACTGTGGCAAATAAGCCAGAGCTGATATTAGAGGTGCTTTCTGCTTTGCATAAAGAGGATATTCCGAAAATGCGCACAATGCTTGAAAACTGTCCGGTAGAAGTGAAAGAATTAGATACTACCCATATTTTTGAAATTATCCTTGTAATGAAAAATGAGACGGAAGAGGTCCGGGTGCGTCTTCTTGACCGCCATACCAATCTGGTATATGTGGAGAAAAATGGCCAGATACTTCTTCGCAAGGAGGAAGAAGAGGCGGATGGTGGAATCAAAACAGACCGTACCCTTCTTACGGTGGAAAATATTGTGGCGTTTGCGGATGAGGCAGAACTGGAGGATGTAAGAGAACTTTTAGAGCGTCAGATAGCGTGTAATATGGCGATTGCAGAGGAGGGCATCCGAAATGAATACGGTGCATGTATCGGAAAAATCATATATAAGGATGGGCAGTGCAGTCTTTCGGAGAAAGCCCGTGCATTTGCAGCGGCGGGCTCTGATGCCAGAATGAATGGCTGTGAACTTCCGGTATGTATCATCTCCGGCAGTGGAAATCAGGGAATGACTGCTTCCATTCCGGTTGTTATTTATGCGAAAGAGCTTGGAAAAAGTCATGACGAAATGCTTCGCGCACTGCTTGTATCAGACCTTATTACCATACACTTAAAAACAGGCATCGGCTGTTTATCTGCCTATTGCGGCGCAATCAGCGCAGGCTGCGGCTGCGGCGCCGGCATCGCATATTTAAGCGGAGGCAAATTTAAGGAAATTGCCCATACGATCGTGAATGCGCTGGCAATTTTATCAGGAACAATCTGTGACGGTGCGAAATCCTCCTGCGCAGCCAAGATTGCTATGGCTGTAGAAAGCGGTATTTTAGGATATGAGATGTACCAAAATGGCCACCAGTTCTATGGCGGAGACGGCATTGTATCCAAAGGAGTAGAGAATACCATAGCAAATATTGGCAGACTTGCGCAGAATGGAATGAGTGGAACGGATAAGGAGATTATCCGCATCATGTTAGAGTAGATTCGTGTTCTTTTAACCAGCGGATTGCATTATATGCATGAACCGCGCTGCCAATGCTTAGTGCGGCTTCATCAAAAATTGCTTTTGGATGGTGGAGTGGATAGATATATCCGTCTTCCGGTTTCCCGACGGCAATGGCAAGCATAAGGGAAGGTACTTCGTGGCTGAAGTATGCAAAGTCCTCCGAGCCTGTGGCTTTAGATGCGTTTGCGTTGCCGGATAATGCGGCAAGCTCTGCTTTGGTAAAAGCCTTTTTGGGTCCTAACAATTCTTTCAGATAACGGGTTATATCTTTTGACAGTCCTTCATCATTGATAAGTGTTGGGCAGCCGCTTGTAAATGTCAGCGTCGCTTTAGCGCGAAAGGCGGCAGCAGTGTTGGAAATGATATCTTCCATACGTTTTTTGATAAAGTTACGAATGTCCTCGTCATAGGCACGGGTAGTACCGCTGATGACCGCCGCATCGGGAATGACGTTCGGGGCATTCCCCGCCTGAAATTTTCCGATAGTCAGGGCTGCATCATCGGACATTGCCAGTTCGCGGGCGTGAATCTCCTGAAGAGCGGTAACGATATGGGCGGAGGCAGTAATCGGGTCAATTCCAAGCTGCGGCATTGCACCATGACAGCCTTTTCCCTGAATTGCAATTTCAAAATAGTCAGCGGCAGGCGCGCTGACGCCGCCGTCACATACGACAATGGTTCCCGTTTCAAAGGGCATTCCGGATGCGATATGAATCATAATGGCTGCGTCAGGTGAGGTATCACGCAGTATGCCTGCATCGATCATATCTTTTGCACCCTCAAGGGTTTCTTCCGCAGGCTGAAAACATAGAATCACCTGTCCGTTTAATTCATCCTCATGGTTTTTTAAAAGCTGTGCAGCGCCAAGAAGCATCGTAGTATGCATATCATGCCCGCAGGCATGCATATTGCCATTGGTAGATTTAAAATCAACCTCTGCCTCTTCCCGGATAGGCAGTGCGTCCATGTCGGCACGAAGCAGGATAGTTTTACCGGAAGGAGTGCCCTTGCCAGCGTTTTTGTGACCGGCAGAAGCAATCAGTCCGGCCTTGCCATAAGCATGAGGCTCATAGCCCATCTGAGTAAGCTGGTCATGCACATACCGGTAAGTTTCCTGCATATCAAATCCCAGAGATGGATGACTATGGAGATAACGGCGGATTTCAATAAGTTTGTCCTGAAGCGAGAGAGCTTCATTAAGTAAATCGTTTGCGTTCATAAAACAGGCTCCTTTTTATAGTTTTTTACAAATCAACGGGAATTTTCAAAAATAATGTCAATAATCCCGGAGTATCTGTAATTTGTTTGTACGAAAGGGTGTACAGGCTTGATTTTTCTCTTTTTTTTGAGTACAGTAGTGTAAAGAGAATTTATTTTGTGGGGGTATATCTTGAAACAGGAAAACATTCATTATTATGAGCATTTAGCAGAATTATATCCAACAATCAGTTCTGCATCTTCTGAGATTATCAATTTACAGTCTATTTTACACTTGCCAAAAGGGACAGAGCATTTTCTTTCGGATATTCATGGGGAGTATGATGCGTTTTCCCATGTGCTTCGCAACGGTTCCGGAGCAGTGCGCAAAAAAATCGACGACGTATTCGGACATACTTTAGGCACGGCAGATAAGACGTCTCTTGCAACCCTGATTTACTATCCAAGAGAGAAAATGGCATTGGTAAAAAAGCAGGAAAGCGATATGGAAAGCTGGTATAAGACCACTTTGTACCGCTTGATTGAAGTGTGCAAAATTGTCTCTTCCAAGTACAGCCGTTCTAAGGTTCGTAAAGCCCTGCCACAGGATTATGCATATGTGATAGAGGAACTGATTACGGAGAAGCAGGAAGTCCTCAATAAAGAAGCTTATTATGAAGCAATTGTCAATACCATTGTAGAATTGGAACAGACAGAAAGCTTTATTGTTGCCTTATCCGAATTGATTCAGAGATTGGTTATTGACCATCTGCATATTTTGGGGGACATTTACGACAGAGGGCCATCGCCGCATATGATTATGGACGAATTATGCGAATACCATTCCGTAGACATTCAGTGGGGAAACCATGACATTGTGTGGATGGGGGCTGCAACCGGTCATCTTGCATGTATTGCGGCGGTTATCCGCTCAAGTATCCGTTATGGAAATCTGGACCTTTTAGAGGAAGGCTATGGCATCAATATGCTTCCGCTTGCGACGCTTGCAATGAAAATATATGAAAACGACCCATGTGAACGCTTTATCCAAAAAGATAACAACAGCAATACCACTAGGATTGAAAATGAAATGGTTCGTAAAATGCATAAAGCCATTGCGATTATCCGTTTTAAGTTAGAAGGCCAGTTAATCCATAAGTGGCCGGAGTATGGCATGGAAAATCACTGCCGCCTCCATAAGATTAACTATGAAAAGGGAACTGTTGAAATCGATGGTGTGGAATACAGGATGATGGATATGAATCTGCCGACGGTAGACCCTCAGAATCCATATGAACTGACGGAGGATGAGATGGAGGTTATGCAGCGTCTGCAATCCTCTTTCCTCCATTGTGAAAAATTGCAGAAGCATGCAAAATTTCTTCTGAAAAAAGGCAGTATGTATAAGATATACAATGGAAATCTGCTGTATCACGGCTGCGTTCCGATGAATGCCGACGGAGAGTTTACAAAGGTAAATATCTATGGCAGGGAATACAGCGGAAAGGCATTATATGATGTGCTGGAGTCTTATGTCCGTAAGGCATTTTTCTCAAAAGACAAGGAGGAAAAGGAAAAAGGCATGGACCTCATCTGGTATATCTGGACGGCTCCAAATTCACCGATTTACGGACGACATAAAATGGCAACATTTGAGCGCTATTTTTTAGAAGAGAAAGAAATGCATCATGAGAGTAAGAATGCGTATTATAAGCTGATTGACAAACCTGAAATCGCAGATAAGATTCTAAAGGAATTCGGGCTGGAAGGAGACAGGGTACACATTATCAATGGTCATGTGCCGGTTCGAAGAATTTCAGGAGAAAATCCGGTTAAGAGCAATGGTAAGGTGATTGTCATTGACGGCGGATTTTCTAAAACTTACCAGAGCAAGACAGGTATCGCCGGTTACACCCTGACATTTAATTCATACGGGCTTACACTCTCTGCCCATGAGCCGTTTGTATCTTCGGAAGAGGCTGTCCGCAAGGAAATGGATATCGTATCTAAGCAGGATGCGGTAGAATATATGGACAGACGTGTTCTGGTAGGAGACACAGATGTTGGTAAGAAGATGCACATTCGTATCGATGAGTTAAAAGAATTGATCCATCTGTATCAGTCGGGTGAACTGGCAGAACGGGATAATTTGCGTCAGAGAAATAATTTACACTAAAGCGGTAACATGGCTGTTTGTTTTTGAGCGAAACAAATGGCCCGGATGGCAGACGGGAAACCGCCGAAGCGGATTCTTTCCGCCGTCTTCGCGACAAGCCGCTCAGAAATGAGGAGTAAGATGATAAACGTAGGTGGTTTTTTATTTGAAGATGAAGAAACAGCTACTCAGGCGAAGAAGGAAGAAGAGGGGGTACGCTTTATAAAAGAAAAAGCAAGCCTGAATAATCCGGAGGTAGTCATGAAACTGTACAAGACATTGCTACAGCAGAATTTGTTCACAACACCGGTGGGGCTTCGTTTTCTCATGGAATTGCAGAGTATTCTTATGGCATCGGAGGGTGTGAATAAGGAAGATATTCCTCCATTGGATACATCTGTATTTTTTAAGGCTGCAAATGTGCCGGAAAAGACGTACAAGAAGAAGGATAGGAATTATAAACATGCTTTTCATGTTGCGCTGTTTTTTTCCATCGTTTTTGGAATCTCCGTAATCGGTATGTTTGCGATTGAAAAGATTAGTTATGATAATGTAAACATTCTCAATTACCGGGAGGAAATCATTAACCAGTTTGAACAGTGGGAAAAGGAATTGCAGGAAGAAGAGGAACGATTAAAGAATTGGGAAGATGATTTATCAGAACGAGAGGCGGAATTGAATGATACTAAAGAAGCAGGATAATGTTCACACTTTTTTCATAAGTTCATAGTAGCATTGGTTTTTAGTATAGCAGGAGAAGAGAGGACACTGTGATGGAAAAGCTTAAAATTTTAGTTGTGGATGATGAAATGCGTATGCGAAAACTTGTGCGGGACTTTCTGGTACGTCAGAATTATGAAGTGTTAGAAGCCGGAGACGGGGAAGAGGCGCTGGATGTTTTCTATGCTGAAAAAAATATTGCCCTGATGATTCTTGATGTTATGATGCCGCGAATGAATGGCTGGGACGTAGTCCGTGAAGTTCGTCAGAACTCAAAACTCCCAATCATTATGCTTACCGCGAAAGCCGATGAACGGGATGAACTACTGGGTTTTGAATTGGGAGTGGATGAATATATATCCAAGCCGTTCTCACCAAAAATCCTTGTTGCAAGGGTAGAAGCAATCCTTCGCCGTGCGAATAAGATTGGTGATGGAGCCCAGGTTCGGAGCGTATGCGGGATCGTTGTAGACAAAACCTCGCATACCGTGTCTATCGACGGTAAGAAAATCGATCTAAGTTATAAAGAATTTGAACTGCTGGATTATTTCATGGAGAACGAAGGAATCGCATTATCCAGAGATAAAATTTTAGACGGAGTATGGAACTATGATTACTTCGGCGACGCAAGGACCATTGACACACATGTAAAGAAGCTCAGAGCAAAGATGGGAGAAAAGGGAGAATGCATTAAAACTGTCTGGGGTGTAGGCTACCGTTTTGAGAGAATATGAGAATGTATCAGACCTTCCTGTTGTGATTTTGCACAAGAATATTAAACCCCCTTTTGCGCAATAAGGCTTGAAATTGCGCAAAAAGGGGATATTTTTTTGAAAAAATAGTAAAGTTGACTGAAAAAGACTGAAATTTTATATAAAATTCGACACATTGACTTCATTTTTTTCTATTGATATACTCAATTTACACTAAGATAACCGCTTGCGCAAGAGAGGATATCACAAATTAAAGGAGAGGGAATATGATGAAAGGTAAAATGATGAAGAGGCTGATTGCCGGTATGATGACCATTGCAACAGCAGTTTCCTTGTGTTCGGCAGTAGCGGAAATGCCAACGCAGGCAGATGTAGTGAAAGCGGCTACATCAGTTTCAGGAGTATCACAGGTATCAAATATGCCAAGTGATTTTGCAAGAGGAGTAGATATCTCAACAGTTATAGCATTAGAAAAGGCAGGAGTTTCTTACTATTATTTGGATGGAACGTCAGGTGACATCTTTGATATTTTAGCAGGGGCAGGTGTAAACTATGTTAGAATCCGGATTTGGAACAATCCGTATGATGCTTCTTCACCATATAAGGGATATGGTGCGGGAAACTGTGACTTATATAATGCCAAAGTGCTTGGCAAGAGAGCAACAGATGCAGGAATGAAGGTATTTATAGACTTCCATTACTCTGATTTCTGGGCAGACCCGGGAAAGCAGTTTGCACCAAAGGCATGGAAAGACTATAGTCTTTCATATAAGAAAGATGCTGTTTATAATTTTACATATCAAAGTCTTCAGGAGCTGTTAGACTATGGCGTTAATGTAGGAATGGTTCAAATTGGAAATGAGACAAATGGTTCAATGTGTGGCATCGGCGGTCTGTATGATGGAAACTGGGACCTTTCTTCCGGTGTTGCAGAGCTGATGCAGCAGGGCTGTTATGCAGTAGACGACATCAATGGTTCTTATGGCAGGGATATTTTAAAAGTTCTTCATTTTACGGATTTTCTGGAACATGGAACATGGTATGCAGAGTGCTTAGCTAATATGGGGGTGGATTATGATGTATTTGCGACTTCTTTCTACCCGATGTGGCATGGCTCAACAAGTGATTTGGCAGAAAACCTTACTTATATTGCAGAAACCTATAACAAGAAGGTGTTAGTTGCGGAAACCGGTTATCCATATACATTTGATAATGCAGATTCTACTGGAAATAATGTGGGCAGTGCGGATGCAATGGTGTCTTACAACTATGCAGTAACAATAGATGGTCAGGCACAGGCTCTGCGTGATGTATTTGCTGCGGTTGCGCAGGTAAACGCTTCAAAATGGGGGTATGGACTTGGCGCATTTTATTGGGAGCCTGCGTGGATTGCAACAGACAGTTCAACATGGGGCAGCTGCGGCTCAGGCTGGGCATCCTCCTCATCAGGAAATTATGAACTCTTATACAATAGCTCAGTGCAGTTTTATTCAACAACAGATCAGGGCTGTTCATGGGACAACATGACACTCTTTGACCAGAATGGAAAAGCAATGAAGTCTTTGTATGTTTTCAATGATATAAGAGGATATTCAAGTACAACGTCATCAGGAGACACCTCTGCAAGTACATCATTGGAAGGAATCTATTATATTCGGAGTTATTATAGTGGGAAATATCTGGATGTAACCAATAATTCTTCTGCCAACGGTGCAAACATCCAACAGTGGTCATATCTGGCTAATACCGCGCAGCGTTTTCAGTTAGCAGATGCGGGGGATGGATATTATTATATCTACACAGGCGCCTCCAACTATACCAAAGTAGTAGATGTAGAAGGAAAAAGCACCGCAGATGGTGCAAATGTTTTGCAGTATGCATTTAACGGAGGAAGCAATCAGAAGTTTAAGTTTGTGGAAGTAAAAGATGGTGTATACGCAATTCTGACGGGTGTGTCATCTGAAAAATCCTGTCTTGATGTGTATAATTGGAGTACTGCTGATGGTGGAAATATAGCGCAGTGGACATACTGGGGCGGTGATTGCCAGTTGTGGTACTTAGAAAAGGTACAATAGAAGAAGATTATCTGTTGACAACTGCTTCAAACGGTGGTATAGTCATAAACAATTGAAAATCCCATGAGGGAGTAGCGAGCGTACATCGTAGCAAGTCAACATACTGACCGCAGGGTCTGGCTTGTTTTAAATCGCGAGACTCATGTATAGCGTAGCACTATGCATGAAGTCTGGACTTTTTTAGATAATAACCTCTAAGCATAGTTTTGTGCTGTGCTTAGGGGTTTTTTCTATCATAGGAAAGAACATGATATATAAATGTGAGAAAGGGGCAACTTTCCTATGATATAAAATATCAAATATAAATCAGGAGGAAACGAAAGATGGAGTGGGATCTGCTATTTTTCGTAAACAGTGCCATGCTTGGCATTGGTCTTGCTATGGATGCATTTTCTGTATCTCTGGCAAATGGCTTAAATGAGCCGACAATGAAGAAAAAAAAGCTATGTGGAATTGCCGCAGTATTTGCTTTTTTTCAGGCTTTGATGCCGATGATTGGATGGATTTGTGTGCACACAATCCTGCAATACTTTGAGGCATTCGAAACACTTATCCCTTGGATTGCCTTAATCTTGCTGGTATTCATTGGCGGGAAAATGCTTATGGAGGGAATTAGGAACAAGGACAATGAAGCAGAAAAAACGGAGATTGGTTTTGCTGCTTTGCTGGTGCAGGGAGTCGCAACCTCCATTGATGCATTGTCCGTAGGTTTTACAATTGCAGAGTATGGTTTACTGATGGCAATTGTTTGCGCAATTATTATTGCAATTATCACTTTTCTTATTTGTGTGGGAGGATTGGTAATCGGTAAGAAATTAGGAACAAGACTTGCAAATAAGGCGTCCGTTTTTGGTGGAGTTATTCTGATTATTATCGGATTTGAGATTTTTATTACCGGAATTATGTAGCTTACATCTGGCTCAGTGGATGTGGATTGTTTTTCATACGAACCTCCTCGTTATCTGATTTGTTTTTATACAGGAAGAAGATAAAATAGAAACTGTGAATTTTTTGTGTAATCTCTTTCAAAATGGAAAAATCGTGGTATGATTGAAGAAAGATGAAAGTTAGGAGAACACATGAGAAAAAAAACTTCTTTATCTATAAAATTATCAATAACTATGATTCTTCTGGTATGTGGAATCATTGGACTTTGCTGGATATTAAACCATTTGTTTCTGGAGGAATTCTATATTTATGAAAAGAAACAGGAATTGCTTATAAGTTTTGAAACAATCGAAAAGGCATATGAGGATGAGGTTTTGGGCAAAGATGAGTTTGATGTAACATTCGAGCTGCTTTGTGCAAACAGCAATTTAAGTATTCTGGTTATAGACGGGGATTCAAAGGTTATCCGCTCTTCAGCACCGGATGTACAGGCTCTTATGAAACAACTTCAGGAAATGCTGATAGAAAAAAATGAGGAAGAAAATGGCCTTGGCGGCAATAATGATAACAGCGCTCCTCCAAATTGGGAAAACCCCTTCTCCGACGCGCAGTTTTCGGAGAATCAGACGCTTTTGGAAGAAGATAACTATTCTCTGGTCCGCCAGACAGATACGCGCCTGCAATCGGATTATCTGGTTTTGTGGGGAGAATTAGGAGAGGGCAGTTATGTCTATATGCGAACTGCTTTAGAAAGTATCCGCGAGAGTGCGGCTATTACAAACCGCTTCTTTCTTGGAGTAGGATTGTTTGGTTTAGTAGTCAGCGTTGTGATTATTTTTATTATTGCAAGAAATGTGACACGGCCGGTTAAAGAACTGACAAATATATCAAGAGCTATGTCCGATCTGAAATTTGAAGTAAAATATCAGCCCAAAAAACAGGACAGCACAGAACTGGCAGAGCTTGGTGCGCACATGAATTATATGTCGTATGCATTGGAGAAGACAATTTCAGATTTGAAGGTGGCGAACAACGAGCTCAAGCAGGATATTGAGAAAAAAGAACAGATTGATGAGATGCGCAAAGAATTTCTTTCTAACGTATCGCATGAACTTAAGACTCCGATTGCCTTGATCCAAGGATATGCAGAAGGGTTAAAAGAAGGCATAAACGAGGATGTTGAGAGCCAGAATTACTATTGCGATGTAATTGTAGATGAAGCAAATAAGATGAATCATATGGTAAAACAGCTCATGACGTTAAATCAGTTGGAATTTGGTAATGATTTGGTGGAAATGAGCCGATTCAATATTAGTGAGATGATTGCAGGCCTGGTACAGGCAAACCGGCTTTTGGCAGAGCAGTCAGGAATCAGGATTAACTTCAGGGAAACGGAAGAAGCCTTTGTATGGGGCGATATGTTCAAGGTAGAAGAGGTTATTACAAATTATATCAGCAACGCAATCCATCATGCGGAGGGAGAAAAGCAGATAGATATTTATTATGAGCATAAGGAAAAAGTGCTTCGTATCTGTGTTTTCAATACCGGAAATCCGATTCCGGAAGAGGAATTAGACAAAATCTGGATTAAATTCTATAAAGTAGACAAGGCAAGAACCAGAGAATATGGAGGAAGCGGAGTCGGTTTGTCCATTGTAAAAGCAATTATGGAGTCTATGCATCAGGCCTGCGGAGTGAGAAATCTGACAAATGGTGTAGAATTTTGGCTGGAATTGGAAAATGGTTGTATTACAGACTAAAATGTGGTACGATTATTATAGCTATATTGTACAAAAGTAACAGGAGCAGGTATGAAAAAGCACAGAAGATTTTTGGCAATAGGACTTGTTGTCATATCACTTATGTCAAGTGGTTGTGGAACCACATTATATGAATTAACGGCAGAAGAGGAAGAACTTATCGTAAAATATGCTGCGCAATTTGTTGCAAAGCATAATATCTACCAGAAAGACGGCATATCTGGCGTGGATGCAGAAGCATGGGAAGACGAATTAGAGGAAAGCAGTGATTCCGAAACAGAAAATACGGATGATACACAAAACCCGGAAACGGACGACCCAAGCCAGGATATGTCCTCTATTGTATCTGCCTTGGGACTGGCAGATGGATTAACATTGACGCATACAGAGGATATTGTTGCGGATTATATCAAAGAAGGCGCAGGTTATTCGGTAGATGCAGGTGAGGGATTTACATTTTATGTAATGAAGTTCAATCTGGAAAATACGACGGAACAGGATATTGAAGTGGACAATGTTTCGGTATATCCAACGTTTGAATTGACAAGCGGTTCCGTTGAGGCAAAGTCCACAGCATCATTTTTATCAGATGATCTGTCTACCTACCAAGGCATAATAAAGGCCGGTGAAACAGAAGAACTGCTGCTTTTGTTTAAGGTAAAGACTGATGACGCAGAGAAGATTTCAAATCCTGCCATACAAATAGCAACCGATGATGTGACAAAATAAGTCAGATTGTAAAAAAATAAAAAAAATAACGCAATATGTGACGCATTATGTTATAATATTCCATATAAATGTTTTTGGGAGGATAATTATGGATACGAATATTCTTTTAGAGTCAGGGACGAACGAATTAGAGATATTAGAGTTTGCTTTAGGGAATAATCACTACGGGATCAACGTAGCAAAGATTCGTGAGATTTTGCAGTACCAGCAGGTTACGCCAGTGCCGAATACGCATCCGAGTGTAGAGGGCATTTTTATGCCGCGTGACACAATGATTACAGTTATTAATCTCAGAAGATGCCTTGGAATGGATGATGGAACGGAAAAAGGCTTATTCATTATTACAAACTTTAATAAATTGGATATTGCATTCCATGTTGACCAGGTAATCGGGATACACAGAGTATCATGGGAAGAGATTATCAAACCAGATTCAACAATTAACGGAACCAATGGAACAAGTGTTTCAACAGGCGTTATCAAGATGAATGAACGGCTTGTTGTAATTCTTGACTTTGAGGCGATTGTTTCATCTATTAGTCCGGAAACGGGACTTCGTGTAGCAGATATTGAGAGTATGCAGAAGAAGGAACAAAGAAGCGAAGCAACAATTCTGATTGCAGAAGACTCGCCGCTTCTTAACAAATTAATTACAGATTGCTTAAAAAAAGCAGGATATGAGAACCTTATCGTTACACTCAACGGACAGGAAGCATGGGACAAGATTTGTGAATTTAAAGCAGAAGGTACGCTTTTGGAAAAGATTCAGCTTATTATTACTGACATCGAGATGCCGCTGATGGATGGACACCGACTTACGAAGCTATGCAAGTCTGATGATTTAATTAAGAAGATTCCGCTTGTTATCTTCTCATCTCTGGTAAATAAGGAAATGAGACGTAAAGGGGAAATGCTTGGTGCGGATGCACAGTTGACAAAGCCGGAAATCGGAATGTTAGTTGATGCAGTTGACCGGTTGATTGAAGAATCCGTCGCAAAATAGTACAAATTCAGTAAGGGATGTGATGTTTGTCACATCCCTTTATGGCATTTTATAAATACACAGTTTACGGAGAAACTATATGAGCAAACAGTCGGAAGAAAATTATCTGGATGAATTATTAAATTCTGTCAGCAGAAAAGAAAAACAGAATGAATTAGTCAAAGCAAATGAAGATTTTGTGAGAGAACTCAAAGGTGCAATCAGTGCAGATACTGCGGAAAAATTTGATGAAAACGGCGGACAGCAGAAAAGTGAGCCTTTTAATGATGTCAAAATGACTCCAAAAGCCGAAGCAGAATTTTTAATGGAATTTGAGCAGGAGCTTGCCGGAGATGATTTTGATGATTTCCTGAAAGATTTTGAAGAAAATAATATTCGGCCGGAAGACCGTCTGGAGTCTTCTGATATGGAAATTACAGAAGAGGATGCCCTTTTGAGTATGCTTGGCGGGGACTTAGGCGGTAATCTCAAGGAAACCCGAGAGGAAGAGCCAGACAGTGAGGAGAAGGAAGCAATTACCCTTGAGGAGTTAGCGCTTAATGGAATCCAGGCAGAGGAAATCGGAATGGATGAATCAGATTTAAGAACGGATAGTGATTCTGAATCTAAGGATGAGGTTGATTTAAGTAAAATGGGCGACGAAGATTTGATTTCCCTGCTTGCGGGAGCAGAAGATTTGTCGGATATTGGTGAACTGCTTTCACAGAATGATAACGACGTCCCTGTTGAAGAAAAAGATTCCTTTGCATTATTTGCAGAAAGTGAAATGTCAGGACAATCAGAAGAGGACAAACAAAAGCCAAAAGAATCTAAAAAGGTTAAATTCTGGGATAAAATTGCAAACCTTCTGTTTGGCAAAGAAGAGGAAGAAAAAGAAGAACCGGTAACGCTTACTGTCGAGACTGCTCCAAGTGCAGAAATGCTATCTGACGAAAATGCGCAGATTCTTGCCGCTTTTGCAGAAGCAGAGAAAGCGGAAGCCGCAGAAAGAGTTGAGAGCAGGAGCGGAGCCAGAAAAGAAAAGAAGAAAAAAGAACCGAAGGCGAAGAAACCTGCAAAACAGAAAGCGCCTAAGAAACCAAAACCAAAGAAACCAAAGGAAAAAGACAATACGCCGCCATTGCCAAAGGGCCCTGTTGCGCTTGTATGTTTATTGGCAGTATCGATTTTTTTGTTTGTTTTCGTTGGTGCAGAACTAATCAGTTATAGTTCTGCTATGTCGCAAGCGGAAGATTTGTATAAGATGGGGCATTATGCAGAGGCTGCGGAGAAAATAACGGGGCTTGAAATCAGAGATGAAGATACGGTATTTTACGGACAGATCGTTACGCTTGCGGCAGTAGACAGCCAGATTTCAGAGTATGAAGTCTTTTTAAAGAATGACAGAAAAGCAGAGGCTTTGGATTCATTGATTAGCGCGGCAGGAAGAGTTGAGGTTAACAGTGATAACGCGTTAGTGTTTGGCTGTACAGAAGAAATGGACGCTTTAAAGCAAAGAATAACGGCAGAGCTGCAAAATCAGTTTGAGCTGTCTTATGATGAAGTCATTGAGTTGTATCAATTGACGGAAACAGACAGAGATGCATATACCATTGAATTGAATAAGCTAATGACTACATTAGGTATTATCACAGAATAGGCAGCAAAGAGGAGACGACATGGTTGCAATTATTGATTATAATGCAGGGAATTTAAAAAGTGTGGAAAAGGCGCTTCTGGCAGTAGGGCAGGAAAGCGTGATTACACGGGACAGTCATACAATTCTGTCTGCTGACCATGTGATTTTGCCGGGAGTGGGAGCTTTTGGCGAGGCTATGGAGCAGATTAAAAAATATGAGCTGGACAAAGTAGTAAAACAAGTAGTTGAGAATAAAACACCGTTTCTGGGTATTTGTCTGGGATTGCAGTTATTATTTGAAGGAAGCGATGAAAGCCTTGGTGTAGAGGGATTACATATTCTGGGTGGAAAGGTGCTTCGTATTCCTGACAAGGAAGGGCTTAAGATTCCGCACATTGGCTGGAATTCCTTGGAGTTACAAAATGACGGAAGACTGTTTGCCGGAATGAAACAAAATCCATTCGTATATTTTGTACATTCGTATTATTTGAAAGCTTCCGATGAATCCATAGTAAAAGCAACGTGTGACTACAGTACATGCATCCATGCGTCAGTAGAAAAGGATAATGTATTTGCATGCCAATTCCATCCGGAAAAGAGCAGTGAAACAGGATTGGCTATCTTAAAGAACTTTACACAGATTAAGGGAGGTTGTTAGCATGTTTACAAAAAGAATTATCCCTTGTCTGGATATAAACGGCGGTCGTGTTGTAAAAGGTGTGAATTTTGTAAATTTGGTTGATGCAGGAGACCCGGTTTTAATTGCGGCGGCCTACGACAAAGCCGGTGCGGATGAGCTGGTTTTTCTTGATATTACGGCGTCCTCGGATAACAGAGGGACAGTTGTGGATATGGTGCGCAGTGTAGCGGAGAAAGTGTTCATTCCGTTTACAGTTGGAGGTGGGATTCGTTCTGTAGAAGATTTTAAAGTTCTGCTTAGAGAAGGCGCGGATAAGATTTCTATCAATTCTTCCGCAATTAACTCCCCTAAGCTGATTAGTGACGCGGCAGACCGCTTTGGAAGCCAGTGTGTGGTTGTGGCTATTGATGCCCGCAGACGTACGGATGGAAAAGGATGGAATGTATATAAAAATGGAGGCAGAATCGATACAGGTTTAGATGCTGTCGAATGGGCCATGAAAGCAGATAAAATGGGAGCGGGAGAGATTCTTCTTACCAGTATGGATGCAGATGGAACAAAGGCAGGCTATGACATTGAACTAACGAGATTGATTTCACAAAATGTGTCCGTTCCTGTAATTGCTTCCGGCGGAGCCGGCAGAAAGGAACACTTTTATGATGCACTTTCACAAGGGTGTGCAGATGCAGCGTTAGCAGCATCTTTGTTCCATTTTAAAGAATTGGAGATTAAGGATTTAAAGGAATATCTGGCAGCGAGAGGCGTGCCGGTAAGACTTGATTCAAATTAAAAAAGGTAAATTTAATTTAAAAATACTTAAGAATCCGGCAAAATCAGCCGAGATAGAAAGTGAAAGACTATGGCAATGCTTACCAATGACTGGGCTAAGGCTTTGGAAGGGGAATTTAAGAAGCCTTATTATAGAGAACTATATTATTTTGTGAAGGAAGAGTATGCAAGAACTACAGTATTTCCGCCGGCGGATGATATTTTTAATGCGCTGCATTATACTCCGCTTCATGAAGTAAAAGTCGTAATTCTTGGACAGGATCCATATCACAATGTGCATCAGGCGCATGGGCTTTGTTTTTCTGTTCTCCCGGACCAGCCGGAGATTCCGCCATCCTTGCAGAATATTTATAAAGAGCTGGAAGACGATCTGGGGTGCAAAATCCCAAACAATGGGTACTTGGAGAAATGGGCAAGACAAGGAGTACTGATGCTTAACACAGTTCTTACTGTTCGTGCACATCAGGCAAATTCCCATCAAAACAGAGGGTGGGAACAGTTTACGGATGCGATTATTCGTGAAGTGAACAAAATTGACAGACCGGTAGTATATCTCTTGTGGGGAAGACCGGCACAGAGTAAGGCGGCAATGTTAAATAATCCAAAACATTTGATATTAAAGGCACCTCATCCGAGTCCATTATCCGCATATCGTGGATTTTTCGGATGCAAACACTTCAGCCAGACCAATGCGTTTTTAACTTCCAACGGATTGGAAGCGATTGACTGGCAGATACCGGATATCTAAAGGAATAGATAGAAGAAAGGAGAATGCTTATGTCAGGTATAAACGGCTATGATTCAGTAAATACATTGTTTTCAAGTCTGGGAAACAAAGCAGATTCCACATCAGGAGGGTTATATGGAATCAATCTTGCGGATTATGCAAGCATCCAAAATGGTTCCTATTCCAAATTAGTGAAAGCATATTATGCGATGGATGACGCAGATGCTTCTAAAACAAATTCAAAAAATGATACGGATGATTCAGACCAGACACTTGCAGAAATAAAAAATGCAACGGCCAGTTTAAAGGAAAGCGCACAGGCTTTGTATGGAAGCAAGAGCCTGTTTGAGAAGAACGCGGACGGCGAATATGATATGGAAGCAATTTATGAAAAAGTAAATGCTTTTATTGAAGATTATAATGCCACAATAGAAAGCGTAGGTTCTGCGGAAACAGAATCCATTGCAAAAGCAGGCGCAAATATGGTAAATGCTGCAACTAATTATGCGGACATGTTTTCTAAGATAGGTATTACAATCAGTGAGAGTGATTATTCCCTTTCGATTGATAAAGAGAAGTTTATGGAAGCAAGAGTTACCGATATCAAGAGTATATTTAGCGGAGTCGGCTCTTTTGCATACCAGATTGGTGCGAAGGCCTCCCGAATCAACACAATGGTAGCGGATAAGGTTTCTTCAACGGTCACGTTTGGCGCAGGAAAGGATTCTGATAAAACAAGCAGCACGTCCAAAGATTCGGCAGGTACGATTGCAAAAGTAAAAGAAGACGCCAACAATCTTTTGGCTACAGGCACCGATTTGTATAAAAACAGGACGCTTTTCAGACAGGATTTAGATGGAAACTATGATACCGAGGCTATTTTAGATGAACTGAGCGCATTCATAGAAGATTATAATAATCTGATTATCAGTGCAGAAAATGCAAAGAGTTCAGGTATTACCAATGCCGTTGCATCCATGACGGGTATTGCAGACGGATACAGGAACGAACTTGCCGCTATCGGCATTACCATTGATGAGGAGGACAATACGTTACAGTTTCATGAAGATGCCTTTCTGAAAGCAGATATGTCAGAGGCAAAGTCATTGTTGATTGGAAATACGTCTTTTGTATATAAAGCCACCGTAAAGGCGGCAATGGTAGTAAATCAGGCGGAGACGGAAAGCGCAAAATCAAATACCTATACAGAAGATGCAAAATACGCAAATAATTATAATACAGGTACCATTTTAAATGGAACGGTTTAAAACAATTCAGGGAGAGGCAAAAGCCTCTCCCTGAATTTATGTGAATTAATCTTCGTCTTTGTCTTCAACAGTCATATTGTAGACAGTACGTTTTCTAGCCATCGCATCATTTTCTAAGTATTCGTCGTAAGTCGTCATCTTGTCAATCATGCTTCCATCCGGAAGAAATTCGATGATACGGTTTGCGGTAGTCTGCACAACCTGATGGTCACGACAGGAAAACAGGATAACACCCGGGAATTTTATCATGCCGTTGTTTAAAGCTGTGATGGATTCCATATCTAAGTGGTCAGTCGGTTCGTCAAACATAAGAACGTTTGCTGCCTGAATCATCATACGGGAAAGCAGTACACGTACTTTTTCGCCACCGGAAAGCACACGCATTTTTTTAACCCCGTCTTCGCCGGCAAAAAGCATTCTTCCTAAAAAGCCGCGAACATAAGTTGCGTCTTTGATTTCGGAGTAGGTGGTCAGCCAGTCTACGATTAAATCGTTTGTATCAAAGATTTCTGTATTATCCTTAGGAAAATAAGCCTGGCTTGTGGTGATTCCCCATTTATAAGTTCCCTCATCCGGCTCCATTTCTCCTGCGAGAATCTTAAAGAGCGTGGTTTTTGCAAGTTCGTTGCCGCCTACAAAAGCAATTTTATCTTCGCGCCCTACGATAAAAGAAATATTATCTAATACTTTTACTCCGTCAATTGTTTTTGAAATGCCGTCAACCGTAAGAACTTCATTACCGATTTCGCGTTGTGGACGGAAATCAATGTAAGGGTATTTACGGCTGGATGGTTTAATTTCATCTAACTGGATTTTTTCTAAGGCACGCTTACGGGATGTAGCCTGTTTTGATTTGGAAGCATTCGCAGAGAAGCGGGAAATAAATTCCTGTAGCTCTTTGATTTTTTCTTCTTTCTTTTTGTTGGCTTCTTTCATCTGGCGGACGATTAACTGGCTGGATTCGTACCAGAAATCGTAGTTTCCGGCATAAAGCTGAATTTTTCCATAATCCATATCTGCGATATGGGTACAAACCTTGTTTAAGAAATAACGGTCGTGGGAAACCACGATTACGGTATTTTCAAAGTTGATTAAGAATTCCTCTAACCATGCAATCGCATCCAAATCCAAGTGGTTGGTAGGTTCGTCGAGAAGCAGAATGTCAGGGTTGCCAAACAATGCCTGCGCAAGGAGAACCTTAACCTTAAGAGCGCCCGGAAGGTCTGCCATGACAGAGTAGTGATAGTCTGTTTCGATGCCAAGACCGTTTAGAAGGGTTGCGGCATCCGATTCCGCATTCCATCCATCCATTTCAGCAAATTCCCCCTCTAATTCACTGGCACGAATACCATCTTCGTCTGTGAAATCTTCCTTCATGTAGATGGCATCCTTTTCTTTCATAACATCATAAAGATGCTGATTACCCATGATAACTGTATCTAATACGGTAAATTCATCATATTTGAAGTGGTCCTGCTGTAAGAAAGAAAGACGCTGTCCCGGTGTAATAATGATATCGCCGTTTGTAGGCTCTAATTGTCCGGATAATATTTTCAGGAAAGTAGATTTACCTGCACCGTTAGCACCGATTAATCCATAACAGTTTCCTTCTGTAAATTTGATATTAACATCTTCAAAAAGTGCTTTTTTTCCAAGTCTTAAAGTAATGTTGCTTGCTGCAATCATGCTATGTCCTCCATTTATAACTGCCCGAAAAGGCAAACCTGTTTCTACCTATTATTTATAGACACCGGTATCTATTTTAACGCATTATCTTATTTTTGCAAGTGTTTTTCAAATTTCTAAACTGCATGTCTGTGTGCATTGGTAAAAATACAAAAGAAATCGCCAAAGCGCTTGATTTTTTAGGACAAAACTCCTATATTATATAGTAAAGACATTGTATACTTGCGTAATTTGTGGGATATATTTTGTCACTTATTATTTGAACATAATTTATATTAGGAGGAATTACCATGAAACGTTCAATGAAAACTATGGATGGTAACCATGCAGCAGCTCATGTGTCATATGCTTACACAGATGTTGCAGCTATCTATCCGATTACTCCATCATCTGTAATGGCAGAAGCAACAGATGAATGGGCAACAGCCGGAAGAAAAAATATCTTCGGCCAGACCGTTCAGGTAACAGAAATGCAGTCTGAAGCGGGTGCAGCCGGAACAGTACACGGTTCTTTAGCGGCAGGTGCTTTAACTACAACATTTACGGCATCTCAGGGGCTTTTACTTATGATTCCGAACCTTTATAAGGTTGCCGGAGAAAGACTTCCGGGCGTGTTTAACGTATCTGCCCGCTGCGTAGCTACCCATGCATTAAATATTTTCGGTGATCATTCAGACGTAATGGCTTGCCGTCAGACAGGTTGCGCTATGCTTTGTGAATCATCCGTACAGGAAGTTATGGACTTGACTCCGGTTGCCCACATTGCGGCAATTGAAGGACGTGTTCCATTCATTAACTTCTTTGACGGTTTCCGTACATCACATGAAATTCAGAAAATCGAAACATGGGATTACGAAGATCTGAAGGATATGGTAGATATGAATGCAATTGACGAATTCCGTAAGAATGCATTAAATCCAAACCATCCATGTGAAATGGGATCTGCCCAGAACCCGGACCTTTTCTTCCAGTCAAGAGAAGCCTGCAACCAGACTTATGATGCATTACCTGCAAAAGTTCAGGAAGCTATGGACAGAGTAAATGCTAAGATTGGTACTAACTACAAATTGTTCAACTATCATGGTGCTCCTGATGCTGAGAAAGTTATCATCGCAATGGGTTCTGTTTGTGAAACAATCGATGAAACAGTTGATTATTTAGTATCTAAGGGAGAAAAAGTCGGTGTTGTTAAAGTTCGTCTTTACAGACCATTCGTTAAGGAGGCTTTAATCGACGCTATTCCTGATACAGTAAAATCTATCGCTGTTTTAGACAGAACAAAAGAACCTGGCGCTTATGCAGAACCATTGTATCTTGATGTTGTTGCTGCGCTTCGCGGAACAAAATTCGAAGGCTGCAAGGTAACAAGAGGCCGTTATGGCTTAGGTTCTAAGGATACGACACCGGGACAGATTATCGCTGTATACAGAAACGAAGAAAAAGAAGAGTTCACAATCGGTATCATTGATGACGTAACCAATCTTTCTCTTGAGGTAAAAGAAAATCCGGTTACAACTCCTGCCGGAACAACAAACTGTAAATTCTGGGGACTTGGTGCTGACGGTACGGTAGGCGCAAATAAGAACTCTATCAAGATTATCGGTGATAACACAGATATGTATGCACAGGCATACTTTGATTATGACTCAAAGAAATCCGGTGGTGTTACAATTTCCCACCTGCGTTTTGGACATACTCCAATTCACTCAACATACCTTATTTCACAGGCAAACTTTGTAGCATGCCACTGTACAGCATACATCCACAAATACAACATGGTTCAGGACCTTGTACCGGGCGGTACATTCCTCTTCAACACACCATGGACAGTAGAAGAGCTGGATGAAAAACTTCCTGGACAGGTTAAGAGATATATTGCTGAAAACAATATCAACTTCTACATCATTGATGGTGTTAAGATTGGTAAAGAAATCGGACTTGGAAACCGTATCAATACAATTCTCCAGTCAGCATTCTTCTCATTAACAAAACTCATTCCGGAGGAAGAAGTTATTAAGTTAATGAAAGACGCAGCTACACGCTCTTATTCTAAGAAGGGTGATGACGTTGTTAAGATGAATCATGACGCAATTGATGCCGGAGCAACTGCTTACGTTAAGGTTGAAGTTCCGGAAAGCTGGAAGAACTGCCCGGATGATGTTCTTGGTTCTGAAATCGGAACACACGGAACGGCTGATGCAATTGAGTTCGTTAAAAATGTTCAGTCTAAGGTTAATGCACAGTTAGGCAATACAATTCCGGTATCTGTGACTAAGAAATACGAAATAGGACAGACACCTTCCGGTACATCTGCATTTGAAAAACGTGGTATCGCAGTAGACGTTCCTGTTTGGGATGCAACAAAATGTATCGAATGTAACCAGTGTTCTTATGTATGTCCGCACGCTGCAATTCGTCCGGTAGCCATGACAGAAGAAGAAGCTGCAAATGCACCGGAAGGCATGCAGATGAAAGACTTAATGCAGATGCCTGGATACAAATTTGCTATCGTTGTTTCTGCTTATGACTGTACGGGCTGCGGCTCATGCGTAAACGTATGTCCGGACAAGGTTCAGGCTATTACAATGCAGAACTTTGAAGCAAATGCAGATGAACAGAAATACTTTGATTATGCAGTAACTCTCCCAGAGAAAGAAGAAGTTATCGAGAAATTCAGACTCGTTTCTGTAAAAGGTTCTCAGTTCAAACAGCCGTTGCTTGAGTTCTCAGGAGCTTGCGGCGGATGTGGAGAGACTCCGTATGCTAAATTGATTACACAGTTATTTGGTGATAGAATGTACATTGCTAACGCAACCGGATGTTCATCCATCTGGGGTAACTCTTCACCGTCTACACCATATACCGTTAATAAGAAGGGACAGGGACCGGCATGGTCTAACTCATTATTTGAGGATGCCGCTGAATTCGGTTATGGTATGTTACTTGCTCAGAGAGCAATCCGTGACAGATTAAAAGCTGAATTAGACGTTCTTGCAGAAACAGCAAATGATGATGTAAAAGCTGCTATCGCTGAATGGAACGACACATTTGCAAGCGGTGTTACAAACGGTCCTGCTACCGAGAAATTAGTAGCTGCTTTGGAGGCTTGCGGTTGCGATAAAGCAAAAGAAATCTTAAAAGAGAAAGATTTCCTTGCTAAGAAATCACAGTGGGTATTCGGTGGCGACGGATGGGCATACGACATCGGTTTCGGTGGTGTTGACCATATCTTAGCTTCCGGTAAAGATATCAATGTTATGGTATTCGATACAGAAGTTTACTCAAACACAGGCGGACAGTCTTCAAAAGCTACACCGGTAGGCGCTATCGCACAGTTTGCGGCAGCCGGTAAAGAAACAAAGAAGAAAGACCTTGCAGGTATTGCAATGAGCTACGGCTATGTATACGTTGCACATATCTCTATGGGTGCTGATATGAACCAGACGGTAAAAGCTCTAGCGGAAGCAGAAGCTTATCCGGGACCATCACTCATTATCGCTTATGCTCCATGTATCAATCATGGCATCAAGAAGGGTATGAGCAAAGCACAGACAGAAGAGAAACTTGCTGTTGAGGCTGGTTACTGGCATAACTTCCGTTTCAATCCGGAATTGAAACTTGCCGGAAAGAATGCATTTATCTTAGACAGCAAAGAGCCAACAGGCGATTATCAGGAATTCCTTAAGGGTGAAAACCGTTATGCATCACTTGCTAAGGCTAACCCACAAAGAGCTGCTGAATTATTTGCCCGTTCTGAAGCTAACGCAAAAGACCGTTACGAACACTTAAAGAAACTTGTAACACTTTATGCCGGTGAGAACGCATAATAAAGCGTGCATAGATTATGAAACGCAAACAGGGAGGGGTCATTTTGACTCCTCCTTTTTTGCTGGTTATATCAGCCATGAAATATTACCATAGCTGTGACCTGCATTGTATGCTTGAAAAGGTATGCTGAATGTGCTACCGTTATATTGTTAAAAATAAATAATGGGTAAACTTGTGGAAACGCAGGGACACAAAGCTACAAATCTAAGTAATGATTTATATTATAGGATGGTTGGGTTGCAGTTGGGATGAGAATGTTCATTTAACTGCAATTTTTATTAACTAGAAAGATATATAGTTATGAAGCCAGTAGGGAGAATAGCACCATGAATATCAATGAAAGAAATTATGGTGATTTGTCAGAAGCTGTTGCATTTATGATACATTCCTATGATGACATAGCATCAGGCGAATTTGATACAATATTGTGCAAAAGATGTGGGCATGTTGTGAATGATAAAGCAGTTGAAACCTTTAATAGGTCATGCCGAAATATGCTGTAAGCAGGCGGGTATATGATTACCTGATTGAAAAATATCCGCGCATGAAATTTGAACCAATTTTTTTGAAGGACAATCCACAGTATCTTTGATAGTGTGGTATGCAGACCTTGGAGAGGGTCTATAAACACTACTACTTTATAATACAAGGAGAATAGAAAAATGTACACAATGGAAGACATCTGTGCGGTAGATGTGGAAGTAGCAAATGCAATAGAAAGGGAATTCGAAAGACAGAATAGTCATATTGAATTGATTGCATCTGAAAACTGGGTAAGCCCGGCAGTTATGTCTGCAATGGGCAGCGTTATGACCAACAAATATGCAGAAGGGTATCCGGGAAAGCGATATTACGGAGGATGTGATTGTGTAGATATCGTAGAGGAACTTGCAAGAGAGCGCGCAAGAAAGCTGTTTGGCTGTGAATATGTCAATGTTCAGCCACATTCCGGGGCACAGGCAAATATGGCGGTACAGTTTGCGATGCTAAAACCGGGGGATACCATCATGGGTATGAATCTCGATCATGGCGGACATCTGACACATGGAAGCCCTGCTAACTTTTCGGGTGCGTATTTTAAGGTTGTGCCTTATGGTGTGAATGATGAGGGCTTTATTGATTATGAGAAGGTGATGGACATTGCTATGGAATGCAGACCGCAGATGATTATTGCCGGTGCTTCAGCTTATGCAAGAACGATAGATTTTAAGAAATTCCGCGAAATTGCAGATGCCTGCGGAGCTCTTCTTATGGTAGATATGGCTCATATTGCGGGGCTTGTGGCTGCGGGGCTTCATCCAAGTCCGTTTGGTTATGCAGATGTGGTAACTACAACCACACACAAAACTCTTCGAGGACCGCGTGGCGGTATGATTCTTTCCAGTCAGGAAGTTGCGGACAAGTACAATTTTAACAAGGCGTTATTCCCGGGAATTCAGGGCGGACCGCTTATGCATGTGATTGCGGCTAAGGCAGTATGTTTAAAAGAAGCATTAGACCCGTCTTTTAAGGTTTATCAGCAGGGTATTCTCGATAATGCCAAGGCATTATGTGATGGACTAAAGAAACGCGGAATTAAGATTGTATCCGATGGTACGGACAATCATCTGATGTTAGTGGATTTAACCAATTATAATCTGACAGGAAAAGAATTGGAGAAGTTATTGGATTCCGTAAATATTACCTGCAACAAGAACACGATTCCAAACGACCCGAAATCACCATTTGTAACAAGCGGTGTAAGACTTGGAACTCCTGCGGTTACTTCACGTGGAATGAATACCGAAGACATGGATAGAATCGCAGAGGCAATTGCAATGATGATTAAAGAAGGCGAAGCGGCAGCGGATAAGGCGCGTGCGATTGTAAAATCCTTAACAGAAAAATATCCGTTAAAATAGAATGCCACAGTATAAATGCTGCTGAAAGAATGAGAGGAAAGTATGATACACATCAGGCGGGCAGAAATTGCTGACATCGGAGAAATCAACAAACTTCTGTATCAAGTATTAATGGTTCATCATAAAGGAAGACCCGACTTATTTCAGGCAAATGCCAAAAAGTACACGGATAAGGAATTGGCAGATATTATTGCGGATAATGAAAAGCCTGTTTTTGTAGCGGCAGATGAGAATAAAATGGTAGTGGGGTATGCATTCTGCAGGTTTCAACAGCATGCAGGCAGCAACATCTTTACAGATATTAAAACGCTTTATATTGATGATTTGTGTGTAGATGAGACAAAGCGCGGAATGCATATCGGAAAAACCCTGTATGAATATGTAGCAGCCTTTGCAAAGGAGCAGGGGTGTTATAATATAACGCTCAATGTCTGGGCATGCAACCGGGATGCAATGCGGTTTTACGAGAAATGCGGGCTGGCGCCGCAAAAAATCGGTATGGAAAAAATACTATAAAAAACAGAATCACGAAAGAGTAGCGCTTGAAGGAAGATATGGTTGCAAAAGATGCTTTCAAATGGTACAATTATTCATAATGGAGTAATAAAAGGGAGGAAACGCGATGGCGGGCTTGCTGGAGACAATTGTAAGGCGGCTGACTGGAACCGGTGAAACAAAGAAAACTGTTAAATCCACTGTGGCAGCAGCGCCTAAAACAGCATATGCATCTGCGTCAAGCCAAAACAATACAGTTGGTGAAAGCCTTAAGACAAAGCCGGTTGATACCTCTTTTTCCAGTGATTGGACGAAGAGTTCAACTACATCAGATGTTGCGACTACAACATTTGATCGTACCATCAAGCGTGAAAGGAAACAGAGAGAAGTGGGAAGAGAAGATTTTTTGTTAAACCAGATTGATGAATTTCGTGAAAAAGCACAGCAGCTTCAGGAACTGCTCCTTTCAAAGGAATCAAAAGTTGCAGAACTTCAGAATATCGTGGATGAGAGGGAAGGTAAAGCCAGAGAACTTGAGAATATCTTAAATGAGCGCCAGAAAAAAGCGGATGGGATCACGGAAGAAATGACAAAGCAGATTGATACACTTATTGGCAAAGTATCTGCCAAGATGGATGAAATCGGTACGTCTATTAGCGAGAACGTAGGAAAAGAATTAAGTGATAACCTTCAGTTAAATGAAAAGCAGCTTGCAGAATTAAAAGAATTGCTCGAATCTATAACACCACAGCTTGAGACGATCAAAACGGAATTATCGGAGAAGGTTCACACGGAAAATGTGAAGTGTTACCGGAATATTTCAGATTTATTCAAAAGCATGGAAGATAAACTGGATAAAGTAAACGACGTAGAACAGAAAGTAAATACTGTTCGTAAATGTACGATTGCCATTATTGTTCTGGCTGTGATTAATATGTTAGGACTTACGGCCTTAGCTCTTTATGAATTGGGCGTTTTCCAGTTGGTATAGGTTAATAGGATTTTAGGAGGACTGCCGAGAACAATCGACAGTCCCTTTTTATTATCATAGGATGCTTTGTTCTTCTGTTTTAATAAAGGATATGAGGTGTATATATGAGAAAAAAACACGTTTGGGTAGTCGGACATAAGAACCCGGATACAGATTCTATCTGTGCAGCTATCACATACGCTAATTTGAAAAATATACTTGAAGAGAAGGATAATAATGGACAGGCAAAGTGTAAATACATTCCAAAGCGGGCAGGAGAGGTAAATGCGGAAACTGCATATGTTTTAAAATTTTTTGGGATGGAGGAGCCGGAATATATTGCAGATGTCGGAACACAGCTTAAGGATATTTCGTACAGCAAAACTATGGGTGTCAGCGGACATATTTCCATGAAAAAAGCATGGGAGCTCATGAAGGAATTAAAAGTTGTAACACTTCCGGTTGTCAATGAACGCAATAAACTTGAAGGTATCATCGTTACAGGAGATATTGCAAAATCATACATGGATGTTTATGACAGCGCGGCCTTATCTACCGCAAGGACACAGTACAAGAATATTGTAGAGACCTTAGCCGGAACGGTAATTACCGGAAATGAACACGGCTATTTTGTAAGGGGCAAGGTTATTGTGGCAACAGGCTCAGCCGAAGTAACCCGGAATGTTATGGAAATGGATGATTTAGTAATTGTGGGAGATAACGAAGACACACAGCTTACCTGTATTGAAGAAGGGTGCAGTTGTCTGATTATTACGAACGGACCGGCAATCAGCGCAAAGGTTTTGGCCGCAGCCGTGAGAAATGAAGTAGTAATTATCAGCAGTCCATACGACTCCTATACCGTTGCAAGACTTATTAACCAGAGTATACCAATTAAATTCTTTATGACAAAAGAGAATATTGTATGCTTTGAATTGGAAGATTATGTAGATGAAGTACGCGAGATGACGGCAAAAATCCGCTACCGTGCGTTTCCTCTTTTGGACGAAAATCAAAATTATGTAGGTATTTTCTCAAGAAGAAATCTTTTGGACAGTCAGAAAAAGCAGGTAATTCTGGTAGATCATAACGAGAAATCACAGGCGGTCAATAATATTGATGAGGCAGAAATTTTAGAGATTATTGATCATCATAGATTAGGCTCGTTAGAAACAATTTCACCGGTATATTTCCGTAACCAGCCATTGGGATGTACATCTACCATTATCTATCAAATGTATCAGGAAAAAGGGATTGAGATTGCACCAAATATTGCAGGATTGCTCTGCGCGGCCATTATTTCAGATACGCTGATGTTCCGCTCGCCAACCTGTACGGACCTGGATGTGCAGGCGGCAAGAGCCTTGGCACAGATTGCGAATGTAGATATTGAAACGTTGGCGCATGAGATGTTTGAAGCAGGCAGCGATTTTGAAAATAAAACAGAAGAGGAAATATTAAATCAGGATTTTAAAATATTTCATTTTAACGATTTGGCATTTGGTGTGGCGCAGGTAAGCGCTATGAGCCAGACGGAGTTGGAAAAAGTACATGTCAGAATTGAGAAAGTACTTCCGGCCATGATGATTGCGAAAAAGGTGGACATGATACTGGTAATGCTTACAGATATCATGTCAGAATCCTCTACTTTAGTATACTGCGGTGAGGGCGCAGAAACGCTTGTGAAAGGCGCTTTTGTATACCAGTCATCAGACAGCAACAGCATTGTGGTAGACGGAATGGTTTCAAGAAAGAAACAGCTTGTTCCGGCTTTAATGAAAACATTAACAGAGAGGGCAAACTAATGAAATTTACGAAACTTCACGGATGTGGAAACGGATATATATATGTAAACTTATTTGAGGAGAAACTGGAGAATCCGGCAGAGATGTCTGTCAAAGTAAGCGACCATCATTTTGGAATCGGCTCAGACGGTCTTATTACCATCGGGCCATCGGATATTGCTGATTTTGCTATGAGAATTTATAATGCAGACGGTTCGGAAGCTGAGATGTGCGGCAATGGTATCCGCTGTGTGGGAAAATATGTATATGATCACGGATTAACGGATAAGACTAATATTTCGGTAGAATCAAAAGCAGGAATCAAGTACCTTACTTTAAATGTTGAAAATGGAAAAGTGGCTACTGTCTGTGTAGATATGGGAGAGCCAATTCTTGCGCCAAAAGACATTCCGGTAACCGCAGATGGCGATATGGTAATCGATGAACCAATCTCCGTTGGCGGAACGGAATGGAAGATGACATGCGTATCTATGGGAAACCCTCATGCAGTAGTCTTTGTCGATGATGTGAAAAACTTTGAACTGGAAAAATACGGACCACTTTTTGAAAATCATGAGCGTTTTCCAAAGAGAACAAACACAGAATTCGTACATGTGATTTCACGGACAGAAGCAGATATGCGTGTATGGGAACGTGGCTCGGCGGAAACATGGGCCTGTGGGACGGGAACCTGCGCTACCGTTGTTGCGTGCATTTTAAAAGGCTATACAGATAGAGAAGTACTGGTTCATCTGGTGGGGGGGGATTTACAAATTCGCTGGGACGAAGAAACAAATCATGTTTTTATGACAGGACCAGCTACCGAAGTTTTTTCCGGCGAATATAATGAATAAGGGGATACGAAGATGCAGATTAGACAATTGGTTGAAAAACTGGAATATACTTTGCTGGCAGGAAGTCTTGATACCGAGGTTAGTACACTGGTCTATGATTCGAGAAAAGTGGAAAAGGATTCTATTTTTGTGTGTATTTCCGGTACAGTAAGAGATGCGCATGATTTTATTCAGGAGGTATTGGAAAAAGGCGCGGCTGCCATTGTAGTGGAAAAGGATGTTGAGCCGGCGGAGGGAATTACTTTTATTAAAGTGGATAACAGCAGAAAAGCGCTGGCATATCTTTCGGCGGCATATTTCGGCTATCCGGCGGAGCAACTTAAGACGATTGGAATTACAGGAACAAAGGGTAAGACAACGACAACCTATCTCGTTAAATCCATTTTGGAATCGGCAGGCATTAAGACGGGTCTGATTGGTACCATTGAGACTATTATCGGAGAGGAGCATATCCCGTCTGCAAATACCACACCGGAATCTTATGTGGTACAGAAGTATTTCCGCAAAATGGCAGATGCGGGACTAGAAGCGGTTGTAATGGAGGTATCTTCGCAGGCCTTGATGCTGCACAGAGTAGACGGGATTCTCTTTGATATCGGCGTGTTTACCAATTTAGAGCCGGATCATATAGGAACCAATGAACATAAAGATTTCGAGGACTATATGCATTGCAAGAGTCTTCTGTTTCAGCAGTGCAGGCTGGGTATTTTAAACGGCGACAGCGGGCATATAGAAGGAATTTTAAAAGATCACACCTGTCAGGTGGAAACCTTTGGCTATGGCAGTAAGAACGATATATGTGCAGTGAATGTAGAACTTCTCAAAGAACATGGAGCACTTGGCGTAAAATATCAGACAAACGGATTAGTCAACTTTGAAATTGAGGTAAATGTTCCAGGTGCGTTCAGCGTATATAATTCCCTCACTGCGATTGCAATCTGCCACCATTTCGGTGTAAAAGAAGAGACGATTAAAAAAGCACTTAGGAATGTATGTGTAAAGGGACGTATTGAGATAGTACCTGTTACGAAACGGTATACGCTTATGATTGATTATGCGCATAATGCGATGTCGTTAGAAAGCCTGCTTACTACGTTGCGGGAATACAATCCCGCAAGACTTGTGTGTCTGTTCGGATGTGGAGGGAACCGCTCCAAATCCAGACGATATGAGATGGGCGAGGTATCCTCGCGTTTGACAGATTTGACGGTAATTACGTCTGACAATCCGCGAGATGAAGAGCCTATGGACATCATCAGGGATATTATTGAAGGTGTAGAAAAAGCAGATGGTGCTTATGTAACGATACCGGATAGAAAAGAGGCAATCCATTATTGCATGGAACATGCGCAGGATGGAGATATTGTAGTGCTTGCCGGAAAAGGACATGAGGACTATCAGGAGATAAAAGGCATAAAATATCATATGGACGAAAGAGAACTGATTGCAGAAATCATAAAAGAGAATCCAAATATGAAATTGTAAGAGGTATCGCCTATGCCATTGTTTACCGGTGCAGGGGTAGCTTTAATTACCCCATTTCGTCAGGATAAAAGTGTGAATTACGAAGAGATGGCAAATTTGATTGAGTATCAGATTGCAGGAGGTACAGATGCGATAATTGTATGCGGTACAACAGGCGAGCCTGCGACAATGACAGAGGAGGAGCGTCTGTCCGTTATTTCCTTTGCAAAAAGACAAGTTAAGGGACGGGTTCCGGTGATTGCCGGAAGCGGGGGAAACTGTACGAAAAGCGCAGTAGAGTTTTCCCAAAAGGTGCAGGATATCGGTGTGGATGGACTCTTGGTGGTAACTCCATATTATAATAAGGCAACACAAAAAGGCTTATACGAGCATTATAAGAGCATTGCCGAGGCAGTTGAACTTCCGATTATCATGTATAATGTCCAGTCAAGAACCGGGGTCAATTTGTTGCCGCAGACAGCAGCAAGCCTTGGAAAGGAATTTGCCAACATTGTGGCGGTAAAAGAAGCGAGCGGGAATATTTCCCAAGTGGCAGACCTTATCCATAAATCTGACGGCTGTCTGGATGTGTATTCCGGAAATGATGATCAGATTGTTCCGATTCTTTCGTTGGGAGGAATAGGTGTAATTTCTGTACTATCGAACATTGCACCGAGAGACACCCATGATATGGTAATGGAATACTTAAACGGAAATACGAACCGTTCATTAAACCTACAGCTTAAGTATCTGGATTTCATCCATGCCCTGTTTAGCGAGGTAAACCCGATTCCAATAAAAAAAGCAATGGAATTTATGGGTTTTCGTACTAGAGACCTAAGACTTCCACTGACGGAAATGGAAGAGGAACATGCAAAGATACTAAAGAAAGAAATGGAAAAAATACATATACAATAGAAAATGTAAAAAGTAAGAAAAACAGAGAAATTAAATGGAGATATAATAAATGGCAAAACAAACTTGGAAACCGGGAAATATGTTAAATCCGGTACCTGCGGTGATGGTGTCGGTTGCAGACAAGAACGGTCATTCAAACATCATAACGGTTGCATGGGCAGGAACGATATGCACCAATCCGCCAATGGTATCTATTTCGGTAAGACCGGAAAGATATTCCTATCATATGCTGGAAGAAACAGGAGAGTTTGTGATTAACCTTACGACAGAGGAACTGGTAAAGGCCTGTGATTACTGCGGTGTTGTAAGCGGCAAAGATGTAGACAAATTTAAGGAAATGCATCTGACACCATTTGCGGTAGAAAAGTGCAGCGCTCCGGCAATCGCAGAAAGCCCGGTAAATATTGCCTGTAAGATAGTGGAAAAGAAAGAACTTGGTTCCCACCATATGTTCCTTGCAGAAGTAGTCAGCGTAACAGTTGATGAGGAGCATATGAATGAAACGGGAAAGTTTTTAATTAATGAACTGGGACTTATCATGTATTCGCATGGCGAGTATTTTGCAATGGGTGAGAGATTAGGAAAGTTTGGATATTCGATACAGAAGAAATAGTATTATTCTAAAAATGGAACAGGATGGCGCATACTATCTGATTGATGACCGCCCGGACAATGGGCGCGTCATCCGTGAAATTGACAAGGCATTCTATAATGAATTGGAGAAACTCTTTCCGTAGCACTTGGTATTACGAACACTGTCTGGGCAGGAAATAAATCTGCCGTAGACAGTGTTTTTCATTTCTCATACTATTTACTACTTCAGAAGCTGATCCAAAAGATACATATAGACCTCTTCATGCTGTTTTTTCCAGTTATTACAGATGGCTTCGGCCTGTTCCTTTGTCTTTACGGAAAGAGTCAAATCCATCATGGATTTGTTATCAGAGCGTACCTGACAGCGGACAGCATAATTCTGAGCCGTTGTTTTGTAGTAATCTGCAATAACAGAGGTCTCTTGACGAAGCTCCATCTGGTTTTCTTTAAAAAATGCAATGACATCCTGTGTAATTGCATCTGTAATCTTATCTTTGAAAAATTCTAAAGTTTCTTTTCCGGCAGCAGTAAGTGTGTACTGTGTATTGGAATGGGTAGATTCCGTAAGAATCAGATCCGCATCCACCAGATTGCCGATTACTTCCTGAACACGGAAATAGTCCGTATAGTCATGTTCCAGGAAAAAGTTGGATAATTGTGTGTTGGAAAGTGGGAATCCCGCCTTATCCAGCATATATAAGATGGTAAGTTTATATATTGTAAATGGTTCTGCCATATAACAACCTCTTTCTAAAATAATTTACCCTGCCGGGTATTTCTCTCTATCATTCTTTTCTGAATGGTATTCAGAACCCGTTTCTTATCCGTACTCCAAAGCGGAGCTAGAAGAAGGCTTTTTGGACCGTCGCCGGTAAGCCGGTGTATTACCATGTCGCAAGGCAAAAGCTCCAGACAATCAATGACAAAATCGCAGTATTCCTCCATGGAAAATAGGAAAAAGGGCTGTTTTTGATACATGTCCGCCAGTTTTGTACCCTTTAATATATGTAACAGTTGCAGTTTTATGCCGGAAACAGAAAGCTTAGCAACATGGGACACGGTTGCTTTCATCATATCCTTCGTTTCACCCGGAAGACCTAAAATTACATGGGCGATTACCGGAATATTGCGGGCGTGAAGTCTTTTGGCAGCTTCATCAAACTGTTCTACGGTTGTATGCGTATTCATCATTGCTAAGGTTTCGTTGTGGATAGTCTGAAGTCCGAGTTCTACCCATACTGGTTTTATCGCAGAGAGTTCCGTCAATAAATCTAAGACTTCATCCGACAGGCAGTCGCTGCGTGTGCCAATGGATAAGGCAACAACTTCTTCCTCTGCAATTGCTTCAAGGAAGATGCGGCGTAAATGCGTAATCGGAGCATAGGTATTGGTATATGCCTGAAAGTAGGCAATAAACCTGCGGCAATCCGTTTTCGACCGAATCTTTGCTTTGGCTTCTTTCATCTGCCTGGAAATGGATACTGTATAGTTTGCGGCGAAATCGCCGGACCCCCCTTCGCTGCAGAAGGCACAGCCGCCATAGGAGAGAAAACCATCACGGTTCGGACAGGTCATTCCTCCGTTTAAAGACAGACGGTAAACCTTTTCGCCGAAAGTCTGCTTGCAATATTCACTTAGAGAATAGTAACGCTTATCTCCATAGGATGGACAAAAAGCAGGTTTAGGTACAGTGTTTTTCATAGATGAATAATCTTTAAATATGTTCTTTGACAGCTTTGCTGACAACCTCTGCAACGCGAGGGTCAAACGCTTCCGGAATAATAAAATCTTCATTTAATTTATCGTCATCTACCAGTGCAGCAAGTGCTTCAGCCGCAGCAAGTTTCATTTCTTCCGTAATCTGTTTTGCACGACCTTCCAAAGCACCTTTGAAAATACCAGGGAAAGCGATGACATTGTTAATCTGATTCGGAAAGTCGCTTCTGCCTGTTCCGACAATTCTTGCGCCGGCAGCTTTTGCAACATCCGGCATGATTTCCGGGACAGGATTGGCCATCGCAAACAGAATAGCATCCTTATGCATGGAGGCAACCATTTCTGATGTAACAATATTTGGAGCAGAAACGCCTACGAAAATATCTGCGTCCTTTAATGCATCTGCAAGTGTTCCTCTTTCGTCTGCAAGGTTAGTAATTTTAGTCATTTCCTTCTGCATCCAGTTTAAGTTCGGATAGTCTTTGCAAATGATACCTTCTTTATCACACATAATAACGTTTGTAAAACCATAGGTAAGAAGCAGTTTCGTGATAGCAATTCCAGCGGAACCGGCGCCGTTGACAACTACCCGGCATTCTTCCTTTTTCTTGCCCGTTACGCGGAGTGCATTAATAATGCCGGCAAGTACTACAATGGCAGTACCATGCTGGTCATCATGGAACACCGGAATATCAAGCATTTCTTTCAGACGCTGTTCAATTTCAAAACAACGTGGGGCAGAGATGTCTTCCAGATTGATGCCCCCAAAGCCCGGTGCGATATTTTTTACTGCGGCAATAATCTCTTCGGTATCCTGTGTATCAAGACAGATTGGCACAGCATTTACATTGCCAAATTCTTTGAAAAGAACACATTTTCCTTCCATAACCGGCATGGCTGCGTATGGTCCGATATTTCCAAGACCAAGAACTGCGCTTCCGTCGGAAACGACAGCAACAGTATTGGCTTTCCAGGTGTATGTATATGCAGCGTCTTTATCCTGCGCAATGACTTTACAAGGCTCTGCAACACCCGGAGTATATGCAATTGCTAAATCCTCTCTGGAGTTTACTTTTGATTTTGCGGTTGTTTCTAGTTTGCCATTCCAATCTTTGTGGCAAAGAAGTGCGTTTTCCATCTGGTTCATGACCTGCCTCCCGTCTGTAAAATATTTTATAAAATTTACACGTAATTAAATATATCACTCATAAAAATACAAATCAAGAAAAAAGGACTTCCTATTTTAAAGGAAGAGGTGTATAATATGGAAATCGAAGTATCAAAAGTCACATCAGACATTATTCCCGAGAATATAGATTTGAATAGGAGTTTTATATGAGAGAAAAATATGAAAGTCTTTCTGCTGTTGTTTTAAAAGACCTTGCAAAGGCAAGAGGGTTAAAAGGGCTCAGCGGAATGAAGAAGGAAGAACTTGTAGAAGCAATGTTAGCAGCCGATGAAAAGGAAAAAGCAAATGCTGCGGAGGAGAAAAAAAGCACAGCCTACACTTCCAATCGAGATAATAGTCAGTCCTCTGTAGTTCGTGAAGATAATTCGGATCTTGACAGCGGACAGATTGCAGATGGCATTTTAGAGGTTATGGGGGATGGATTCGGATTCATTCGCTGTGAGAACTTTCTTCCGGGAGAAAATGATATCTATGTATCACCTGCACAGATTCGTAAATTTAATTTAAAGACAGGCGATATGGTGCGCGGCGCTATCCGCGTGAAAAATCAGGGAGAGAAGTTTGCTGCATTATTATATGTGAGCAGTGTAAATGGATATAAACCGGAAGAGGCTACGAGAAGACCGAGCTTTGAGGATTTAACGCCGGTTTTTCCAAACCAGCGTATTCACATGGAAAGACCGGGCGCAAGTGTAGCCATGCGTGTGGTAGACCTTGTATCACCGGTCGGCAAAGGACAAAGAGGCATGATTGTATCCCAGCCGAAGGCAGGTAAAACCACATTGTTAAAAGAGATTGCCAAATCGGTTATCGTAAATAATCCGGATATGCATCTGATTATTCTTTTAATCGATGAAAGACCGGAGGAGGTTACGGACATGAAAGAATCCGTAAGCGGCACCAATGTCGAGGTTATTCATTCTACATTTGATGAATTGCCGGAACATCACAAACGCGTATCTGAGATGGTAATTGAGCGTGCGAAACGCCTTGTAGAGCATAAGAGAGATGTTATGATCCTCTTAGACAGCATCACGCGTCTTGCAAGAGCCTACAACCTGACCGTAGCACCAAGCGGACGAACTCTTTCCGGTGGTCTTGACCCGGCCGCCCTTCATATGCCGAAACGTTTCTTTGGCGCAGCAAGAAATATGAGAGAGGGCGGAAGCCTTACGATTTTGTCAACTGCCTTGGTTGATACAGGCAGCAAGATGGATGACGTAGTATTTGAGGAATTTAAAGGAACAGGCAATATGGAGCTTGTTCTTGACCGGAAACTGTCTGAAAAGCGCATTTTCCCTGCGATTGATATAGTAAAATCCGGCACGCGGCGCGACGATTTATTATTAGATGAAGAAGAGCAGGCGGCAATGGATATCATGCGCAAGGCATTTAATGGAATGAAGTCAGATGAAGCGGTAGAGAACATTCTGAATATGTTTGCACATACAAAGAATAACAAAGAATTTATCCAGCAGATTCGTAAAACCAGGATTTTCTAAAAATGTTCAAAATGGTATTGCATTTGTTGTAATGCTATGCTACAATAATTAAGCTGTTTATCGGGATGTAAACGGACGTAACGTGTCGTCTCTTGCAGTAAGCATCATATACGGATCGGGTATACGGGTGTAAAGAGATGTTTCAACTATATAAACGATAAGAACATAAAGAGGTGAAAATCATGAGAGAAGGAATCCATCCAGATTACTATCAGGCAACTGTTACATGTAACTGTGGCAACACATTCGTTACAGGTTCAACAAAATCAGAAATCCACGTAGAAATCTGCTCAAAATGCCATCCGTTCTATACAGGACAGCAGAAAGCAAGCCAGGCTCGTGGACGTATTGAACAGTTCAATAAGAAATACGGCGTTAAATAATTATAAGCTACTGAGAAGGTTGAGGTTAGTAAATCTCAACCTTTTTTAGGTTTTGAGGTGTTTGCAGATGAAATATTCAGGAGTTGGCGGACAGGCTGTTATGGAAGGCGTAATGATGCGTAACGGTAGCAAATACGCAGTGGCAGTCCGTAAGCCGGATAAAGAGATAGATGTACAGGTCTTTGATTACACGGGACCGATTAAAAATAAAAAATTAAAGAACATACCGATTGTTCGAGGGGTATTAAACTTTGTGGATTCCCTGTATCTTGGAATGACAACCCTTTTTCACTCTGCCTCTTTTTTTGAGGATGAAGAGGAAGTAAAGGCAGTCGAAGGCATGACAGAGGAAGAAAAAAAGGCATATAAAGAGAAAGAAAAGAAACAGGAAAACGCGATGATGGGCGGTACGGTTGTGTTGTCCATTGTTTTGGCAATCGCTATCTTTTTTATTCTGCCATATCTGATTTCCTTATTTTTTCAGAACTTTGTGGAATCGCGTCTGGTGATTGCCTTAATTGAGGGCGCAATCCGGCTTGGAATATTTATTGCTTATGTTGGCTTGATTTCTTTTATGGAAGACATTAGGCGTACTTATATGTATCATGGTGCAGAACATAAATGTATCAACTGCATAGAACATGGATTAGAGCTTAACATCGAAAACGTAAGAAAGAGCTCCAAACAGCACAAACGCTGCGGAACCAGCTTTTTGCTGATCGTAATGTTAATCAGCATTCTCTTTTTTATGTTTATTGAAGTAGAATCTGGTATTCTCAAACTGGTGATACGCCTATTGCTTATCCCCGTGATTGCAGGGGTATCTTATGAATTTATCCGGCTGGCAGGCCGATATGAAAACTGGTTTGTGAATATTTTAAGTCTTCCGGGACTCTGGATGCAGAATCTTACAACCAAAGAGCCGGATGATGATATGATAGAAGTCGCAATTGCTTCGGTAGAGGCAGTGTTCGACTGGAAAAAATGGCAAAAGGAAAATTTATGATGACATTTCGTGAAGCAATGGAAGCGGGCGAAACGGTTTTGCAATCAGCCAATATCGAAGATGCCAAAAACGATGCATGGCTGCTTTTGGCAATGGTATGCAAAATTAACCGCACCTACTATTATGTCCATATGGACGAAGAACTCACAATGGAACAGGTCAATGAATATGAAAACGTATTAAAAAAGCGCACAGAGCGCGTCCCTCTTCAGTACATAACAGGAGAACAGGAATTTATGGGATTGCCGTTTAAGGTAAGTCCGATGGTTCTGATTCCGAGACAGGACACAGAAACTTTGGTAGAAGAGGCACTAAAGGTAATAAGACCTGGAATGAAGGTATTAGATATGTGCACCGGCTCGGGCTGTATTCTGATTAGCATTTTAAAGAATGTGACGGATGTGGAGGGGCTTGGAGTTGATATTTCCAAACAGGTGCTTAATGTAGCAAAGGAAAATGCCAAGTTAAATGGTGTTGCGGCGGCTTTTGAAAGAAGCGATTTATTTGAGATGGTCACGGATACCTATGATGTGATTGTATCAAACCCGCCATATATCCCAACAGACGATATTAGTGGTTTGATGCCGGAGGTTGCACAGTTTGAGCCGTATCAGGCGTTGGACGGAAAAGAAGACGGACTGTTTTTTTATCGTAAAATTGTCAAAGAATGCAGAAACTATTTGAAGGAAGACGGGAGGATTTTCTTTGAAATTGGTAACGATCAGGGGGCGGCAGTATCGGAAATGCTCAATTATGCGGGCTTTTCTAAAGTGCGGATAATAAAGGATCTGGCAGGAAATGACCGGGTTGTGATTGGAGAGTTGCAGTAATTCTCTGCGTGACTTTAACGGAACTAGATGTTACTATATGTGTATATAAATTTGGAGGACAAGTATGTTTGATAAATTAGAAGATTTACTTCACCACTATGAAGAACTTATGAATACATTAAGCGAACCGGATGTGGCAAATGACCCGAACCGTTTTCGGAAATTGATGAAGGAACAAAGCGACCTTCTTCCAATCGTAGATGCATACAAAGAATATAAGCAGATGAAGCAGAACATTGAAGATTCCCTTGAAATGTTAGAAATCGAATCTGATGAAGAATTGCGCGAGCTTGCAAAGGAGGAGTTAAATAATTCTAAGGAGCGTCTGGCAGAGTTAGAGACAGAGCTGAAAATCTTACTCCTTCCAAAGGACCCTAATGATGACAAGAACGTAATCGTAGAAATCCGTGCGGGTGCAGGCGGTGATGAGTCTGCCCTTTTTGCAGCAGAGGTATATCGCATGTATATCCATTATGCAGAAAGTCAGCATTGGAAAGTAGAAACGCTTGAAGTGGATGACATCGGTATCGGTGGTATGAAGAGTGTAAACTTCATGATTTCCGGTCAGGGGGCATATTCTAAGATGAAATATGAATCCGGTGTACATCGTGTACAGCGTGTGCCGGAAACAGAATCTGCGGGACGTATCCATACGTCTACCATCACTGTGGCAGTGATGCCGGAAGCAGAGGAAGTAGATGTACAGATTGACGAAAAAGACATCCGGATTGACGTAATGAGAGCGTCCGGTAACGGCGGACAGTGCGTAAATACCACCGATTCAGCAGTTCGTTTAACCCACTATCCGACAGGCATTGTAATCTACAGCCAGACAGAAAAGTCACAGCTCCAGAACAAGGAAAAGGCATTTGCCCTGCTTCGTGCAAAGCTCTATGACTTAGAACTCCAGAAACAGCAGGATGCCGAATCTGCGGCAAGAAGAAGCCAGATTGGTACAGGTGACCGTTCTGAAAAGATTCGTACCTACAACTTCCCGCAGGGAAGATGTACCGACCATAGAATTAACCTGACATTGTACAAGTTAGATAAGATTATGGACGGAGATATTCAGGATATTATTGATGCCTGCATCGCGGCAGACCAGGCCGCAAAGCTGGCAAAGATGCAGGAAGAGTAGGAAAGAGAGCGCATTTGTTCTAATGGAATGGGTAATATGCTTTTATGAGAGGTAGTTTAAATGAAAAAGCAGGAAAAGACGAATGTGATGCGGATTTTAGAACAGAAAAAAATTCCTTATGAAGGTCATGCATATGATGCTTCGGAAGCGGTTAGCGGAACAGAAGTAGCTGCCATACTGAATCAGAATCCAAAACAGGTGTTTAAAACGCTGGTAACGGTGGGCGCATCTAAGAAAAACTATGTGTTTGTCATACCGGTTCAGATGGAGCTGAATCTCAAAAAAGCAGCCAAAGCAGTAGGAGAAAAAAGCATTGAGATGATAAAATCCAAAGAACTGTTGCCATTGACAGGCTATATTCATGGCGGGTGCTCACCAATTGGAATGAAGAAATTTTTTACAACCGTCATCCACGAATCAGCCTTGGAATGTGATACCATCATATTCAGCGGAGGAAAACTCGGGTATCAGGTAGAACTAACCGTAGAAAACTTAAAGAACGTGATTCCGTTCACGTTGCAGGATATCTGCTAAACAGAAAATGTTAAGAGGTAGAAATGAATGAAATATGATGTAATTATTGTCGGAGCAGGCCCGGGAGGAATTTTTGCAGCATACGAGCTGGCAAAAAGAGGCGGCGACCTAAAGATTGCAGTGTTTGAAGAAGGACATGCGCTGGCAGACAGAAAATGTCCGATAGATGGAGATAAGGTAAAGTCCTGTATCAAATGCAAAAACTGCTCTATTATGAGCGGATTTGGCGGTGCAGGTGCTTTTTCGGATGGAAAATATAATATCACAAACGATTTTGGCGGAACATTATATGAGCATGTCGGAAAAGCAAAGGCAATCGAGCTGATGCATTATGTGGATGACATCAATATGGCGCATGGAGGAGAAGGCACCAGAATCTACTCGACAGCAGGCACGCAGTTTGACAAAATCTGTATGCAGAACAAGTTAAAATTATTAAATGCTTCTGTCCGGCATCTTGGTACAGATATTAACTATATAGTATTAGAAAATCTCTACAACGAATTAAAAGAGAAAGTGGATTTCTATTTTGAAACACCGGTAGAGAAAATAGAAAAGAATAATGAAAAATATACCGTATATGCAAACGGACAGACATATGAATGTGAGAAATGCGTAATTTCGGTTGGGCGAATCGGAAGCAAGTGGATGGAGCAGGTATGCCAGGAATTGGATATTCCTACCAAATCCAACCGTGTTGATATTGGCGTCAGGGTAGAGCTTCCGGCAGTTATTTTTTCACATCTGACGGATGAACTGTATGAGAGCAAAATCGTATACCGCACAGAGAAATTTGAAGACCGTGTGCGTACTTTTTGTATGAATCCGCATGGTGTGGTTGTAAATGAAAATACGAACGGAATCATTACTGTAAACGGACACAGCTATGAGGACCCTGAGAAACATACCGAGAATACCAACTTCGCATTATTAGTGGCAAAGCATTTCTCGGAACCATTTAAGGACAGCAACGGATACGGAGAGAGCATTGCAAGACTTTCCAATATGCTGGGTGGGGGCGTTATTGTTCAGCGTTTCGGAGATCTGGTACGCGGACGAAGAAGTAATAAGAACCGGATAGAAGAAGGGCTGGTACGTCCTACGTTAGCAGCAACTCCGGGTGATTTAAGTCTGGTGCTTCCGAAACGTATTCTGGATGCGATTATCGAGATGATTTATGCATTAGATAAGATTGCGCCCGGCACAGCAAACGATGACACGCTTTTGTATGGTGTGGAAGTAAAATTCTACAATATGGAAGTAGAGGTGGATGAAAATCTGGAATGTAAGCACAAAGGATTGTATATCATAGGGGATGGCAGCGGGGTAACGCATTCCTTATCCCATGCTTCCGCAAGCGGCATTTACGTTGCAAGAAAAATACTTAAAATGTAAATGTTTAGAGCATTCGTATGCATATCGTCAGGTCTTTAAAGATATGCTTCCGGATGCTTTTTAATTGATAGGTTGTTTCGTTTTTAAACATTTTTTCCAGGCACCATATCCACCACAGCGGCTTTGTTGCGGCACGCCTTACGTTTCGAAGGTTGTATTTGTTACGGGATATGCGGCAAATGAAATGATGTATAAACCAAAAAGTATAAGGTAGGGAAAATATGAGCGGATTTAAGAGAAAATTCATAGGAGATAGAGCTTTTTATAAACGGATATTGCTGCTTGCGGTTCCAATGATTGCACAAAACGCCATAACCAGTTTTGTTAGTTTTTTAGACAACATCATGGTTGGAATGATTGGAACAGAGCAGATGTCAGGTGTTGCTATTGTAAACCAGCTTTTATTTGTTTTTAATTTATGTATATTCGGCGGCGTTTCAGGAGCAGGGATTTTTGGAACGCAGTTTTTCGGAAAAGGAGATTATGAGGGACAAAAATATGCATTCCGGTTTAAGGTGTATGCTTCTGTAGTGATAACAGGCATTGCCCTTTTGCTGTTTAGTTTTGCCGGTTCAAATTTAATTCAGCTTTATTTAAGTGACAGCGGTGATGTCGGGAACATAGAACTGGCGCTTCAATTCGGATTAGAATATCTGTCAATAATGATGATTGGTCTGGTTCCGTTTGCAATCAGCCAGACTTATATCAGCTCCATTCGGGAAACCGGACATACCGTCATACCTATGGCAGCAGGCATGGCAGCTATGTTTACAAATCTTATACTGGATATTGTTTTGATATTCGGCGTGGGACCGGTTCCGGCATTGGGAGTTGAGGGGGCGGCAATTGCTACGGTCATTTCCCGGTTTGTGGAATGCGCCATTGTCATTCTATGGACGCATACCAATAAAGCAAAAAATCCGTATATTGCCGGTGCTTACAAAAGCCCGCGCATACCGGGACGTATTTTGAAAGATATTTTCATCAAGGGTACGCCGCTTATGATCAATGAAATGATGTGGGCGGCAGGTATGGCGGCAATTGCACAGTGTTATGCAGTCCGGGGCTTAGAAGTTGTTGCAGCCCAGAATATTTCATCAACAATTACCAATCTGTTTAATGTTGTATACATTCAGCTGGGGTCATGTATTTCTATTGTAGTGGGACAGTATCTTGGGGCAGGCAGGATTGAAGAAGCTAAGGATGCTAACCGCAAGATGACGTTTTTTAGCGTTGTTTGCTGTGTGGGGATTGCGCTGGTTATGATGCTGGCAGGAAGGGGATTCCCTAATATATACGAAACCGAAGAGAGCATTAAGGAATTAGCAAGAACATTTATTATGATTTCTGCGGCGGTTATGCCGGTTTGTGCATTTTGTCATTGCAGTTATTTTGCGCTTCGCTCAGGAGGAAAGACGCTGGTAACGTTCCTGTTTGACAGCGTATATACCTGGGTGGTTGTTATTCCTGTGGCAACCGTATTGGCAAAATATACCACGCTGGATATTGTGCTTGTGTTCTTTCTGGTTCAGTCGATGGAGTTTATTAAGGCAATAATCGGATTTTTTATGGTTAAAAGTAATGTCTGGCTACAGAATATCGTTGAAGAATAGAAATATTCGTGTACTTTCGTTTTACAAATGCTTATAAGGGATTTATAATGAGAATATGAAATTTATGTAAATCAGTATGTAAAGTACTAGAGGGGAAGGTACTGCACGGTGAATATAACCGCATATAAAACAAATGAGAACGAATTTCAAATTTATTATGGGAAAGCATCTGTAAGAGATGGTTTTTATATTGTGAATGCAGATGAACGATTTTATCATCTTGTTGGACAAAAGAGCGGATTTTCCATTCCGGAGCTTCTGCACCCGGATGATGTAGAAGTATTTTTAAGGGCGGCTTCCTTACTTGACAGAGAACCGCAATGTCTGATCGTACGATTACTGACAGAGTATGATACCTATCGTTATGTGTACATGAAGATGTGTTATAACGGAAGAGTATTAAAAGGTTTTCGCTCTTTTGACGTTGAGATAACGGATATCATGGCGATTACTGACCGGTATAAGCTGTGTATGGATCAGATAAATAAGTATCGTACCATGATGTCGCTTCACGATGGTATCTTTTTGGAATACAGCTACAGCGATGATATGCTGCAGATCTATGAATATTTTAATGGAAAAAGCAGAAGGCTTTTCTATAAAAATCTCACGGAAACGATGAATGGAGTGCGGGATAATGCACAGTTTTCTGTGAAGCAGAAGGATGAATTTCTGGCGTTGGGAGACATGATACACAAACACGTCGATTGTTTTAAGACGACGATAGAGGCAGAAGTGCTCATTGAAGATATGCAGGGAATCCGTCTGGAATGTAATTGCGCGGTTTTTTACAAAGAAGATGTGCATTATAAGATGATTGGATTAGTGCATTATGCGGGAAATAAAAAACCCGAGAAGTCTTATTTTCTATCAGAAAATGCCAAAGACGCCGCAACGGGGCTTTTAAATAAGCGTGCCATCAATGAGTATGCATTGGAATGTATCCAGAATAGCAAACAGAAAGTCTATCTTGTCCTGATTGACATAGATGATTTTAAACAGATCAATGACAAGTATGGGCATATGTTTGGCGATGAAGTTATTGCAAAAAGCGCAGAAATCTTTCGCAGTGTGACACAGACGCGCGGAATGGCAGGAAGATTTGGCGGTGATGAATTTATGCTGGTACTGGAAAATGTCCCTTCAGAGGATGACCTGCGAAGAATTATGAAGGTGATTGCAAAGCATGCAGACTGGTCGTTTGGAGAGAAAGAGGGACTTAAGGTATCTTATTCATGTGGGATATCAAAGTACCCGGATGATGGAACCGCCTATGAGGGATTATTTAAAAAAGCGGATAAAGCTTTATACATTGCGAAGGATAAAGGCAAGAACCGTTATATTATATATAGAGAACACATGCATGGTGAATTAGTGGAAAATGGTGATTCTGAACGCAGTGTTGGTTTAAAAGCCACCATCAGTGATGCGGATAAGCATGTTTTAGTGTCAGAAATGATTCTGAAATTATATCGGTACGGAAAAGATGTAATTGATGATGTGATGAAGGATATGCAGACATATTTTGATATTGATGGTATTGCCATATATACAGGCGCAGATATGCATCGTACATATAGCAGGGGCAATTATGTGAATGCAATTGAAAAACTGAGTTTCATATTTGAAGAAGAGTATCAGAAAATGTTTAACACGAACGACTATTATATAGAAAGTATTTTGTCGCATCTGGAAAAACGTTCTCCGATGGCATATCAAATGAATGTGATGCAGGAATCAACAAAATTCATGCAGTATATTCTTAAGAAAGATGGCAGACCAGAGGTTGTGGTGTCGTTTGATTTCTTCAATCGTACTCCAAAATTCGGGGTAACAGACAACGGTATGATGCAGACAATTGGGAAATTACTGGCGGAAGTAGTGTCAGAAGAAGCATAGACATAAAATCGGTCCTACTTTTTAACATCAGTTTGTTCCAGTAAATAATCGAGGGAAACATTATAATATCTTGCCAGAATAATAGCATATGACACAGGAATTTCACGAATCCCTTTTTCATAACGACGGTATACTTCACGTTTGCAATTGAGTAAATCAGCAACTTGCTGCTGGGTTAAATCGTGGTCTTCTCGTAAATCACCAATTCTTTTAAAATACATAAGCTCACCTCATTGATAAGAATAACAAATGGTGGTATAATTGAATGAAAACGCAACCAAACGGTGGCAATATGAAAAAGGAGTTTAAGATTATGCGTAAGACGGCGGAGATGAAAAGAATGCTCGAAGCAGAAAAAATTGAAGAAATGATAGAACAATACAAAGAGTTGTTTCAGGCAACAGATATGGATATTTGTCGTTCGTTAAAAGGAAAGTGGTATTTTTTCCGTTTTAGTAAAAAGTGCAAAAGCTATGACTGTTATACAGAGTTTGAAACGGCAGAGGAATTGCTCAAGCTTATAATAGGTGAACTGGCTATGGATATAACTCACTTGCTTAATAAGGATGTACATTTTCCGGCTCGTCTGCATTGTGACCTGACAGACTTTATGGAACAGAAAATAAATTATGATGATGAAATCCATTCTTTGGCAAAATTCATAGATGTATTGACCAAATATTCAGCAGAAACTTGCGAATAATTTAAGCGCTGCACATTTGTGCGGCGCTTTTTCTCTGCAATAGGAAATTACCGTGCTTACAGAAAAAACGCAGATTCCTAAGATGATTTTTATATATCAAGAATCTTGCGGATAATAGGCTGTAAATCAGGATTTCTGCGATACTGTTCTACAAGATGCCGTTCTTCCGGCGTGATAGGGAAACCCTTTGGCTCTGCGGTATCAGAGAAAATATCTGTGACATGGTTTATTTTGTAGATATCACATAAAGCAACCAGCATGGATGCTGTTGGATGCGCCTGATTGCTTTCCCAGCCATATACGGTTTTTTCGGCAACTTTTACATTGTATTTCTCAGATAATTCAACAACAACGTCACTTACAGAGAGTGCATTCATTTTTCTATATTTTTTCAGCATTTTTCCAATCTGTTCGTTTTTCATAGATACCTCTGGCAGTACTTTTATTTAGTATTCACTCAAATTTCTTTTTCTATAGGAAAATCTTATATACTAAGAAAATGAACCGCAAGATATTCTGCTTATACGAGAATAATATGCAAACTAAGAAGAAAATATTCTTAAAAACCGAGAAAATCATAAAGATTCTTATTCTATCAATATGGAAGATAATATGATAAAATTCACTTAGTACATTATGAGAAGGGAGCTTATGCCATCAGAATTTGGAATCGGGTAGCGGAATGAATATTGCCTTTTTGGACATAAACGGCTAAAATAGAACATAGGACAGGGAGATAGTAATAGAATGGCAAAGAAATATTATGCAGTACGCGTGGGGAAGATGCCCGGAATCTATTTAACATGGGACGATTGTAAGTCTATGGTAGACGGGTATCCCGGTGCGGTGTACAAGAGTTTTACCAATATAGAAGAGGCGGAACGCTTTTTGGCAAATGTCAAAAAGACCACTTTTCAGCAGGAAGAACAACCGGAGGGCGATTATGCCTTTGTAGACGGTTCTTATAATGCAACAACCGGTGTATATGGATATGGGGGCTTTCTGTTTGCAAATGGAGAGAAATACATTTTGCAGGGCTTCGGAAATGAAGAACAGATGGCATGTATGCATAATGTGGCAGGAGAAATTTTAGGAAGCATGGCGGCAGTAGACAAGGCCTTGGAGCTGGGGCTTACAAAACTGACCATTTATTATGATTATGCAGGGATTGAAATGTGGGCAACGGGAAAATGGAAACGAAATAAGGCAGGAACGATTGCATATTTCGATTTTATGCAGTCGGTAAGGGATAAAATCCAGATTGTTTTTGTAAAGGTAAAAGGCCACTCCGGCATTGCGGGAAATGAAGAAGCGGATGCTCTTGCGAAAGAAGCGGCAGAGAAAATGTCAGGGGCAAGCGTCACGGGTTTAGCCGTGTCAACACAGGGGCATAGTCCTGATGACATGAAAAAAATATAAAAGTGCAGGAAAAGATAAGTAGGAGATTATAGTGAGCGTATTAAATGTAGAACTAAAAAAAGTCATAGATGATAGCTATGAAATCGAAATCGGTTACAGCTTAACCAATAAACTGGTGGAAGATATTGAGAGAGGGCTGGTCAGTAAAATTCGGAAATTTGCAGTAATTACCGACACCAATGTCAGCGAATTATACGCAAGGCCAATCAGTGAGAGCCTGCTTCGTGCAGGATATGAAGTAGATATGTTTGTTTTTCCGTCGGGGGAAAAAAGCAAAACAAGAGAAACCAAAGCGCGAATTGAAGATGCAATGCTTGAAAAGGGCTATCGCAGGGATTGCTGCATTATTGCGGTGGGTGGCGGCGTAGTCACAGACTTAGCGGGCTTTGTTGCAGGAACCTATGGACGCGGTGTGCCGTTTATCAATTATGCTACAACGCTCCTTGCAGCAGCAGATGCCTCTGTTGGCGGAAAAACGGCAGTAGATACTCCGCTTGCGACCAATTTGATTGGCATATTCAACCAGCCGGAAAAGGTATATATTGATATTGCATCATGGAAGACGCTCCCGGAGCGCGAGCTAAGAAGCGGAATGGCAGAAACCATAAAGCATGCATGTCTTGCCAGTGAGGATATGTTCGGATTTCTGGAAGAAAACATAGACGATATTTATGCTTTTATGCCATTTGCCTGCGAGTATATTGCAGAGAATAACTGTCAGATCAAATACAACATTGTAATGCAGGACGAAAGAGAAACCAGCGGACTTAGAGAAGTATTAAATCTTGGACATACGGTCGGCCGTGCAATCGAAACGGTAAGTGATTACCGTCTGCTTCACGGGGAGGCTGTAGCAATTGGGCTTGCAGCGCAGGCGTTGTTATCAGAAAGTCTAGGATACATGAGTCATGAACAGGTGCAGCGTGTTATTGCGCTTTTAGAAAAGGCAGGCCTTTCTGTGGCAATTCCCGATTACATTGATAGAGAAGAACTGGTCAGAAAACTCTATACCGATAAAAAAGTCCGTTCCGGCAAACTTCGTTTTGTACTGCAAAAGGGGATTGGCCAGGTGGTGGAGTTTACGCCGGGCGTATATGCTAAAACGATAGAAGAAGATGTTGTCCGCGAAATTATTATGAAAATGTAAAGTTATGAGAAATGAGCAGTATAGCAATTGAATCTGAAGCAAAGACCGATACATTTACCCGGTATCGGTCTTTTTGTCCCTAATCTAGGCTTCTATAATAACAATGGGACTGGTATAATCGTTGGCTGGAGGCTGCTGCTTTCGTACGGTCATAATCTGTTGATAAACAGAAGAAACATAAAGGTCCTTTTTAAAAAAAGAATAAGCCTCTGGTGATAAAAGAGAAGCAGCATCCGCCGCCTTCGTAATAAGCGGCACGCTGGCTTCTTTTTTGATTGCATTCAGAAGCGGAGCGGCATCTTTACAGAAGCCCAGAACCCTTAAGTAAGGCGCATAGCCGAGTTCCTTCCCTAAAACATAATCAGTCTGCCGGATATCCAATAGAATGTGCAGCAGCAGACGGCTGATTCTGGTATAGGTTAAATCTCTGGATTTTAATGTCTGGCAAAAGTTCCCGAAACCGGAATAATTCTTAAGGTGATTTCGGATTTTGTTGGAAATCTCCGGATTGCAATCGGCATATTCTGCATAGCCTTCGTCCGCTGAAGAAAGAAGACGATATCCGATTATGTCAGAGAGATCATCACTGTGTATCAAGGCGTTTTTGGCAGCGCATTCCTGTAAGATGGCATAAGCCTTGGCAGGCATAGCCTGAGCAAATGAGGTGCTGCTGTTAAAAACCGCTTCGCGGATTGCTGTGGCAGAGGGAAGGGGATTGTTAATATCGCTGTCATGATACCCTGCGCCTTTTCGCTGGATGAGAACAGGAATCATTGTTTCCGGCAATGCCTTTAAATATTCCAATGCAAGGATATTATTCGGGGCATCCAGTAACTCGTCAAGCGTATCCAGAGGAAAATGCCCGAAAGGATATTCGTTTTTTATGGAAAGCAGGGCATTTTTTCTGGCGGTTGGGAAAGGATTCCCTTTCTTTAGTTCAACGGACAGGGCTTTCTTATAGGAAACGGGTTCTTCTTTTAAAATAGAAGAAAGACAGCGTAAGGCCTCCGGATTGTCCGTTTCTGCGCCAAATCCCAAGTGGGTAACAACACCGGTATGATGAAGCAAATGCACACCGCCGTGAGCGAAGTATTCTGCGGAAGCAGTTGCCCAGACAGAGGGAAGCTCAAGCACCAAATCTGCACCGCAGGATAAAGCCATGCGCGTACGGGTGTATTTATCACAAAGGGCAGGAACGCCTCTTTGCAGGAAATTGCCGCTCATGGCAATAATAACATAATCAGCCTCCGTCCTTCTTTTTAATCCGGCTATCTGATATTTATGGCCATTATGAAATGGATTGTATTCCGCAATGATTCCGATGACTTTCATGATTTCCTCCCAAATATTGATTTTAGTATATCATCTTTGTACATTTTTTGATACCTCCTATTTTTTCCTTGTATACACTGAAAATAGGGGGTATAATTATAATAGTTTTTTAGCGTTATCATTCATGCGAAAAAGGATAAGATAGTGTGAAAAATTTTTTCCACACGGCAGTTTGAGCCTGCGCGCTGCTTGGCTCAAAGTTGCATATGCGTAAAAAGCAGTGCAGAAAAGGAGATTAAAATGAACGTATTAGTAATTAACTGTGGCAGTTCCTCACTTAAGTATCAGCTTATTAACTCTGACACAGAAGAAGTACTCGCAAAAGGACTTTGTGAAAGAATCGGTATTGACGGACGCCTTGTATATCAGAAGACCGGTCTTGACAAAGAAATTACGGAAGCAGCCATGCCGACACACAAACAGGCAATTTCGCTTGTGCTGGATGCTTTGGTAAATCCAGCTACAGGGGCTGTTTCTAACCTGTCAGAAATTGAAGCTGTCGGACACCGTGTGGTACACGGCGGGGAGAAATTCGCAGCGGCTACCGTATTGACGGATGAAGTTATATCAGCGATTGAAGAATGCAATGACCTTGCACCACTGCATAATCCGGCAAATTTAATCGGTATCCGTGCATGTCAGGAGCTTATGCCGAATGTTCCTATGGTAGCCGTATTTGATACTGCTTTCCACCAGACTATGCCGGATGTTGCTTATATGTATGGTCTTCCATATGAATACTATGAAAAATATGGCGTTCGCCGTTATGGTTTTCATGGTACAAGCCACAGCTTCGTATCTAAGAGAGCAGCGGAAATTGTAGAAAAGAATTACGAGGATTTAAAAATTATCGTATGTCACTTAGGAAACGGTGCAAGCGTATGTGCGGTTGATGGCGGAAAATCCGTAGATACTTCTATGGGTCTTACTCCATTAGAAGGACTTATCATGGGAACACGTTCCGGGGACGTCGATCCTTCTATTTTAGAGTTTATCGCACAGAAGGAAGATATAACGCTTTCTCAGGTTATGAACGTATTAAATAAAAAATCAGGTGTGGAAGGTTTATCGGGTGTATCCAGTGATTTCCGTGATATTGAAGCAGCCGCACAAGCAGGAAATAAAAGGGCGGCGCTTGCGCAGCAGACATTTGCTTACCGCGTAATCAAATATGTGGGAGCATATGCAGCAGCAATGAACGGTGTGGATGTCATCTGCTTTACAGCAGGTCTTGGGGAGAATGACAGCAAGATTAGAAAAATGATTATGAAAAACCTTACTTATCTTGGTGTGCAGTTGAATGATGAAGTAAACGATGCAACGCATGGCAAAGAAGCGATTATCTCTACTGCGGATTCCAAAGTAACATGTATTGCGATTCCAACAAACGAAGAACTTGCAATCTGTAGAGAGACAGTTGCATTAGTATAAGAAAGCGCAAGGGATAGTCGCGGATTACTTTGCGATTCGTGGAAAAAAATGTTGACAAACAAATGCATGGTATGTATAATTGACAAGGTGCGAATAGGAGAATATCATGATTATCGATATTTCGAATGTTATTAAATCAGTTAATAAAGAGATTACAGAAGAAGTTGTCATGGATATGACCTCTTTTGAGTCGAGATTAGGAGAATTTCCTATTCTGAAAAAAACACCGGTAGAGCTTCGTATTGCAAACAGAGAGAATAAGCTGCTGCTTATTTCAGGCAGTGTCGATATAGAAGTGGGAATACCGTGTGGCAGATGTTTGGAAGAGGTTCCAACGCAAATCTGTTTCGACATTGACAAGGAGCTTAAGGTTGAGAATGGCGTAGTTGTTGATGAAGAGATGGAAGAAACCGACTACCTGATTGGATTTGAGCTGGATGTAGACAAATTAGTCTACGCCGAGATCTTGGTGAACTGGCCTATGAAAGTTCTGTGCAAAGAGGATTGCAAAGGAATTTGCAAAGTCTGCGGGATGAACTTAAATAAGGGTACCTGCGATTGCCGGAGAACAGAACTGGATCCAAGAATGGCAGCAATCCAAGATATATTTAGTAAATTTAAGGAGGTGTAAGCAAATGTCAATTTGTCCAAAGAATAAATCTTCTAAGGGAAGAAGAGATAAGAGAAGAGCTAATTGGAAAATGTCTGCTCCAACTTTAGTTAAATGCAGCAAATGTGGCGAATTAATGATGCCTCATAGAGTCTGCAAGAACTGTGGAAGCTACAATAAGAAAGAAATTATTGCACAGGACTAATCTAGTACATGAAGGATAAGGGTTTCCGAAGGGAGGCCCTTTTTTCATATCATAGGAAAGACCGCGATATATTAACGTGTGAAAGAGCATGGCTTTTGGCAGAATTATTTGCGTAAAAAATAATTGATTTATAGAATAAGATATAGTATATTTTCAATTAGACGCATAAGGAGGGTTTGCTATGCAGGAAATAACAAAAGTAGCGCTGGATGCTATGGGCGGAGATAATGCTCCGGCAGAGATTGTCAAAGGTGCTGTAAACGCTGTTTCTGCCAGAAAAGACATTAAGGTGTTCTTAGTCGGACAGGAAGATGTTGTAAAGGCAGAACTTGCAAAATATTCATATGAAGCCGAACAAATTGAAGTTGTGCATGCGCCTGAGGTGATTGAGATGGCAGAACCGCCGGTTATTTCTATTCGCAAAAAGAAACAGTCATCAATGGTTGTGGGGATGAATATGGTGAAACAGGGGGAAGCAGATGCTTTTATCTCAGCAGGAAGTTCAGGTGCCCTTCTTGTCGGAGGACAAGTAATTGTAGGACGTATCAAAGGAATCAAACGTCCGCCGCTTGCACCGCTTATTCCAACAGAAGCAGGCGTATCTCTTCTGATTGACTGTGGTGCAAATGTTGACGCCAAATCTGATCACTTAGTTCAGTTTGCACAGATGGGTTCTATTTATATGGAGAATGTTCTCGGCATAAAGAACCCAAGAGTTGCAATTGTCAACATTGGTGCAGAAGAGGAAAAAGGAAATGCTTTGGTAAAGGAGACAATTCCGAAGCTTCATGCATGTGAAGGCATTAACTTTACCGGCTGTATTGAAGCAAGAGAAATTCCAAAAGGCGGCGCAGATGTAATTGTCTGTGAAGCATTTGTAGGAAACGTTATCTTAAAGCTATATGAAGGCTTAAGTTCAACGCTTGTTCATATTATCAAAGGCGGCCTTATGAGTACATTTACCAGTAAAATTGGAGCGGCGCTTGCATTACCGGCATTAAAGAAAACATTAAAGAGCTTTGACGGAACCCAGTATGGCGGTGCGCCGCTGCTTGGACTGAATGGATTGGTAGTAAAAACACATGGCAATTCCAAGTGTACAGAGATTACCAATGCGATTTTCCAGTGTGTTACTTTTAAAGAACAGGATATCAATGGAAAAATCAAAGAAAATATTATTGTAGAAGACTCAAGTTCTGAGGAAGAGTAGAAAAGGAGTAAATCATGGAATTCGAAAAAGTTAAAAAAATTATTGTTGAAGTATTAAACGTAGAGGCAGATGATATCAAATTAGAAACTACATTCATCGACGATCTGGGCGCTGATTCATTAGACGTATTCCAGATTATCATGGGTGTGGAAGAGGAATTTGATATTGAAATTCCAAACGAAGAGGCAGAAAAAATCGTTACAGTCGGTGATGCTGTTGAACAGATTAAAAACGCAATCGCAAACAACTAATGATAATTGCAATTGACTGTCGCATTTAGTTTTTATAAATTATGTGCGGCAGTCTATTTTGTGTTGTGAATTAGTAAACATTAGGGGGGACATGATGTCTGAATTGAAAAAATTTCAAAGTATCATAGGCTATCAGTTTAGCAATGAAGAATTATTAAGACAGGCACTGACACACAGTTCCTATGCAAATGAGAAGCATTTAAAAAAACTCTCCGATAATGAGCGTCTGGAGTTTTTGGGAGATGCGGTATTAGAGCTTACTTCCAGTGAATTTTTGTTTTCCAATTATCCGAAGCTTACAGAGGGAGAATTAACCAGGCTTCGTGCAAGCATCGTTTGTGAACCGACGCTTGCAATGTGTACGGAAGCAATTCATTTAGGGCATTTTCTTTTTCTAGGCAAGGGGGAAGAACAGACCGGCGGAAGAAAGAGAAAATCCATTTTGTCAGATGCATTAGAGGCCGTAATCGGTGCAATCTATTTAGATGGTGGTTTTGCTAATGCAAAAGAGTTTGTTCAGAGATTCGTTTTGACAGATGTTGAACATAAGAAGCTCTTTTATGATAGCAAGACTATCCTGCAGGAGGTAGTGCAGGGACAGCACGAGCAGTTAAGCTATGTGTTATTAGAAGAGACAGGTCCGGATCATGATAAGAACTTTATGGTTGGCGTTATGATTGGAAACAAACAGGTAAGTACGGGAACAGGCCATACAAAGAAGTCTGCGGAGCAGGAAGCTGCATATCACGCACTCTTGCTGCTTCGACCAAATTTAAGGGAGTAGAGAATGTATTTAAAAAGTTTAGAGATACATGGATTTAAATCCTTTGCCAATAAGATAGTATTTGATTTTCATAATGGTATTACGGGAATTGTGGGACCAAACGGAAGTGGTAAGAGCAATGTGGCGGATGCGGTTCGCTGGGTATTAGGCGAACAGAGTACCAGGCAGCTGCGTGGTTCTTCCATGCAGGATGTCATCTTTGCGGGAACAGAAAACCGTAAACCGCTAAGTTATGCTTATGTTGCGATTACATTGGACAACTCGGACCATGCGCTTGCGATTGATTTTGAAGAAGTAACGATTGCAAGACGTCTTTACCGCTCCGGGGAAAGTGAATACTTAATCAACGGCAATGTATGCCGTTTGAAAGAGGTTGCAGAGCTGTTTTACGACACAGGTATCGGAAAAGAGGGCTATTCCATCATCGGACAGGGTCAGATTGACCGTATCTTAAGCGGAAAACCGGAGGAACGCCGTGAGTTGTTTGATGAAGCGGCGGGCATCGTAAAATATAAAAAGAGAAAAGCAACTGCACAGAAAAAGTTGGAAAATGAACGTGAGAACTTAGTTCGTGTCAATGATATTTTGGCAGAATTAGAGCGTCAGGTTGGTCCGTTAGAGAGGCAGTCTGAAAAGGCAAAGATTTACCTGAACAAGAAGAGTGAATTAAAAGAACTCGATGTAAATATGTTCCTTTTAGAGATGGAGCGCATTGAACGCGACAAAAAGGAGCTGACGGATAAGCATCGCATTGCCAATGATGAAATGGAAGAAACCAATGCGGCATATGAGAAGATTCGGGAAGAATATATGGCGCTGGAGGAAGCAATGAAGGATATGGATGAGCATATCAACTCCCTTCGTGAGCATATCAGCCAGTCTTCCGTAGCCAAGGAAAAGCTAGAAAGCCAGATTCAGGTATTGAATGAACAGATTCATACGGCAGAGATGACGGACGAGCATTTAAGCACGCGCCTTTTTGCTATCGAAAACGAAAAGAAAGAGCGTCTTCTTTCAAAGCAGTCCTATGATGAGCAAAAGAAAGAACTGGATGAACAGTATGCGGCGATAGAAGAGAAGAAAGAAATTGCACAGAGTAACTTAGAAGCTATTCAGGCAAAGATTTCAGAATGCAATACAGGGATTGAAAAAGGACAGGCAGAGTTAATTGAACTCTTAAACAACAATGCATCGATCAAAGCACGCCAGCAGAGACTTGATACGATGTTAGAGCAGATTAACATTCGTAAGGCCGAGCTTAGCAAACGTCTGTTAGACAGAAAGACAGAGGAAGTCGGTTTGTATTCTGTATTAGAGGAATACGAAGCGGATTTGTCAAAGGTAAATGAACGGCTGGCATCTGCAAGAAAGCAGGAAGCGGACCTGATTGAAAGGATTCGCGGCTGGAAAGAGAAAGACCGTGAGAATACGCGTAAGATAGAAGCGGCTCAGGTAAATTACCATAAACAGCAGTCCCGTTTGGAATCGCTGAGAAATATTGCGGAACGTTATGATGGATACGGAAACAGTATCCGCAAGGTAATGGAGCAAAAGTCAGAAAATCCGGGAATTCTCGGCGTTGTATCGGATTTAATTCAGGTTGAGAAGAAATATGAAGTGGCGATTGAAACAGCACTCGGCGGCAACATTCAGAACATTGTCACAGAGGATGAACTGACAGCAAAGAAGATGATTGACTTTTTAAAAGCAAATCGTCTCGGACGTGCCACTTTCCTTCCGCTTACCAGTGTAAGCGCTAAGGGAAATCCCAAAAATGAAGCGGCTATGGGAGAAAACGGTGTTATCGGTATTGCTAATGAGCTGGTTTCCTGTGAAGACAAATATAAAGAAGTAGCAGCGTATTTATTAGGAAGGGTTCTTGTAGTAGATTCCGTAGACAATGCTCTTGTTATTGCGAGAAAGCATAAATATTCTTTACATATTGTAACCTTAGAGGGAGAATACTTAAGTCCGGGCGGCTCTATGACCGGCGGCGCATTCAAAAATTCATCGAACCTTCTTGCAAGAAACCGTGAGATTGAAGAATTAGAAAAGAAAATTGCGGATATCACACGGGAACTTGCGGATATGAAAAGCAGAAAAGACGATATTGCAACAGCCCTTGCTCTAAACGAAGAAGAACTTGTTGCAGTAAAGGCACAGATTCAGGAGCAGGTTGTTGCACAGACAGCGGCTCAGATGAATGTAGAGCGCGCCCTTCAGCAGAAAAATGACAGCGAAAATGCTTTTGCAAGCCTTATGAGCGAAAGTGAGCAGATGGAACTTCAGGTTGTCCAGATTAATGCGGACAAACAGAAGATTTTTGAAGAGGATGCATATGCAAAGAACCGCAAAGCAGAGATTGAAGAGGCAGGAAGGAATTTCCAGAAAATATTAGAAGAGGAAAGCTATTCAGAAGAAGAGGCAAAACAAATCGTTTCAAATATTGCAATAGAAGCTGCTGCAATAGAACAGCAGATCCGGTTTGTATTCGAAAATCTGTCCCGTATTCATGGAGAGATTGAAAAATATGATGCAGAACGTGAGGAGCTAAACGCAAATGCAGCCAATGCAAAAGCGGATGTGGAGAAAAAACTCCATGATATTGAAGAAATCAAACTTACCATTGCCGCCTCTGTCGATTCTATGGCAAATCTTCAACAACAGCTTACGGAAAGCCTTGCAAAGAAAGATGAAATGTCTGAGACCTACAGAGGATTTTTCCAGAAGCAGGAGGATATTTCCAAACGTAAGAATAACTTAGACCGCGAACTTATCCGCTTAGGAAACAGTTTAGATAAATTAAGAGAAGCAGAAGAATTCCAGTTGAATTACATGTGGGAGGAATATGAGATTACCCCTCATGCCTCAACAGAGCTTCGGAAAGAAAGCTATGATAATCTGGCAGAGTTAAAGAAGAGGATTGCGGGCATCAAAGACGAAATCCGTAAACTTGGCGACGTCAATGTAAACGCAATCGAAGAATACAAAGAAGTGTCGGCAAGATATGAATTTTTAAAGGGACAGCATGATGACCTGATAGAAGCGGAGCAGACTCTGATTGGCATTATCGAGGAACTGGATAATGGAATGAGAAAACAGTTCGAAGAAAAATTCTCTGAAATTCAAAAGGAATTTGACGCTACATTTAAGCAGTTATTCGGCGGCGGTCATGGAACCTTAGAACTGGTTGAGGATGAAGATATCTTAGAATGCGGTATTCGTATTATTGCGCAGCCGCCGGGAAAGAAACTTCAGAATATGATGCAGTTATCAGGCGGGGAAAAGGCGCTTACTGCAATTGCACTTCTTTTTGCAATCCAGTCACTAAAGCCTTCGCCGTTTTGTCTCTTAGATGAAATTGAAGCTGCACTGGATGATTCGAACGTTTCGCGATTTGCAAATTATCTTAATAAGTTAACCAAGAATACGCAGTATATTGTCATAACGCACAGAAGAGGCACAATGGCTGCGGCGGACCGTCTTTACGGCATTACGATGCAGGAAAAGGGCGTATCGGCATTGGTATCGGTTAATCTGATTGAGAATGATTTAAGCGAATAATTTTTGTTAGGAGCAGGTGGTAAATATGAGTGAAGAAAAGAAGGGCTTTTTTAGCCGATTAGTGGAAGGCTTAACCAAGACCAGAAACAATATCGTATCCGGGATTGATGCCATATTTAATGGCTTTTCCAATATTGATGATGACTTTTACGAGGAATTGGAAGAAATTCTCATTATGGGAGATCTTGGCGTCCGTGCAACACAGGATATTCTTTCTGACCTGCGCAGGAGAGTAAAAGAAAATCACATCAAAGAGCCGGCGGAATGCAAAAATCTGTTGATTGAAAGTATCAAAGAGCAGATGAAGGTAGAAGAGACGGCATATCGTTTTGAAAGCGAAAAGTCAGTCCTTCTGGTAATCGGCGTAAACGGAGTCGGAAAAACGACAACCGTTGGAAAACTGGCGGGAAAGCTAAAAGCCGAAGGCAGAAAGGTGGTAATCGCGGGCGCGGATACCTTCCGCGCGGCAGCCGGTGAGCAGCTGCGGGAATGGGCAAATCGTTCCGGCGTTGATATGATTGGCGGACCGGAGGGGTCTGATCCGGGGGCGGTTGTATATGATGCGGTAGCGGCGGCAAAAGCGAGAAATGCAGATGTGCTGATTGTAGACACTGCGGGAAGACTCCATAATAAAAAGAATCTTATGAACGAGCTGGGAAAAATCAATCGTATTTTGGAAAGAGAATACCCGGAAGCATACAGAGAGACTTTGATTGTACTCGATGCGACAACCGGACAGAACGCTTTGGTGCAGGCGAAGGAATTTGCAGAAGTGGCAGGTATATCGGGCATTGTTCTTACCAAGATGGATGGAACTGCCAAGGGCGGTATTGCAGTTGCGATTCAATCGGAACTGAATGTGCCGGTAAAATACATCGGTGTGGGTGAAACAATCGAAGATTTACAGAAGTTTGATTCAGATGAGTTTGTAAATGCGTTATTTGCAATTTCTAAGGAATAAGGAGAGACTGGTTATGTTGACATTGGACAAATTTGAAGAGGCGAGTGAAAAAGTAAAAGAGGTAACATTAGAAACAAAGCTTATTTACAGTGAGTTTTTAAGTGAACAGACAGGCAACAAAGTATATCTGAAGCCGGAAAATATGCAGTTGACAGGTGCTTATAAGGTGCGTGGCGCATATTATAAGATCAGCACTTTAACAGACGAAGAAAGAAGCAAAGGCCTGATTACGGCATCTGCCGGAAACCATGCACAGGGTGTGGCATATGCGGCAAAACGCTATGGCTGTAAGGCTGTTATCGTAATGCCAACCGGAACACCGTTAATTAAAATCAACCGTACCAAAAGCTATGGCGCGGAGGTAATTCTTTACGGCGACGTCTACGACGAAGCGTGCGCACATGCACTAGAACTGGCGGAAAAAGAAGGATATACGTTTATCCATCCGTTTGATGACCCTGCGGTTGCAACCGGACAGGGCAGTATCGCGATGGAAATCTTCAAAGAGCTTCCATTAGTTGAATATATTTTAGTTCCAATCGGCGGCGGCGGACTTGCAGCAGGCGTTGCGACGCTTTCTAAGCTGTTAAATCCAAAGATTAAAGTCATCGGCGTAGAACCGGCAGGGGCAAACTGTATGCAGAGTTCTATCGCAGCAGGGAAGGTAACAACACTTCCAAGTGTGAATACGATTGCGGACGGCACTGCGGTAAAAACACCGGGAAGCCTTATTTTCCCATACATCCAGAAAAATCTGGATGATATTATCACAGTAGAGGATGATGAGCTGATTGGCTCCTTCCTTGATATGGTAGAAAATCATAAGATGGTAGTGGAAAATTCCGGTCTATTGACGGTAGCGGCACTAAAACATCTGGATATAAAGGACAAACGTGTGGTATCTATTTTAAGCGGCGGCAACATGGATATTATTACGATGTCATCTGTCGTACAGCAGGGACTTATCTTTCGAGACCGTATATTTACGGTATCGGTTCTTTTGCCGGACAGACCGGGCCAGTTGTCTATGGTTGCGGATATTATTGCCAAGGCGCAGGGAAATGTCATAAAATTAGAGCATAACCAGTTTGTATCTACAAACCGTAATGATGCGGTTGAACTTCGGATTACAATGGAGAGTTTTGGAACAGAACATAAGAAAAGTATCTTAAAGTCTTTGGAAACAGCCGGTTATAAGCCGAGGGTAGTAAGGACTTCATTGTAATTGAATTGTCTGAAAGTCATATAAGAATAATATAAAATACTAAGAGGTGACAAGAAAAAATACTTGACACCTCTTTTATTATGTGTTACTCTACCAAAGGTGTGCAGAGTGGGGTTGTCAGAGAACCCCGGCAATAAATATTTAGGTGAGAATCATGGAAACCAAAGTTGAACTTGCGTATTTATATGACTTTTACGGCGAACTTTTAAATGAGCATCAGCGGCGCATATATGAGGATTTCGTACTCAATGATTTGTCGCTCGGTGAGATTGCCGCAGAAGAAGGCATCAGCAGACAGGGCGTCAATGACATGGTTAAGCGCTGCAGCAGGAAACTTATGGACTATGAGAAGAAACTTCACCTTGTAGAGAAGTTTCTGCATATAAAAGAAAACGTAGGGCAGATTCATGAACTGGCAAAGCAGTTCAAGGAATTGCCGGATGAGCGTATCCTAAGTGATATTGAGGCAATCTCCAATCAGATATTAGAGGAGCTGTAATATGGCATTTGACAGTCTATCAGAGAAACTTCAGAACGTGTTTAAAAACCTGCGGAGCAAAGGACGTCTTACCGAGGACGATGTTAAGACTGCTCTTAAGGAAGTAAAACTTGCGCTTTTAGAAGCGGATGTAAACTTCCGCGTGGTAAAACAGTTTGTCAAAGATGTTCAGGAACGGGCAGTCGGTCAGGATGTAATGAACGGTTTAAATCCCGGACAGATGGTTATCAAGATTGTAAATGAAGAGATGGTAAAACTGATGGGCTCTGAAACAACAGAGATTCAGTTTCAGCCGGGAAAAGCATTAACAGTTATTATGATGGTCGGTCTTCAGGGCGCGGGTAAAACAACTACCACAGCCAAGATTGCAGGAAAACTGAAATTAAAGGGTAAGAAAAGCCTGCTCGCGGCCTGTGACGTGTATCGTCCGGCGGCGATTGAACAGTTAAAAGTCAATGGCAATAAGCAGGGCATCGAAGTCTTCGAAATGGGAGACAAGGAAAAGCCGGCAACCATTGCAAAAGCAGCAGTAGAATATGCAAAGAAAAATGAATTTAATGTGTTATTCATCGATACTGCCGGACGTCTTCATGTAGATGAAGAAATGATGGCAGAATTGGTTGAAATAAAAGAAGCTACGGGAGCTACACAGACCATTCTGGTAGTAGATGCCATGACAGGTCAGGATGCAGTAAATGTAGCGCAGACCTTTGACGGGAAGATTGGCATAGACGGCGTGGTACTTACCAAGTTAGATGGCGATACCCGGGGCGGTGCAGCACTTTCTATCCGGGCAGTAACCGGAAAACCAATTCTTTTTGCGGGTATGGGAGAGAAACTTTCTGATTTGGAACAGTTTTATCCGGACAGAATGGCTTCCCGGATTCTTGGAATGGGCGATGTGCTTACAATGATTGAAAAAGCACAGGAGAACATTGACGAAGAAGCAGCAAAGAATATAGAGCGTAAGATGCGCAAGAATGAATTCGACTTCGAGATGTATTTAGAATCCATGAAGCAGATGAAAAAGATGGGCGGCATTTCTGCCATGATGGGAATGATGCCGGGAATGGGCAATAAGATGCCGGACATTGATACGGATGCGGCAGAAAAACAGATGGCTCGCACCGAAGCAATCATTTATTCCATGACACCCGAAGAGAGAAGCAATCCAAAGCTCATGAATCCAAGCCGCAAGAACCGTATCGCAAAGGGCGCAGGGGTTGACATTGCAGAAGTAAACAGGCTGGTAAAGCAGTTTGAACAGATGCAGAAGATGATGAAGAAAATGCCCGGAATGTTCGGCGGAAAGCGCGGCAGAAAGGGCGGATTCGGAGGACTCGGCAAATTGCCGTTCTAACCGCAGATATAATGATATGAACTGTTATTTGTAATTACAGAAGACAGTTTAATATAAAAATAACAAATATAAATGTTTATGTTTATTTACAGGAGGAAACAAAAATGGCAGTAAAGATCAGATTAAGAAGAATGGGACAGAAGAAAGCACCTTACTACAGAATTATCGTAGCAGATTCCAAATCTCCAAGAGATGGACGCTTCATCGATGAAATCGGAACATATGATCCGATGAAAACACCGGCAGTTTACAATGTAGATGAAGAAGCTGCTAAGAAATGGTTAGCAAACGGCGCTCAGCCAACAGAAACAGTTGCAAGAATCTTTAAGGCAACAGGTATCACAAAATAATGATTTGAGAGGTAATGCAATGAAAGAATTAGTAGAAGTAATTGCTAAATCCTTAGTGGATTGTCCGGATGAAGTTGTTGTTACAGAAACAGAGAAGGATAGGGCGATCGTTTTGGAATTACGCGTTGCACAATCAGATATGGGCAAGGTTATCGGCAAGCAGGGCCGTATTGCAAAAGCAATTCGTGCCGTAGTAAAAGCCGCAGCCTCAAAAGAAGATAAAAAGGTTATTGTAGATATCATACAGTAATCACAAAAATATGGAGGAGAGATATGTAAAGATGCTGGTGCTTTTTTCGTATCTCTCCTTTTGTGTTATAGGAAACATTGTTTATTTTGACTTTTGTTTTCTAACCTCTTGCATTTCCTTTTTTACCTTATAGTGGGGATTTGTTGACGTAGAATAGGAAAAAGAATAGAATTCAAATATAAAAAATGTCAGGAGTAAACGGATTATGAAAGAAAAGAAATCATATAATGTGGGAAACGTTATAAAGCGTATGTTAAAACATATGTGGGAACAGGATAAGGTTCAATTCGGAAGAATTGCCCTTTATACCGTAGTTGCAGCCAGTTACCCTTTTATGGCAATTTTTCTGCCAAAGATTGCCATAGGGATATTAGAGCAGGGCGGTCCTGATGCAGGAAAGAATCTTATTGCGGCTATGATAATATATGCGTGCGCGGCAGGCTTTTTGGCGGTTTTAGTGAGGTATCTGGAGGAGTATATCAAAACACGCAATACGCGTATCCGTGTTTTGTATTTAGGAGATTTGACCAGAAAGCTGATGTCGATGGACTATTGCCATTACGAAGATGCAAGGTTTTTTGAAGAATATGAAAAGGGAATGAATGCCGGAAATAATAATTCCAACGGAATAGAAGGCGTATACGATAATCTTTTCCGGCTGCCGTCTAAATTCCTTGTATTAGCCGGAATGATGGTGTTGACAGGAGCGTTAAGTCCCCTGTTGCTCATTTCCTTGGTTCTTCATGTGCTGACGATTATGTGGACGTCAAAGAGGACGCATGATTATGAGTATTCCAAGAAAGAAGAACTATCAAAAGCAGGAAGACGTATCGGGTATTATCAGAGGACTACGCAGGATTTTTCTTATGGAAAAGATATTCGTATTTTTAATCTTAGAAATCGTATCATGGAAAATTATCAGGAGGAAATCAATGCCTATGTAAGTCTGTTCAAAAAGATCTGCAACAGAGAATATCTGTTGGGATTACTCGGAATCGTTACTCTTCTTATTACAAATCTATTGACCTATGGGATTTTAATCCAAAACGTGGTGGCAGGAATGCCGGTTAGTTCTTTTACCATGTATGTTGCAGCGATTACCTCCCTTATGACGCGGATGCTGGAATTTGGAACTGATTTATCTTTTATTTGGAATGAGGGAGAATATGTTGATGATTTTTACCGCTTTTTGGATGAACCGCTGATTATAGAGGGAGAAAAGACAAAGGAAGACGTACTGGCAAATTGCAGGCAGCATAGTCTGGAAATTGTTTTTGACCATGTAACATTCCGTTATCCCGGAACGGATAAAAATATCTTTACGGATTTAAGTTTTGTTATTCATGAAGGAGAGCGGCTGGCAATTGTCGGTGTAAACGGGGCTGGAAAATCCACATTAGTCAAGCTGATGACGGGGCTTTTCTATCCAACGGAGGGACATATTTACATAAATGGCATAGATATAAGGGAATTGAAGAAGTCAGAAATTTATGAATTGTATTCGGCTGTATTTCAGGATGTAAATGTTCTGGCATTTACGATTCGGGAAAATGTAGGCTGCGCGTCAGGTGGTGTAGATGAAAAAAGAGTACAGTCTGCATTGGACAAAGTGGGATTATGGCCGAAAGTTTCGGCGTTTGAGAAAGGCTTAGACCAGATGATGCTTAAGGTCATTGACGAAGACGGAACGGATTTTTCCGGCGGAGAAAGGCAAAAGCTGTCGATTGCGCGCGGTTTATATAAGGATGCGTCTATGGTAATCATGGATGAGCCTACAGCGGCACTAGACGCGCTTGCAGAAGCAGAAATTTACGAAAACTTCAACAGCCTTGTGCAAGGCAAAACTGCCGTATATATATCGCATCGTCTTGCAAGTACGAGGTTCTGCGACAAGATAGCACTCTTTGACGGAGATGGTCTGGCGGAGTACGGAACGCATGAGGAGCTTATGAAAAAGGAAGGAAAGTATTATGAGATGTTCGTAATACAGGGGAAATATTATCAGAAGGAGGCATACGCATGAAGAAATTAGTGCATTTTATAAAACTGGTATGGTCAGTGTCTCCCGCCTATATTCTTTTATTAGTGGCAGATGCTTTTTGCAAAGCGGCAAAGACATTGATAAATATCATTCTGCCTATGCTTCTGGTAGACGAATTAACAACAGATAAGGATATAGAACAATTATTTTTTTATGCAGGGCTGATAGTTTTAAATAATGTAGGAATGACGCTTCTTACGAATACGTTAGGGCGTTTTATCAAAGTAAGAAAAGAAAACACCGGCAACGGTATGATGAAACTTATGTCGGAAAAGATTATGAATCTGGAATATTCCTATCTGGAAGATCCGGTTTATCTGGATTTAAAGGAACGGGCGGTATTTGCAGTAAACAATCAGAACGTTATTACCAATTTGATTCTTGTTGTTTCGGACATAGTTAGCCAGGGGGCTACATTATTGGGGTTAGCAGCAGTATTACTTACGTTAGGACCGGTTTTGCTGATTGTGCTTGCAGTGGGAATCGCGCTCATGCTATGGGTATATTATGGCATATCCCAATACCAGAGAAAGATTACAGAGGAAATAATTCCGATTAACCGCCGCTTTTCATATTATTTTCAGCTTGCATTTGATAAAGAAGTGCAAAAAGATATTCGTTTATACGATATGGAAGAAATGATTACGGAACGGATACTTGCATTTTCCAAGGAAACCTGTGACTTTTTTGAAAAAATACAGAAAGAATCAGGAAAGGCACTGGGAAAGATTGCGGCCATCAGCGAGGGAATTGCTGCATTCAGCTACGGGTATGTAGGAATCCGGACACTTGGAACAACTTTTGGCCCACAGCTTTCGCTGGGAGCGCTGACGATGTACGTTTCCGCAGCGATTAACTTCTCACAAATCATTAACACTTTCGGACAAAATGCAGTTGCGATGATGCAGTTTATAAGCTGGCTTGACCCATATATGGAATTCATGTCTCTGGCAGAGGAAACAAAGCAGACCGGAAAGCTGCCATTTTCCGGTGAGATTGAGACATTGGAGTTTAAGGACGTTACTTTTACATATCCAAAGGCAAAAGAACCGGTATTGGTAAATGTATCGTTTCAAATTGGAAAAGGAGAGAAAATCTCTATTGTTGGTTTAAATGGTGCAGGTAAATCCACATTGGTAAAGCTAATCTGCCGGATGTATCAGGCCGACAGCGGACAGATACTGATTAATGGAAGGAACATTGATGAGTATGAATATCTTTCCTATATGAATGCGATTTCAGCGGTATTTCAGGATTACCGGTTGTTTAATTTTACGATTGCGGAAAACATATCCTGCGAAAGTCCAAAAGAGGATGAGAATACAAAAGAAAGAAGTAAGAGAGTAGAACAACTCATCGATGAAGTTGGACTGCGTGAGAAAATAGATGAGCTTCCAAACGGTATAGAGAGTCGGTTTGGAAAAGAATATGATGAAGAAGGGATAGAGATGTCCGGCGGACAGGGGCAGAAAATTGCGATTGCAAGAGCATTGTATAAGAAGGCTTCTATGGTTATCTTAGATGAGCCTGCCAGTGCCTTAGATCCGATTGCGGAAGCAGAAATTTATGAGAAATTCAACAGCCTTGTAGAAGATAAGACGGCAATCTATATATCGCACAGAATGTCTTCCTCTGTATTCTGCGACAGAATACTGATACTTGAAGACGGAAGAGTGACAGACTTTGACACCCATGAAAATCTTATGAAGAAGACGGAAAGTCTGTATTACAAGCTGTTCCAGTCTCAGGCAGAAAATTATAAGTTAAAAGAGGCGTAAAAATATAGCATTTTTGTGAATTTTAAGCAAAAAAATGCTATATTTTTTCCCACAAAGCCAAAAATATGGTATGATAAAGAAAAAACATAGACAATTATGGCATATAATACGAGGTATACATGGAACAGTTTTTAAGAGTTGGCATAATTACAAGTACACATGGCATTCGTGGGGAGGTAAAGGTATTTCCTACCACAGATGATCCACAGAGATTTAAGCAGTTAAAGAAGGTCATCTTAGATGATGGTAAACAGAAACTTGATATGGAGGTTGCATCTGTCAAGTTCTTCAAAAATATGGTTATTTTGAAATTTAAGGGAATTGACAATATAAATGACATCGAAAAATATAAAAAGGCAGACCTTCTTGTAACACGTGAAAATGCCGTAAAGCTTGAAGAAGGAGAATATTTTATTGCAGACCTAATCGGTTTGAAGGGAATTTCTGACGAAGGTGAAGATTTAGGTGAACTGACAGATGTACTTCAGACAGGTGCAAATGATGTATATATTTTTTCAAAGGAAGGAGAACCGGAGCTTCTTGTGCCGAAGATTGAAGACTGTATCAAAGAAGTGAATTTAGAAGAGAAAACAGTACTTGTACACTTGCTTCCGGGACTTAGAGAATAGGATGAATTTTCATATTTTAACATTGTTTCCGGAAATGGTAAAAAACGGTCTTTATACTTCCATTACCGGAAGGGCAATAGAGGCGGGACAGATATCGGTTGAGGCGGTCAATATCAGGGATTTTTCCAAAAACAAACATAAAAAGGTGGATGATTATCCCTATGGCGGCGGTGCAGGTATGCTGATGCAGGCACAGCCGGTTTTTGATGCGTATACGAGCGTTTTAAAACAGATACCGGAAGGAAAGAAAAAGCGTGTGATATATGTAACTCCGCAGGGATATCCTTTTACACAGAGAATGGCGGAGGAATTTGCGAAAAACGACGAGCTGGTTTTCATTTGCGGGCATTATGAGGGGATTGATGAGCGTGTGCTTGAAGAAGTGGTGACCGATTATGTGTCGATTGGCGATTATGTATTAACAGGCGGGGAACTGGCGGCAATGGTTATGATTGATGCCATATCGCGTTTGATTCCGGGAGTGCTTCACAATGAGATGTCAAAAGAAACGGAGTCTTTTCATGGGGAGCTTTTAGAACACCCACAGTATTCAAGACCGGAGGAATGGCGTGGAAAAAGGGTGCCAGAGGTGCTTTTGAGCGGAAATCAGAAAAAAATTGCCAAATGGAGAATAGAGGCTTCTGTAGAGAGAACAAGACAACGACGTCCGGATTTGTATGAAAAATATATGGCGCTACAGGATTGCAAAGAGTTTCTGATGAAGCAGAAACTCTTGCATATTGATATGATTGAGTTAATCAACCGAGGCAGGGCAATTCTTGTTGCAAGGGAAAAAGATAAGATTTTGCTTATGGATAAGGATACCGGTATTTTCTTTTATACGGGAGATTCTGTGGAATTTTTACAGAAACTTCCAAAGGCGGTGTGCCAATCCATAAAAAAGATGGTGCTCCATCAGAGGGAACTCGCAAAAGAAGTAAGCGAATGGCTGCACTTAAAGGAAGTCATGGTATGCTATCAGTTGGTGTATACCCAGAGAGAGAAGTTGTCTGTAAGCGGCTTGTATCACGCAGACGGGAAAGCGGCAGAGAGCGGGCTTGTCATCCGTCCGTTAAGTCAGGCGTATATTGAAGACGTAAAGAGCAGCTACGAACTGTTTGAGGGGGCTGGTGAAGATGAGGAATACGGAGGGGAATATATTCTTAACCGTATAGAAAGAGGCTGCATGTTCGGCGCTTTCCTGGGGGACGAGCTTGCGGGATATATCGGTATTCATGACGATGGAAGTATCGGGATGCTTCATGTGCCGGAAAAGTACCGGGGCAGAAAATTCGGAAAAGCATTGCAGACCTATGCCATCAACATGGCTCTGGAATGGGGCTGGATTCCGTATAGTCAGGTAATAGAAGAAAATGAGGCTTCTATCGGGCTTTTGAAATCCTTAGGGCTTCATATGTCGAAGAGTCCGGTAGTGTGGATTTGGAAAGGATAAAGGTTTGGTGGAAACACTTATTTTTCAATAAAACGTCATTCATTTTCAAGGGAATAAAGAGTATAGTTTAATTGACCAACTAGAATTAATACCAAAAAGGTAAAAATCTACTATTCTAGTTGGTCAGATACTATTGATTAGGTTTCTGGAAAGGGAATGGAGGAAGGAAAAATGAAGTTAAAGTATAGGGGTATAGCCTTTATTGTGGCGATGTTATTATTTATTAATTTTACAACAATTTTGGGGGCAGAAAGTACAACGGTAAATGCGGTAGTTGCAGATTATATGGAAACAAGAACAATAGCTTTAATATTTGGAACGCAAATGAGCTAGCAGACAGCTCGGTTTTTGGGATTGTTAAAGATGAGAAAAAGCATTATGAGGAACTTAGAAATAAAAAAATAAATATATTGGCTTCTGATTATATAATTGTTTCTATGGAGGAAGATGAAACTGAGGTAGAGGTCGAATTAGAGGAAACAATTTATTACTTACGAGAAGGGAAGTTTAGCAGGGAATTAGTATATCATACAATATCGTTGATATATAATGATAAAAATATGCCAGTTGTTGTTGCAGATTCATATTATGAGGAATATTCTGAATTTATTTCTGCATCATATGTCAATCCACATATAATGTTTCTTACGGATGAAGCTGGCTCAGATGAATGTATTGTTGGTGTTGCTGCTACTCAAGTCGGATATTTAGAAAAAGAAACTAATTCAAATTTAGACAGTTTTACTGCTAATGCTGGCAATGGTAACTATACAAAATATGGAAAATGGTATGGGCAAAATGGAGTTCCTTGGTGTGCAATTTTTGTCTCGTGGTGTGCAAATCAAGCAAATATTTCAACGTCAATTATTAATAAGACGGCAAGTTGTGATTCAGGGATGAATTTTTTTAAGGGAGAAAATCTCTTTTATGCAAGTAAAGCTTACGGTGGAAACTATACACCAAAAGTAGGAGATATTTTTTATTATGGAACGAGTACATCTAATGCTACCCATACTGGAATTGTAGAGGGAGTAAATGATACATATATTACAGTTGTTCACGGAAATAGTCAGAATCAGGTTAGAAGGAGTACATATAGCTTAACAAACACTAAATTGTTGGGTTTTGGAAGTCCTGCATATGAGAATGATACACATAGTTATGAATATAGTATAAGTGACCAGTATCATACTGGAATATGTTCCGCTTGTAATCATAGCACGGGATTAGTGAAACATACTATAAATTATAGTTATCATGCAAACAGTCATTGGGGCAGATGCACAGAATGTGGATATTATGCTACGCCAACAAATCATACATATACAATGGTGTATAATGAAGAAGGACATTGGAGTAAATGTAGTGAGTGTGCATATAATTATGGAACTACAGTAGAAGAGCACTCTTATGTTTGGAAGTATAATGATACAGAACACTGGAAACAGTGTAGTGAATGTGGTTATAAAACAACAAATGTAGTACATCAATGGCAGAATATGGGGACATATACAAAGTGTGTATATTGTGGTAAAACGCAATGAAAAGTGCTGGATTGCAGGCATGAGATGGATGTGTTATAGTAAATGTAGGGGTTATATAAAATTTACTTTACAGGAGGAGATATGGGATGAGAAAGCTTAAACGAAGTGGGATTTTTGCGGTATTAGCATTAGCGTTGATATTGACGGCTTGTGCAGGTAGCCAGAACGACAGAGAATCAGATAGTTCGAAGATGGGAGAAAATGGAACAGAAAATAGTTCCGTAGACCAAAGCGAATCTAACAGACAGGAGGACTCACAAACAGAAAATTCAACAGGAGAAGAGAGCGAGTTGCAGTCACAAAAGACAACCGAACTAGAGCAAGGATGGGTAAAGCTTAGCGAAGATGAACTTGAATGGTTTAATGAGCAGTTTTTTAATGTGGACGGCAAATCGATAGTAAATGCATTCTTGAATTGTGCATATGAGGATATAAAAAACATTAGTCTTGTAGAGTTGTTTTATGATGGTGAACAGCCTTCTGTAGCTATTTCAGATGAGGAAATGGTACAGTTGAAAGGCTCGTCGATTGACCATGAAACTGATTTTCAGAAAGTTGCGACCTCCTATATGGATAAAATGTTGCGTACATATGCAGACATCTCATTCGAAGAAACGAATAAAGTAGATATAGAGAATTTCTTATATCTTAAAGAGTATGATGCATATTATTTATCGCATGGTGATACACATTATTTTCCGGTTACCATAACAGCAGGCATTATGGACAAGGATGGAACGGTTAAGCTGCAATATGTTAATGATTTGAATGAAAAATTTGAAGTGACGCTTAGGGCGCATGATAAAGGATATTATTTCGTATCCAATATTGCAGTTGAATAGTGAAGAGGTTGAAATATGAAACAGATGACACTATATGTTGTCCTGAAATGGGATGGCATATAGTGTTTTTTTGTGTTACAATGGACTAAGTTTAAGAAATATGAGGAACGTAAAGAAATGGATACAGCATTGAATGAAATATATGCAGGCTTCTTTGATAAAAAGCATTTTTGGCCGCGTCTTGCTGCAACGGTGACGGCAGTTATCATCATGGGATTTTGTTTATCATGGCTGCTTTTGGTGGGGTGGGGAACTGACCCATGTACGCTTATGAACAATTCGATTGCCAAAACGATTGGCATATCACTTGGAAATTGGCAGGCATTATTTAATACGGTTTTACTTGTGATAGTCGTGATATTCGGCGCAAGGAACTTAGGTTTTGGAACGCTTGCAAATATGTTTCTGGTAGGATATTCCATTGACTTCTTTATGTGGATTTGGGAACGGATTCTTCCGGAAGGTTTGTTTGATGCGTGGACGATAAAGGCTATGGCAGCAGTTCCGGCCCTGATTATTTTTGTATTTGCTGTAGCAGTCTATATAGATATGAATATGGGGACTTCCCCATATGATGCGATGCCGATGATTATTTCAAAAAGGCTTCCAAAGGTACCATATAAGGCAGTGCGTATTGGATATGATGCTGTTGTAACTATTATTGGTATGATATTTGGAGGAAAACTTGGAATTGTAACATTTTTTATGGTATTGGCACTCGGTCCTGTGATTGAATGGGTAAGTAAGCTGATTGGTAAGAAATGGGATTTTTCCGAGATTTAGACTATACAAAAAAGCAGGATTGGAGTAGTATGCAGGTTATTTTTATTCATCATAGCTGCTTCCTTGTGGAAGTAGACGATAAAGTGTTGATTTTTGATTATTTTGAAGGAAACAAGGTAAATGGTTATACATTTACAGGAAAGATTCCGGAATATGAGCCGGGTACGAAGATTTATATGTTTGCAAGCCACAGCCATAAGGACCATTATGATATGGATGTTCTGCGCTGGGCGGAAAAATATACGAATATCAAATATATATTTTCAAAAGATATTCGTATTTCACCGAATTTTCTTTCTAAGCATAGCATTGACCCGAAAGTACGCGAGCGTGTGACTTTTGTTTCGCCGGACAAAAAATATAAGGTGGATGATTTGAATATCAGAACGTTCCGTTCTACGGATGCAGGTGTGGCTTTTTATGTAGAGACCAATGGCGCGTCCTTTTTCCATGCAGGAGATTTGGCGGACTGGAAATGGGAAGGCGCAGGAGATTTGACCAATGGTATGCAGGAAAGAAGCTACAAGTCACAGATTAAGCATTTGGCAAAGCTGCCGATTAATCTGGCGTTTGTGCCGATGGATCCGCGCATGGGGATATATCAGTATGATGGTTTTGATTATTTTTTGAAACAAACGGATGCGGATTTGATTTTTCCAATGCATATGTGGCAAAACTATGAGGGAATTGCTTTGTATAAACGGAAAATTACCAATTCCGGTATGGCGGACAGGGTTATGGATATTTCCAGAGAAAATCAGGTATTCTTAATTGGGGAAGAGTAGTAAGTGTGAATGAATAGCCTAATCGAAATCTTTGTAGATGCAACTCATGTAAAAGCGCGAGTTAATAGTAAAAAGATGCAGAAACTTATTGCAGAACAGGAGGCTTTGTCTACAGTCTAAGGGGCTGTTGCAAATTTGTTTGAGATAAAAACAACAAAAGAAATAAGCCTAACCCTAAAGGCTTTATTAAGGTACGCAAAAAATCAGAGAATTTTATTATTAAAAATTCTCGTAATTAACAGAGGTTTTCCTATTAAGGAGGTTAAAACGGTTGAAATATGCTTGTTTTTCCTGTATAATACTTGAAGTGCATTTTTGGGTAAAATGGAGGTAAAGATGATGTTGGATTTTTTGTTATGTATCGTGCAGTATCTTCTAATCGCATTGGTTTTAGCAGCAGTTGGCGGGTTCGGAGCGTTTGTTGGAATTAAAATGCGTAAAGCCTCCGATGCAAAGAAGGCTGCCCAAACGGCAGAACAGACAGAAGAATAAAAAGGAATAGAGGAAGTTTGAAATGAAAAAGAGTTTAGGCGTAAACGAATTACGCAGGATGTACCTTGAATTTTTCGAAAGCAAAGATCATTTGGCAATGAAGAGTTTTTCACTGGTTCCGCACAATGATAACAGTTTATTACTTATCAACGCAGGTATGGCACCTTTGAAACCATACTTTACGGGACAGGAAATTCCGCCGCGCAAGCGTGTGACGACCTGTCAGAAGTGCGTTCGGACAGGTGATATTGATAATGTTGGCAAAACTGCACGTCATCTTACCTTTTTTGAAATGCTTGGTAACTTCTCTTTTGGTGACTATTTCAAAGAAGAAGCAATTGAGTGGTCATGGGAATTTTTAACCAAGGTTCTTGGATTAGAGGAAGACAGATTATACCCATCTATTTATGGGGAAGACGATGAAGCGTTTGAAATCTGGAACAAGAAGATTGGCATACCGGCAGATAGAATTACACGCTTCTACCGTGATCCGGTAACAGGTGAATGTGATAACTTCTGGGAACATGGTGCCGGACCGTGCGGACCATGCTCAGAGATTTATTATGACAGAGGAATAAAATATGGCTGTGGCAAGCCGGATTGTAAGGTTGGCTGCGATTGTGACCGTTTCATGGAAGTATGGAACAACGTATTTACACAGTTTGAAGGCGATGGAAAAGGAAACTACGCAGAGCTTGCGCAGAAAAATATCGATACCGGTATGGGGCTTGAAAGACTTGCGGTAGTTATGCAGGATGTTGATTCCGTATTTGATATTGATACCATGAAAGCAATCCGTGATAAGATTTGTGAAATGTCAGGAAAGACCTATCAGACCAATGAAAAAGATGATATTTCCATCCGTCTTATCACAGACCACATCCGTTCTTCAACCTTCCTTGTATCAGACGGTGTAATGCCTTCTAACGAGGGACGTGGATATGTCCTCCGCCGTCTTATCCGACGCGCGGCGCGTCACGGACGTATGCTTGGATTGGAAGGAGCCTTCCTTGCAAAACTTTCCGAGACCGTGATTGCAGAAAGCAAGGATGGTTATCAGGAATTGGAAGATAAGAAAGCATTTATCTTTAAAGTTCTGACGCAGGAAGAAGAGAAGTTTAACAAGACCATAGATCAGGGTCTTGCTATTTTAAATACCTTGATGGATGAATCTAAAGCGGCAGGTACTACCGTATTATCAGGAGAAAACACATTCAAACTCTATGATACATACGGATTTCCAGTAGATTTAACAGGTGAAATCCTTGCAGAAAACGGATTTACCTATGATGAAGCCGGATTTAAGGCTTGTATGGAGGAACAGCGCCAGAAGGCAAGAAGCGCCCGTAAAGTAACGAACTACATGGGTGCGGATGCAACGGTTTATGAAGAAATTGACTCAGCCGTTACTTCTGAATTTGTAGGATATGACAGATTGATTCATACATCAAAGATTTCCGTACTTACGACAGAAACGGAACTTACAGAAGCCTTGTCCGATGGTGAAAACGGTACCATTATCGTGGAGGAAACGCCTTTCTATGCGACAATGGGCGGTCAGCAGGGAGATAAGGGAATTATCCGCACTGCAAATGGTGAATTTAAGGTTATTGATACGATAAAATTACTTGGCAGCAAAGTAGGCCATATCGGACATATGGTTTCCGGTATAATTTCTGTTGGAGAAGAGGCAGAGCTTGTAGTCGATAAAGAGCTGCGTACAGATACCTGCCGCAACCATACGGCAACCCATCTGCTCCAGAAAGCACTTCGTGAAGTGCTTGGAACACATGTAGAACAGGCCGGCTCTTATCAGGATGGAGAGAGAACACGTTTTGACTTCTCTCACTTCTCGGCAATGACAGCGGAGGAAATTGCCAAAGTAGAGGCAATTGTTAATGAGAAAATTGCGGAAAGCCTTCCGGTTGTAACAGAAGTGATGTCTGTTGACGAAGCTAAAAAATCCGGTGCGATGGCATTGTTTGGTGAAAAATACGGCGAATCGGTTCGTGTCGTAAGCATAAGCGACTTCTCAAAAGAACTCTGTGGTGGTACTCATGTGGCAAACACAGCGGAAATCAAAGCATTTAAGATTGTATCCGAAAGCGGTGTAGCAGCAGGTGTACGTCGTATTGAGGCTCTTACAGGCGATAATGTACTTGCATACTATCAGAATATAGAAGAGAGATTATATGCGGCTGCGAAAGTTGTAAAAGCAACTCCGGCAAATCTGGTTGAGAGACTAGAGCACTTAATGGCAGAGATGAAAGCGCTTGCTTCTGAAAATGAATCTTTAAAGAGCAAAGCAGCAAAGGATGCCCTTGGTGATGTAATGGATCAGATTGTTGAAGTTAAGGGCGTAAAACTCCTTGCTACAAGCGTGGATGGTGTTGATATGAATGGTCTTCGTGATTTAGGCGACCAGTTAAAAGCGAAGATAGGCGAAGGCGTTGTAGTACTTGCATCTTCCTGTGAAGGCAAGGTAAACCTTGTTGCGATGGTAACAGATGGGGCACAGACAAAAGGCGCACATGCCGGAAACTTAATCAAAGCAATTGCAGGCAAGGTTGGCGGCGGCGGCGGCGGACGCCCGAACATGGCACAGGCCGGAGGAAAGAATCCTGCCGGTATTCCTGCCGCAATTACAGAGGCAAAAGCTGCGCTTGAGGGCATGATTGCATAGTGTAATCATACACTCTCTGTTTTTAAATTAAAAAGAGAAAGATAACAAAGGGGCTGTCGGAAATAGACAGCCCCTTTGTTCTAGGAAATCACTTTACCCTTTCATGGAATATAGGAGATTTAAAATACCTTCAATAATAAGCAGAACACCTGCTACAATAAATATCCAGTCGATCGTGCCGCCCTGATGAAAGAGAAGACAAGCACCTGCCAGAACAGTAATGATCGGTTTGAGATAAATCAGCACTTTATCCATTGTCGTTAAATTAACCGGGACAAAATTACGCATATTTGCAATCTGCAAAAGTCCCATAACAATAATGGCGGCAGCCAGAATGTATAAGGCGAGATTGACAAACATCCAGCCGAAAACAAGGATACATATGCCAATGACGCCTTTTATGATAGCAGCATTGGTCAGCTTGTTTAAAAAATCGATAATAGCAGAAATGAGAATTGCTATACCCAAAATAGTTATGGCTATGCTGATGACCTCGCTTTTCATTATGGTTAGCATAAAGCCCAGAACAATAGATATAATAGCAGAAACAATAGATTCATTTTTTTTCATATTGGTTACCTTCTTTCTGTACAAGGTAGTTTTTGACACTACCCCCCGGAGCAGAGGAGGAAAGAACATGAAAAAACGAATATTAAGCTTTATCTGTACCCTTACCCTGTGCCTCGGTCTGCTGCCACAGGCGGCGCTGACCGATACTGGCTCCACTTGGAATTCAAATGCTATAAATCTGTTTGTGGGCAACGTCCAGTTGAGCGGACCTCAGCAGGGTGATACCACAGGCTACTACACCCAAAACAGCGAAGGGAATTGGGGAAAATATACTGAAAACGGCACACCCACAGGCTCCTATTTCTACTACGATGGCAGCGGTGGGCTGACGCTGCATAATGTCACGATTGAGGGAAATAATACTCGAAACGCCGGCATTTCTGCGTATACTGGGGATGATTCGACGCAAGACATCAAGCTGACCATCAATCTGGAAGGCACCAACAAGGTTTCCGGATCGTCTAAGGGCATTGAAGTGCAAACGCAACAAGGAGATGCGACGCTGGAGATCAAGGGTTTCAACGGTTCCGGCACACTGAATGCAACAGCGAGCAATGGACTTTCTAACGGTATCTATGTTGGAGTAAATAATACCAACATCACAAACAAAAGCGCTACCCTTAGCATCAGCGGAGGCGCAGGCGTGACGGCCAGCAGCGCGGATCAAACATTTGGGGGATATGGCGTTTGTTTGCAACCTGCTGTGAACTCTTCAGCCTCCCTTACCGTAGACGGCGGCTCTCTGACTGCCAGTGGTATGACAGCAGGAATTGAGTTTTCCTTTGGTACTGTCACAACTGGCACCGGTACGCCACCCTGACCGTCAGCAACAACGCCATAGTGGATGCGAGTGGGATTACGGATAATTCTTCCAACGATGTTCAGGTCGGAGCGGGCAGCGGAAACTCCGGCGGCATTGTCTTTGACGGCGATGCGGGCACCGTGTATGGCAATGTGACCTTGCAGGATGACCTCACTATCGGCGAGGGGGAAAGCCTGAATGTCCCGGAAGGAGCCACGCTGAACACGGGCAGTTATAGCCTTACCGTAGACGGCGGTACACTGACGGGAACAGGGCAAATCATAGGCACAGTCAATTATGCCCCGACCATCACCACCACAGGTCTGTCCGGCGGCACAGTAGACACAGCGTACAGTCAGACCCTTACGGCCACCGGCGATGAAACAATTACATGGAGTTCCAGCGACTTGCCTACATGGCTGATGCTGAACGAAAACACCGGAGAAATCTCCGGTACCCCTGCCACAGCGAATACTTACAGCTTTACCGTGACTGCCGAGAATGATTACGGCAACGACAGCAAGGAATTTTCTATAACGATTGGAACTGTATCTGTTACCGGTGTATCGCTGAACAAGGACAGCCTGACCTTGAAAGAAGGCAGCAGCGATACCCTAACTGCTACAGTAACGCCAACCAATGCTGCCAACCAAAAAGTGACATGGGAGAGCAGCAACACCAGTGTTGCTACAGTAGACGCAAATGGAAAAGTGTCTGCTGTAAGTGCAGGCACGGTCACCATCACGGTCAAAACGGAGAACGGAAGTTTTGAAGACACCTGTTCTGTAACGGTGGAGCATGGCAGTTTAACCAACACTTCAGCGAAAGCAGCAACCTGCACCGAGGAGGGCTATACTGGTGATAAGGTATGCGGCATATGCAAAGAAGTGGTTGAAAAGGGAGAGATTATTCCTGCAAATGGTCACACCTATAAGGACGGAAAATGCACCGTCTGCGGTGAGGTTGATCCAGATTTTGAGGAGGTTTCTGATGTCGATGATACAAAGTTACCTCAGAACGGTGACAACAGCAATATGACGCTTTGGATGGCATTGCTTTTTGTATCGGGAGCAGGAGTAACTGCAATGGTAATCGTAAATAGAAAAGTGGCTAAGAGATAACCCTTAAAGAGAAGCAGGTATTCACTATTTTCATTTTATGATGAAAAAAAGTTGCAAATCCTATTGACAAAATAGAAATTATTGCTAAAATATATACCGTTAGTGCAATTATTATTGCCTTACAGTTGAATCCACAACTGGAGGGAGGTTAGGATTAGATGTCAAGCGTAGTAGTTAAAGAAAACGAAACTTTAGATAGCGCATTACGCAGATTTAAAAGAAACTGTGCAAAAGCAGGTATTCAGCAGGAGATTCGTAAACGTGAACATTACGAAAAACCATCTGTAAAACGTAAAAAGAAATCTGAAGCAGCTAGAAAAAGAAAATTCAACTAATAAGGATTTTAGAGAGGAGCCTCGCAGATGCGAGGTTCTTTTTTAATTAATAGGAAATTCCGATTTTTTATGAAGTAAAAGAGAACAAGAGTTTATCGAACATACGTTAGATAAACCCTTGCATAGGAATGACGAAAAGACGACACAGTTTAGAAGATATAAAAA
>CALWLL010000001.1 GCA_944381555.1 uncultured Agathobacter sp. | reverse complement strand
GTATCTGCCTCCATTCTTCCAAAAAACGAATAAAATAGGCGTGCAAAAAAACATTCTGTACATCCAAGGGCTTGCCGTCACTCTTTTAAGCTTGCTTTTTGTCGTAATGCCCTCTGTTCAAAGTTTTTACCAAATTCTCTCTCAGCTCACCGTTCTGCTCTACCTCATCATGTACTTGATGATGTTTGCTGCAGCCATCTATTTGCGGTATAACATGAAAAAAGCAGACCGGCCTTTCCGCATCGGAAGTAAAGGCAACGGATTGATCTGGTTTGTTGCCGGACTCGGATTCTGCGGATCATTACTCGCTTTTATATTAAGTTTCATCCCTCCCAGTCAAATATCGACAGGAAATAATACCGTATGGTTCTCTGTTCTTATCATAGGCTGTATCGTCGTTGTAGCAGCTCCGTTTATCATCTATGCCGCTCGTAAACCATCATGGAAAAGTGAAGACACCGAGTTCGCACCATTTCATTGGGAAGAAAATACGACAGCACCCGAAACCGGAACAACAATAGCTACACAAACAGAGCAAAAACCTGTCAACAAAAATACGACCGAATAGTATTCAATTAATTACAACAAAGGGGCTGTCCAAAAAGTCGGATAGCCCCTTTTGCTATTGTTTATTTCGGTAAAAAGTATTATCTTACCGTTGCCCAAAAAACAAACATTATAGCAATGGCTAAGATAGTATTTAAGGAGTTAACATCCAACCAAAATGTACTTTTTCCGGTCAGCTTATCGGAAAAGATAGCTCCCAATCATCCTGTTCGTATAGTAAACAGTGTCGTAGACGCCTTGGATATTAGCAGTCTGCTTTCGTCATATAAAGGCGGAGGTAGCAGCAGCTACCATCCCCGTATGATGCTCAAGGTCCTGTTTTATGCCTACCTGAACAATATCTATTCCTGCCGCAAAATAGAAAAGGCCTTGCAGGAGAATATTCACTTCATGTGGTTGTCCGGTAATAGTACTCCCGATTTCCGCACGATCAATGATTTCCGCGGCAAACGTTTAAAAGAACACATAAAATCGTTGTTTTCAGCCATTGTTCTGCTGTTACAGGAATCCGGCTATGTCAGTTTGGATGTACAGTATATCGATGGTAGCAAAGTGGAATCGGCATCGAACCGCTACACTTTTGTCTGGCGTGGCAGCGTGGAAAAGAACAAGGTAAAACTGGAGTCGAAAATACAATCAATCCTTAGTGAGGTCGACAAACATATCGAGCAGGATAAACAGGAAAGGGCACCGGATGCTTTACCGGATATGGATTCCTGTGGTTTGCGTGAAAAAGTGAGCGCTTTAAACAAACGTCTCTCCGGGATGAACAAAGCTGAGAAAAAGCAAGTCAAAAAGCTACAGGAAGAATATCTGCCCCGTCTTGCCAAATACGAATCGCAATTGGAGAAATTGGGGGATCGTAATTCTTTCAGCAAGACAGATGAGGATGCGACCTTCATGCGCATGAAAGAGGATCATATGAAAAACGGGCAATTGAAACCCGCCTATAACATACAGATTGCTACAGAGAATCAGTTTATTACCAATCTGGGAATTTACAGGCGAGCCGGAGATACGGGAACTTTAATTTCTTTTTTGAAAGATTTTCGAGAGACTTATCATAGGCAATCCTCTATAGTAGTGGCCGATGCCGGTTATGGAAGCGAACAAAACTACGAGTTTATGGAGAATGCGGGTATAGAGGCTTTTGTCAAGTACAATTATTTCCACAAAGAGCAGAAGCGTACTTGGAAGAAGGATGCTTTTGCCATACACAACCTTTACTACAACCGGGAAAGGGATTATTACGTATGCCCGATGGGACAACATATGGAATATACAGGTCAGAGGAAAAGTAAATCCGATTTGGGATATGTGTCCGTACTGAAGCGTTATCAGGCACAGAACTGTGAGGGTTGCCCGCTGAAATCTCAATGCCATAAATCAAAGACCAACCGGATCATAGAAGTTAACTATAACCTTAACAGGTACAAACAAAAAGCACGGGAAAAGCTCATGAGTGAGGAAGGTATTTATCATCGGGGCAGACGATGTATAGAACCGGAAGCTGTCTTTGCACAGATAAAGCATAACTCGGCGTGGAATCGGTTTAGATTAAGAGGGTTGGAGAAGGTAAAAACAGAATTTACCCTGGTTGCTATTGCTCATAATCTAAGGAAACTGGCTAAAAAAGCCGGCTTTCTTTTATTTTTTACTTATTTCTGTAGGATGACTTCTCGAAGAGGGATAATTGAGAAGACCAAAGATGTTTTAAAAATAAAAATGGATAATAAAAGGGCGGCATGACAAAAAAAAGAAGGCATCCTTTTTAGACACCTTCTTATTTACCTCTATATATCGCTTTTAGAGAGCCGATTGCGAGTTTTCCCTCTACTTGAAGAGGAATTCTCCGTGAGTCATCGCTGATCCATGCTGTAATATTATCACTTACTTTTTCTTCTTTATCATCGAAAAAATGTAATTTGATCTTGTATGCTCCGAAAGGTGTTTTCCGTAAGTCCAGTACTGTCCTA